>JAJPWY010000064.1 GCA_021205725.1 Clostridiales bacterium
GAAACAGACACGGCTGGCTGCCGTGCCTATGTCCGTAACTTTATTGTAGGAGGTGCAGTAACATGAAAAAGGGATTCCGTCTCCGTGGCTCTGGCGTGGTCAAGGCTCTGGCCTTTCTGCTGGCCTGGGCGCTGGCGACGGTGGCCTGTGCCGGGGCGGGGGTGCTGATCGTCCTGGCGGCCAGATACAACACGGACTATGACCCCGTGGACGTGTACGCCTATGACAGTCAATGCCAGTACACAAAGGAATTTCTGTTCCTCTCGCTGTATGCAGACGAGCTGACCGCCGCCGGTGAGGAGTGGTACGCCGAGCTGGGCGAGTACCTCTCCGCCGACGAGACCAACTTCCGCTATGTGGTCGTCGGGGAGGACGGGGATATTCTCCTGGCCAACAACGACGCCACCGTGGAGGAGGCCAACGAGGCGTATCGGGGCATTTATATGTACAGCTCCTACGAGCTGGGCATCGAGGAGAATGTGGGCTACTACCTGGACCTCACCGCCACCGGCGACTGGGTACTGGTTCGGGGCACCGAGGAGGAGTGGAGCTTGACCAGCTACGCCTCCGCCTACTATTACGAGGGGGATTCCCTGGCGGAGTTTCTGGCCGACACCAACGTCAGCTGGAGGGCGGTCTTGTCCAGCGTCGCCGACGGTTCCCTCTATGTGAACGAGGACTACGGCTACGATTACAGCTACGACAGTGAGGCGGCCATGGAATCCGCCAGCACCGACACCGACGCCACCGAGGCGGTGGACGAGGCCGACTACTACGAGGACGAGTCCTATTACTACTATGTCTACACCGGAACGGAGACATTTTACACCATCTATACCTGGGTGGACCAGGACTACCCGGTGGCGGACGCATACTTCCAGGGCTACAAGAGCTCTCTCCTCGCTCAGCAACAGTTTGAGCAGTATATCACCCCGGCGGCGTGGATCACCGGTATCTCTCTGCTGCTCTTCCTGGCGCTGCTGGCGGAGATGACCTGGGCCTGGGGCTGGAACCGGGAGGGGGAGCTGGCCCTCCGGGGGCTGAATAAGCTGCCCATCGAGGCGATCATTGCCGTGGTCGCTCTGGCCCTCATAGGAGCCGCCTTGGAGTTTTCCCGTTTCTACTGGAACGACGCGACCCTGACCTATGCCGCCATGGTCTGGGGCCTGGCCGGAATGGCGGGGACGCTGGGCTGTCTCATCGCCTGGGTGGTCATCGCCGCCCAGATCAAGACCAGGACGGTGGGCCAGCAGAGCCTGATTTGCCGCCTGCTGCGCCGGTGCGGAAAGCTGGGCAGGAGCGCGCTGAACGGATGCAGACAGGCCGTCTCCCAGTGGGCCCTCTACTGGAAGGTGCTGGTGGGCTGCGCCGTGTACTATGCGGCAGCAGGGCTGTTCTTTGTCATCGGCTTCGATGACCTGGTCTACTGGTATCCCATCCAGGCGTTGCTGCTCTTCCTGCTGCTGATGCTCCCACCGGTGGCCCTGGCCTGCAAGTGGGCGGTGGACTGGGCCAGACTGCGGAAAACCGTCAAGGAGATGGTGGACGGCAAGCTGGACGCCACGGTGGACAGCCGCCATATGCTCCCCGACCTGAAGGACCACGCCAACGACCTGGGCAGTCTCTCCCAGGGGCTGAAAAAGGCGGTGGAGGAGGAGGTCAAGGGCCAGCGGTTCAAGACCGAGCTGATCACCAACGTCTCCCACGATCTGAAAACCCCCCTCACCTCCATCATCAACTATGTGGATCTGCTGAAAAAGGCGGACATCCAGGACGAGACAATCCGGGGTTATATCGATGTACTGGACCGGAAGAGCCAGCGGCTCAAGACGCTGACAGAGGACCTGGTAGAGGCGTCCAAGGCGGCCAGCGGCACCGTGGCCGTCCGGCTGGAGCGGCTGGACATCGTCCAGCTGGTGGAGCAGGCGGCGGCGGAGTACAGCGACCGGCTGGAGGCCGCCGGACTGACCACCATCCTCACCACCCCGGAGGAGCCCTGTCCCATCCAGGCGGACGGGCATCACCTGTGGCGGGTGCTGGACAACCTGCTGGGCAACTGCACGAAATATGCCATGCCGGGGACCCGGGTCTATCTGGATGTGGCCCATCAGGAGAACGACTATGTGGTGACGGTGAAGAACATCTCCGCCGACCCCCTGAACGTCCCGCCCGAGGAGCTGATGAAGCGGTTCGTCCGGGGCGACGCCTCCCGCACCACCGAGGGCAGCGGCCTGGGCCTGTCCATCGCCCGGAACCTCACCAACGTCCAGGGCGGGCAGTTCGACCTGGTGGTGGACGGCGATCTGTTCAAGGCTGTCATCACCTTCCCGTCCGCGCCTCCGCTGCCGGAGGAGCCGGAAAAAACAGAGGAGCCAAAGACCCCCAAGGCCCCTCCCCTGCCCGAGCCGCCCACCATGCCCCCTGAGACGGGACCGGCGGAAGCAGAGGACCTCGAGCCGTCCCCGGAGCCGCCAAAGGAGGACGACGCCTCAGCCGGGCCGGAGACGGAGGATTCTAGAACGGTCGGAACGGAATAAGAATAGACCCCAGGGGTCGGGAGGCCCCTGGGGATATAAACGGACAGGGTAAAGGAGGGAAATGATGATGAAGAAACCGTTTCTTTTGCTATTGACCATGACATTCTGCCTTTTGGCCTGTGCGGGCTGCTCCGGCCAGACATCGGAGGACGTCGTTGACACCACAGACATAAGCACCTCCCAAAGGAACACGGAGGGTATCGCTCTCAGCGACAACGACGTGACCCTGGAGCTGGCCGCAGACGAGACAGAGGTGCAGATCACCCAGGACTATCTTATCACCAATACAGCAGAGATCACCGTATCCGCAGACAGTATTCCTGAAGGGGTGGAAATTCAGCTCTACCTGTATTCCAGTGATGCCGGTGACGAACCGATCATGTACGCCATCCTGACAGACAGCGAGACATCATTTGTGTTTTCCGGACTGACTCACGCCCTCAGCTACAAGGTAGGGGCGGAAACGGATACGCTTACCGAATCTCTGTCCCTCACCATCACCGACTGACGCAAACGAACGGTGTCTGCCCGGAAAGGAGGCCTCCATGCTGCTGCTCATCCCGGCCCTGGTGTGTGCCGGGCTGTTTCTGCTGACCTGCGCCGTGTTCTCTCCCGACGGCGGGACGTTTTTGCAGCTGCTCTATGAGCTGTCCTCCGCCGTCCTGCCCTGGCTGGCTGTCGCCGCCATCCTCCGCCAATGGCAGAGGGTGCAGGGCGTCCGCCGGATGGAGGGCACCCGCTGGCTGTGGATGGCCCTGTACGTTCTCTACATCGCCGGTATCTGGGCGGTCACGGGAGCGGGCGCGCTGGCCGAGGCGCTGCAAAATGGGGTCTGCTGGGACTGTAGCGAGGTGAATCTCGCCCCCTTCTCCCTGGGCATCGACCCGGTGGGGTATGCGCTCAACGTGCTGCTCTTTGTGCCTCTGGGCTTTCTCACTCCTCTGCTGTGGGACAGCCGGGACAGATTTTATACTGCGCTGCTGGGCGGGCTGGGCTGCTCTCTGCTGGTGGAGGTGAGCTAGCTGGTCAACTTCCGGGCCAGCGACGTGGACGACCTGGTGATGAACACCCTGGGAGCCGTGGCGGGCTGGGGGCTGTTCCGGCTGTTCGCCCGGCTCACCGGCTGGAAGCGGGAGCGGGAGCTGGTCTGGCCCATGGGCCCAGAGGGAACGGTGGCCCTGCTCTTTGCGGGACATTTTCTCCTGTACCTGGAGGCGGGAACCACAATTTGAAAAAACGGGAAACAGAGAGGAGTGAGCTGCCGCCCACTCCTCTTATTTTTTGCTTTATTCCTGCTCTGCCTGAGGCGTCTCCTCCACAGGCTCCCGCAGGAGCACCGCCACATACCGCCGGTAGACCAGAGAGCGGATGGCGGCCTCCATGAGAGGGTGCGCCCCGGAGAAGGACTCGATGGAGTCTCCGGCCAGCTCGGACAGCGCTCCCTCCAGCTGGCCACAGAAGCAGCGATAGGAGGGCTCCATATCCTCCGCATCGAACTCCCGACGGAGGAGCAGACGGATCTCCTCCATGCTCAACACCTGCTTGAGCAGGAAGACGATGTACAGCGTGACCACCTGGTTCCGGCTGTACTTCTTCTGCACCGGGGCGGGGAGTACCTTCAGCTTCACATAGTTGTTAATCATGGAGGCGGTGACCGGGGCGTCCGTGTCCGGATAGAAGGGACTGACCGCCTGATTGAGCAGGGAGATGACCTGATCCATGTACAGGGGAATGGCGGGATACTCGGAAAAGGGCGGACAGCGGTAGCTGACAAGCTGTTCCAGTGGATTCATATTGGTATCAGGCTCCTTCCAACATCTTCCAGACATCCAATTGACGGAAGACATATGACAGCATCCGGAGGATGGGGATACGACTTTCTTTCAGTCAAAAAACGGCGTCAGATGATTTTTCCTTCCAACAGTATAGCAGATATGAACAATTTGTCAAGTTGCAGAATAACGCTTGACAAATGCGGCAAAATGATGTAATCTAATATTGAAAACCAGATAAACTGTTTTTGAGAGGTGAATCATATGGTACAGGTGCAGATGACAGCGGTGGCAGGAGCGGCAGACGCTCCGCAATCCGCCTGTTATTTCCGGGCGAGAGACCCATACAGTGCGCTGAGCCATTTTATCGGCTTTCTGCTGGCGGTGTTCGGAACCTTCCCGTTGCTGGTAAAGGCATCCTATGTCGGCTGCTCCGTTGCGGAGACCCTGTCCCTGTGCGCTTTCTCGGGAGGCGCCATCGCCCTCTATGGGGCCAGCACCGCCTACCACACCTTCCGGCTGAACCGGACGGGCTATCTCCGATTGAAACGGCTGGATCACTCCATGATCTATCTGCTCATCGTCGGCTCCTATCTGCCGGTGTGCGTGTTTGGCCTGTGGGATTGGGGCGGAAAGGTGCTGGCGGCGACGGTTTCCGTGATTGCTCTGCTGGGGATCCTGTTTACCATGTTCTGGGTGACCTGCCCCAAATGGCTCTCCTCGGTGATCTATATAGCCCTGGGCTGGGTGTCCGTGCTGGCTCTGCCGCAGATGCTGGAGCACATGCCCCTTGGGGCGGTGATCTGGCTGGCGGTAGGCGGGGTGCTCTACACGGTGGGCGGGGTGATTTACGCCATGAAG
This sequence comes from Clostridiales bacterium, assembly GCA_021205725.1. Classification (GTDB taxonomy): domain Bacteria; phylum Bacillota; class Clostridia; order Oscillospirales; family Oscillospiraceae; genus Onthomonas. Next base: position 5,171 of record JAJPWY010000064.1, read on the forward strand.
CTCCCGGGCCTGGAAAAGCGCATCCCCGGCTTCGGCGCCCATGAGTTGTTCCACCTCTTTGTCCTGGCAGGTACTCTCTGCCATTATATCATGGTGATCGGTTATCTGGTGGTGTGAGAGGCAAACATTCAGAAGAATTCAGAGACGCTGCTCTGCGAGAGCGGCGTTTTTCTGCTTTCTCCGGAAAAACCGTTCGACAAAACCGGCGCAGAACGGGCGGAACCAGGGCGGATCGCCGCAGGAGAACGGGGCTTTGGCGGGAAAACGTCGAACTGTGCGATACTTTTTCCTGGAAAAACAGGGACAAATCACTATAATATTCCCTACATTCGGGCGAAAGCAGGAGGTTCGCCCAGGGGAGGGAGCAAATTGAAACGGGAGTGGAGAGAGGAGCGCAGCATCCTGCTGGAGAGCGGCGAGACCCTGGCGCTGGATTACTGGCTGCTGACGGAGGAGACCTGCTGGGGAGACAGCTTCGGCCTGGCGGTCACGGACAGCGGCGGGGGAGAGGAGATCATCCGCCACATCACCCCCCGTCGGGAGCAGATCCTGTACCTGCTGGACAGGATGGCGGCAGGAACGGTCACTGCGGTCACGGCGGGAGACGTGGTGGAGGATTTTCTGGCGGAGTTGTGATTGAAGTCACACATCCGGCCAAAGATATGGTATAATCAGGGGGCGGCATCAGACGGTGCCGCCCCTTTGCAATCGTGACTGCGGCTGCTCCGGCAGACCGTTACAGGAAACAGGAGGCATATCCATGACAGCAGACAGCAGAGAGTTTGCAGGCAGTCGCTGCGGCTGCCGCTATGAGCGGGAGAAGGAGCACAGCGTCCGGGACTGCCTGACCTTCTACATCGACGGCCGGGTGCTCTTTGAACGCTACTGCTACGGCGAGGCGGCGGGCCTGGTCTTTCAGTCCTGGGCCTCCGGCTTTGACGGGGAGGGGGTGTTTCTCTGGGGAGAGGAGCCCACATGGAAGGGTCATCGGGACGCCCTGCCCAAAGAGCTCACCGACGTTCAGGAGAACGGCGCGGCTTTGAAGTTCGACGACCGCTGGCAGCGGTATGTCCGCACCCAGGAGCTGGACAGCGACCCGGAGCACGGCTACGGGGCGTGGAAGCTGTTCTGGCTGAGGCGGAAGAAGAAGGGTTAAGGAGAGATACACTCCTGCTGCCCGTGATAAAAAAGGAAAAAAACATCCGTCTCCCACTTTCCCGGGAGAGAATGTTATGCTATAATGCTATCTGTTGAATTGTGGCCTGAGCCGGGGAGAGGACTCTCCCTCAGGCCTGTCTACCCTGCGGAGGGGCGGTTTCCCGCTCCGCAGCAATCCTCCATGGAAAGGAAGCATTATTGTGGGACTGTTACAGGCAATCTTCGGCACCACCTCCGCACGGGAGGTCAAGAAGATCACCCCGATCGCAGATAAAATCGAAGCACTCAGCGACGAATACAAGGCGCTGACCGACGAGCAGCTCAAGGCCAAGACACCGGAATTTAAGGAGCGCTATGCCAACGGCGAGAGTCTGGACGATCTGCTCCCGGAGGCGTTTGCCACCGTCCGGGAGGCGTCCGACCGTGTGCTGGGCATGCGTCCCTACCGGGTGCAGCTCATCGGCGGCATCATCCTCCACCAGGGCCGCATCGCCGAGATGAAGACCGGCGAAGGCAAGACCCTTGTGGCCACTCTGCCCGCCTACCTGAACGCGCTGGCAGGGGAGGGCGTCCATATCGTCACCGTCAACGACTACCTGGCCAAGCGCGACTCCGAGTGGATGGGCAAGGTCTACCGCTTTCTGGGCCTCACCGTGGGCCTCATCGTCCACGGCCTGACCCGGAAGGAGCGGCGGGAGGCCTACGCTGCCGACATCACCTACGGCACCAACAACGAGATCGGCTTCGACTACCTCCGGGACAACATGGCCATCTATGACCGTGACCTGGTGCAGCGGGGGCAGAACTTCGCCATCGTGGACGAGGTGGACTCCATCCTCATCGACGAGGCCCGTACTCCTCTGATTATCTCCGGCCGTGGAGACGAGTCTACCCAGCTTTACCAGATGGCGGATCAGTTCGTCTGCACCCTGAAGCGGTACGTCATCGCCGAGAGCGACGACAAGGAGATCGACGACGAGATCAACGAGAATTACGACTACGTGGTGGAGGAGAAGCGGAAGCAGTGTACCCTCACCGCCCGGGGCATCGCCAAGGCGGAGGCCTATTTTAACCTGGAAAACCTGGCCGACGAGGAGAACACCACCCTGAACCACCACATCAACCAGGCCATCCGTGCCCACGGCGTCATGCGCCGGGACGTGGACTATGTGGTCAAGGACAACCAGGTCATCATCGTGGACGAGTTCACCGGCCGCCTGATGTACGGACGCCGGTATAACGAGGGCCTGCACCAGGCCATCGAGGCCAAGGAGGGTCTGGAGGTCGCCCGGGAGTCCAAGACCCTGGCTACCATCACCTTCCAGAACCTGTTCCGTCTGTACAAAAAGCTCTCCGGCATGACGGGCACCGCCATGACCGAGGAGGAGGAGTTCAACTCCATCTACAGCCTGGACATCGTGGAGATCCCCACCAACCGCAAGGTGGTGCGCATCGACCAGCCGGACTGCGTCTACAAGACCGAGGCCGGGAAGTACCGGGCCATCGTGAACCAGATCGTAGCCTGCCACGAAAAGGGCCAGCCGGTGCTGGTGGGCACCGTCTCCATTGAGAAGTCGGAGAAGCTGAGCCGGATGCTCCGGGCCAAGGGCATCCCTCACAACGTCCTCAACGCCAAGAATCATGAGCGTGAGGCGGAGATCATCGCCCAGGCAGGCAAGCTGGGGGCGGTGACGGTGGCCACCAACATGGCCGGACGTGGCACCGACATTATGCTGGGCGGCAACGCCGAATATCTGGCCAAGGCGGAGCTGCGCCGGAAGGGCTACGACGATGAGGTCATCGCCGAGGCCACCGGCTACGCCGACACGGACAACGAGGAGATTCTGGAGGCCAGGGCCCTCTTTGCCGAGAAGATGGAGGAATACAAGGAGAGCATCGCCCAGGAGGCCGAGCAGGTCCGGGCGGCGGGCGGCCTCTATATCCTGGGCACCGAGCGCCACGAGGCCCGGCGTATCGATAACCAGCTCCGCGGCCGTTCCGGTCGTCAGGGCGACCCCGGCGAGAGCCGCTTCTTCCTCTCTCTGGAGGACGACATTCTCCGGCTGTTCGGCTCTGACCGCATCTCCAACATGATGGACACCCTGAAAATCGACGAGGACACCCCCATCGACGCCAAGATGCTGTCCAACGCCATCGAGAACGCCCAGAAGAAGGTGGAGTCCCGGAACTTCCAGATCCGGAAGAACGTCCTGGACTACGATGACGTGATGAACACCCAGCGGGAGGTCATCTACGGCGAGCGCCGGAAGGTGCTCAACGGGGAGAACCTGAAGCCCTATATCGAGAACATGATCGACCGGATCATCGAGCACGACGTGCTGGGCGCCGCCGGGGAGCGAAAGCATCTGACCGCCGACGACCTGACCGAGGCCACAAAGGACTATCGCAACGTGTTCCTGACCCCGGACGAGCTGGTCTACACCGACGAGGAGCTCAAGACCATGAAGCCCCAGGAGGTCTGCGACCAGGTGAAGGAGCGGGCCCACGACATCTACCAGAAGAAGGAGGAGATCCTGGGCGAGCCGCTCATGCGGGAGCTGGAGCGGGTCATGTTCCTCCGGGTGGTGGACGAGTACTGGATGGATCATATCGACGCCGTGGACGATCTGAAGCAGGGCATCCGGCTTCGGGCCTACGGCCAGGAGGATCCGGTCAAGGCCTTCAAGAAGGAGGCCGCCAACATGTTCGAGGAGATGAACGCCGCCATCCAGCGGGAGGCGGTGCGGCGCATCTATATCGCCCGTGTCCAGACCAACAAGGTGGAGCGGAAGGCGGTGGCCAAGGTCACCGGCGAGTCCGCCGGGGGCGAGAGCCCCAAGGAGAAGCCCCGCCGCATCCCCGTCCGCAAGGCCAAGAAGATCGGCCCCAACGACCCCTGCCCCTGCGGCTCCGGCAAGAAGTACAAAAAGTGCTGCGGCCGGAACCGGGGGATGGACTGAGTTGTCCTTTCGGGAGCGAACAGGGGAAAACGGTCTCCTCTGGTGGGAGAGCGAGGGCCTGTCCCAGACCGGAGATGTGGCCCACGGCTTCTCCACCCGGCTGGGCGGCGTGAGCCAGGGGGTGTACGCCTCCCTGAATCTGGGCCACACCCGGGGGGACGACCCCGAAGCCGTCCGGGAGAACTATCGCCGGTTCTGCCAGGCCACGGGAGTGGGGGAAATCTCCGATCTCGTCCTCTCCCATCAGGTACACGGCAGCGAGATCCGGGTCTGCACCCTGGCAGACCGGGGCAAGGGCCTGGATCGGGAGCGGGACTACGAGGCCGACGGCCTGATGACTGACGTGCCCGGCCTGATTCTGACCATTTTCACCGCTGACTGTATCCCCCTGCTGTTCTATGACCCGGTGCGCCGGGTGGCGGCGGCCAGCCACGCCGGATGGCGGGGGACTGCCCAGGCCATCGCTGTGCGCACCGTCCGCCGGATGGGGGAGGTCTATGGCTCCCACCCGGGGGACATCCGGGCGGCTGTCGGCCCCGGTATCGGTTCCTGCTGCTTTCTCACCCATGACGATGTGACGACCGCCATGGAGAGCGCCCTGGGAGAGCTGGCAAAGCCCTTTCTCCGGCCCGCAGAGGACGGCAGGTTCCATGTGAACCTGAAGGGCATCAACCGGGCGCTGCTGCTGGACTGCGGCGTCCGACAGATCGACGTCTGTCCTGACTGCACCGGCTGCCATCCGGAGCGATACTGGAGCCACCGGATCACCGGCCCCGCCCGTGGCTCCATGGCGGCGGTCATCGCCATCCGACCCTGAACGATCATCATTTGGCAAGGAGGCCGCTTTTGGCAGTCTCCTTGTCCGTCTGTTCCGTCCTCCGCCGGAGCGCAACGCTCCGTTTATCAAGTGCTACCTCCGTGAAATACAGAAGGGAGATCAGTGCCATGAACCAAGTGTACCGCTGCTATGCGGAAAAACGCCCCGGCTTTGACGTCAAGGCCAACCAGGTATTCAAAGAGCTGAGAGAACAGCTGGGCATCCAGACCCTCACCGGCCTGCGGCTGCTGTACCGCTACGATGTGGATCGCATTGACCGGGCAGTGTTCGAGCAGGCGGCCTCCACCGTCTTCTCCGAGCCCATGGTGGACAACTACTATGAGGAGACTATGCCCCAGGTCACGGGGCCTCACTCCATCCTGGTGGTGGAGGCCCTTCCCGGCCAGTTTGACCAGCGGGCGGACTCCTGCGCCCAGTGCATCCAGCTGCTGGCGGGCTGTGACCGGCCCCTGGTCAGCGCTGCCACGGTGTATGTCCTTCTGGGCGAGCTGACCGGAGACGAGGTGGACCGGATCGCCGGATACCTCATCAACCCGGTGGAGAGCCGCCGGGCCTCCCAGGACAAGCCGGAGACGCTGGAGCGAACCTACGCTGTCCCCAGCAGCGTCCCCACGTTGGACGGCTTTATCGCCCAGGACGAGGCGGGGCTGGAGGCCACCCTGCGGCAGTACGGCCTCGCCATGGACCTGGACGACCTGAAATTCCTCCAGGCCTACTTCCGGGACGACGAGGGGCGGGATCCCACTGTCACAGAATTGAAGGTGGTGGACACCTACTGGTCCGACCATTGCCGCCACACCACCTTCGGTACCCACATCGACGGCGTTGACCTCCGGGACGAGGGAGTCAAAGCCGCCTATGAGCAGTTCCTGGCGGACCGGGTGGAGGTCTATGGCCCGGAAAAGGCGGCCCAGCGCCCCGTCACCCTGATGGACATTGCCACCGCCGGGACCAAGGTGCTGAAAAAGCGGGGCGAGCTGCCCAACCTGGACGAGAGCGAGGAGATCAACGCCTGCTCCATCCACATCCCGGTGGATGTGGACGGCCAGGAGCAGGACTGGCTGCTCCAGTTCAAAAACGAGACCCACAATCACCCCACCGAAATTGAGCCCTTCGGCGGGGCCGCCACCTGCATCGGCGGAGCCATCCGTGACCCCCTGGCGGGCCGGGCCTATGTGTATCAGGCCATGCGTATCACTGGCTGCGGCGATCCCCGAACCCCGCTGGAGGAAACCATCCCCGGCCGTCTGCCTCAGCGGAAGCTGGCCACCACCGCCGCTGCGGGCTATTCCTCCTACGGTAACCAGATCGGTCTGGCCACCGGCGTGGTCAGCGAGTTCTACCACCCCGGCTATGTGGCCAAGCACATGGAGTTGGGCGCCGTGGTGGGGGCTGTTCCGGCAGATCAGGTGGTTCGTGTCCAGCCCGAACCGGGGGATGTGGTCATCCTCCTGGGCGGACGCACCGGACGGGACGGCATCGGCGGGGCCACCGGCTCCTCCAAGAGCCACAGTATGGACTCCCTCCAGACCATGGGCTCCGAGGTGCAGAAGGGCAACGCCCCGGAGGAGCGGAAGCTCCAGCGGCTGTTCCGCAACCCGGAGGTGACCCGGCTCATCAAGCGGTGCAACGATTTCGGCGCTGGGGGTGTCTCCGTAGCCATCGGCGAGCTGGCTGACGGCCTGGAGATCGACCTGAACGCCGTTCACAAGAAGTACGAGGGTCTGGACGGCACCGAGCTTGCCATCTCTGAGTCCCAGGAGCGGATGGCCGTGGTGGTGGACGCCGAAAACGCAGACCGGCTCATCGCCTTTGCCACGGCGGAGAATCTGGAGGCCTACCCGGTGGCGGTGGTCACGGAGAGCCCCCGGATGGTCATGGAGTGGAACGGGGTGAAGATCGCCGACCTGTCCCGGGCCTTCCTGAACACCAACGGGGCCTCCAAGCACACCACCGTCTCCGTGCCCGCCCTGCCGGGACGGGAGACAGAGGCCCCTGTTACCGACATCTGCCAGAGCTTCTATGACCTGGTGGCCGATCCCAACCTGGCCTCTCAGCGGGGCCTGGGGGAACGTTTCGATTCCACCATTGGCGCATCCTCCGTTCTGGCCCCCTACGGCGGCAAGTATCAGCTCACCCCGGAGCAGACCATGGTGGGCCTGCTGCCCGTGGGCCCGGGAAAGCACACGGAGACCTGCTCCGTCATGGCTTGCGGCTTCGACCCCTACCTCATGGAGCGGGACCCCTTCCTGGGCGCTCAGTGCGCCGTGGTGGAGAGCGTTTCCAAGCTGGCCGCCGCCGGGGCCGACCCGGAGAAGGCCTATCTCACCCTACAGGAGTACTTCGAGCGCCTCCGGGAGGAGCCGGAGCGGTGGGGCAAGCCCTTTGCTGCTCTGCTGGGGGCTTATAAGGCACAGATCGGTCTGGGCTGCGCCGCCATCGGCGGCAAGGATTCCATGTCCGGCTCCTTTATGGACCTGGACGTGCCCCCCACCCTTGTCTCCTTTGCCATCGCGCCGGAACAGGCGGGGCAAATCGTCTCCGCCGCCTTCAAGGAGACGGACAAGCCGGTCTATCTGTTCCGCGCCCCCGCCGGGGATTACGCCGGGACACGGGCTATGTGGGCGGAATACCGCTCTCTGGTGCGCTCCGGCAAGGTGCGGGCGGCCTGGGCTCTTTCCTCCGGCGGCGTGGCGGAGGGCCTGATGAAGATGGCCTTCGGCAACGGCATCGGCTTCCGGGGCAATGAACATCTGACCTCTGAGCTGCTGTTCTCCAGGGGCTACGGCTCTATCATCGCCCAGCTCACCGAGGATATCCCCGGCTTCGGAGAGAAGCTGGGTGAGACAACGGCGGAGCCTGTGCTGGAGGTCTGCGGCGTCCGGGTACCGCTGGAGGAGTTGACCCGCCGCTGGGAGGGGACGCTGGAGGAGGTCTATCCCACCCAGGCCAAGGCGGAGACCTGCGACGCCCCGGTGCTCTCCTGCACCGTGCGCCCCGTCTCCCGGCCCGCCGTCAGGACGGCCCGGCCCCGGGCGGTCATCCCCGTGTTCCCCGGCACCAACTGCGAGTATGACACTGCCAACGCCTGCCTCCGGGCGGGCATCGTGCCGGAGATTTTGGTCATCCGCAATCTCAATGTGGAGCAGCTGCTGGAATCCGAGGGCGAGCTGGAGCGGGCCATCCGCAAGGCCCAGATGATCGTCCTGCCGGGAGGCTTTTCCGGCGGCGACGAGCCGGAGGGCTCCGGCAAGTTCATCGCCTCCTTCTTCCGCAACCCCCGGATCAAGGATGCGGTGCATGACCTCCTGAAAAACCGGGACGGCCTGATGCTGGGCATCTGCAACGGCTTCCAGGCCTTGGTCAAGCTGGGCCTGGTGCCCTACGGGGAGATTAGGGATCTGGACGAGAGCTGTCCCACCCTGACCTTCAACCTGATCGGCCGCCATCAGAGCCGCTACTGCGATACCCGGGTGGCCTCGGTGAAGTCCCCCTGGATGCTGAAATGCCATGTGGGCGACGTGTACACCGTCCCCGTGTCCCACGGCGAGGGCCGGTTCGTGGCCCCGGAGCCGGTGCTGGAGCAGATGATTGCCAACGGTCAGGTGGCCACCCAGTACGTGGGCGGCGGCGGATTCCCCTCCATGGACATCTCCGCCAACCCCAACGGCTCCGTCTGCGCCATCGAGGGCATTTTCTCCCCGGACGGACGGGTCTTCGGCAAGATGGGACACACGGAGCGGTGGAACCCGGGCGTGGCCCGGAATATCCCCGGCGAGAAGCTGATGCCCATCTTCGAGTCCGGCGCACTCTATTTTAAGTGAGAACGCCCCGCCCCGGCGCTGTCCGGGGCCGGGAGAAGGGAAGTGGCCCATGGATGCGCTGATCTTCGACGTGGACGGCACCCTTTGGGACTCCCGGCAGGTGGTGGCCGACGCCTGGAATCAGGTGGTGCTGGAGGAGCTGGGCTGCTGGCCCGGCTACGACCGGGAGAACATCAGCTATCTGTTCGGCAAGACCATGACCGCCATCGCCGACAGCCTCTTTCCCCAACTGCCCCCGGAGGAGCGCTACCGTATCGCCCGCCGGTGCTTCCGGGATGAGAACGCCGCCCTGGAGCGGACGCCCGGCGACTTCTACCCCGGCGTGCTGGAGACCATCCCCAAACTGGCGGAACGGCTGCCTCTGTACATTCTCTCCAACTGTCAGGCGGGGTACATCGACATCATGGTAAAGCACACGGGTCTGGCCCGGTGCTTCTCCGGCTGGATGTGCTTTGACGACACGGGGCTGCCCAAGGGGGAGAACCTGAAGCTGCTGGTGAATCGCCACGGACTGCGCAGTCCGGTCTATGTGGGGGACACCCAGGGGGACTGGGAGGCCTGTCAGCAGGCGGACGTCCCCATGATCTTCGCCGCCTACGGCCTGGGAACGGTGGACGCCGCTATTCCCACCATCCAGAGATTCGACCAGCTGACGGAGTTGGTGGACGGAAACGTCCTTTGAAAACTGCATGATCTGATTCAGGCCCGACAGATGTTCACGTCTGCCGGGCCTGGTCTGTCCGGGGGTTCACCAAAATATTCAACAACTTTTTAAAATCATCTTGACTTTTTGGTAAAAAGCGCATAAGATAAAGGCCAGAAAAAGCGGTTGCGCATGGGAGACGCCGCCGTAGCATATCTTTGACCGGAGCGAGAACAGAAGGAGACAGGGGAGCATGGCACAGACAACGGATCGAAAGATATATACCATTGACGAGGTCGCCCGGGAGCTGGGCATCAGCAAGACCACCGTATCCCGGGCCATCTCCGGCAAGGGTCGGATCAGTGCGGAGACTCGGGCCAGAGTGTTGGACTTCATTCAGAAGCACAACTATCGCCCCAACATGGTGGCCCGTGGCCTAGCCCAGAGCCGGACGTATAACATCTGTCTGGTGCTGCCCAGCGACCACGCCATCGACGACATGCCATTTTTCCAGCGTTGCATGGCCGGGGTCTGCGAGATGGCCGCCAGCCGGGACTATGACGTGGTGCTGTCCATGGTCACTGACCGGGACGCCTCCCATCTTCAGCGCATCCTGGAAAACCGAAAGGTGGAGGGGGTGCTCTCCACCCGAACCACGGTGGAGGACCCGGTGGTCAGTCTCATGCGGGAGAGCGATCTGCCCTTTGCGGTCATCGGCACCTCCGACGACCCGGAGCCCACCCACGTGGACAACGACCAGCGGGACGCCTGCCGGGAGCTGACCTTTATCCTGCTCATGCGGGGCATCCGGAATATGGGCCTCATCGGGGGCAATCCCCGGCACCTGGTCAACGAAAACCGGCTCCAGGGCTTTCTGGACGCCCATGAGTCCCTGGGGATTCCGGCGCGGCAGGACCTGATCCGGATGGGGGTGACCAACGACCTCCAGGTGAGCAAGGCGGTGGAGGAGCTGCTGGCCGCCGGGTGCGAGTGCATTGTCAGCGGGGACGACACCATCTGCCGTCTGGTGATGACAGATCTGGCCCGACGGAGGATGCGGGTCCCGGAGGACGTGAAGATCGCCAGCTTTTACAACAGCGTTCTGCTGGAGCAGAGCGCCACGCCGGTCACCAGTCTCCGTTTCGACGCCCGGGAGCTGGGCCGCACCGCCTGTAAGCTGCTGCTGGACCGGATGAGCGGCCTGGAGGTGCAGGACGAGACCCATCTGGGCTATCAGGTCATCCTCCGTGAATCAACCAAATAGGCGACATTGGAGCAAATGGCGTTGTAACATTCCACAAATGAGCAACCGATTGCAAAGAAGTTTCAGACTGGAAAACATATTTTCAGGTAAAATTCGACAAAAAACAGTGGTCTGAATTGTGCAAAATAAAGCGTTGACAATAAAAGTCACCTCTGGTATGATATGCTCTATAGGATACATGAAAAAACTTGTTTGAAGTTCGTTGCGCAAGTTGCGCATGATTGGAAGGGAAGATGCCACAATCGTGAACTACGGGGAGAATCCCCGAAAATGATAGTTCAAAAAACATTAAGGAGGAACAAACAACAATGAGCAAGATCAAGAAGCTGCTGGCGCTGGTCATGGCGCTGGCAATGGTTCTGTCTCTGGCGGCCTGCGGCGGAAGCGACACCTCCACCGACGACACCACCACCGAGGAAAGCACCGACGATACCGAGGAGGCTGCTGACACCGAGGAGGCCGAGGACACCACCGAGGAGACCTCCGGTGACGCCACCGCCTCCGGCGACGTCATCTCCCTGACCGTCTGGGGCGCTGAGGAGGATCAGACCCTGCTGGCCGAGCTGGTCGCTGGCTTTGAAGAGGCCTATGCCGACTACGCCACCTTCGACATCCAGATCGGCGTGGAGTCTGAGTCCACCGCCAAGGACACCATCCTCACTGACATCGAGGCCGCTGCCGACGTGTTCGCCTTTGCTGACGACCAGCTGGCCGACCTGGTGAACGCTGGCGCCCTCCAGTCCATCGACGCCCTGAACGACGCTCTGGTCGCCTACACCGGCAAGAGCGTGGAGGACATCGAGGCCGCTAACGGCGCCGGTTCTGTGGCTGCTGCCACCATGAACGACACCCTGTATGCCTTCCCCATGGGCGGCGGCAACAACTACTTCCTGTACTATGACTCCTCCGTCCTGAGCGAAGAGGACGTGGCCTCCTGGGATTCCCTGCTGGCCGCTGCTGAGGCTGCTGGCAAGCAGGTGGGCATGACCCTGTCCTCCGGCTGGTACAACGCCTCCTTCTTCATCGGCGCCGGCTTCACCACCAGCCTGAACGATGACGGCACCACTAGCATCGACTGGAACGGCACCTCCTCTCTGGGCTACACCGGCGTGGACGTGGTCAAGAGCATGCTGAACATCGCCTCCAACTCCGCCTTCATGGCCATTGCTGACGGCGACATCTCCAACCAGATCGCCTCCGGCAGCCTGTGCGCCGCCGTCTCCGGCACCTGGGATGCCGAGGCCGCTCAGGCCGCTTTCGGCGACGGCTATGCCGCCACCAAGCTGCCCACCTTCACTTGCGCCGGCGATCAGGTCCAGCAGGGCTGCTACTCCGGCTTCAAGCTGATCGGCGTCAACGCCTATTCCGA
>JAJPWY010000066.1 GCA_021205725.1 Clostridiales bacterium
TCGGCTCTCTTTGAGTACGCAGAAGGAGGGATTCGAACCCTCGTTACGCTATTAACGTAAACACGATTTCCAATCGTGCGCCTTCGACCACTCAGCCACTTCTGCATATCATGGCGTGGGTGCTCTACCCAATGGATGCGGCGAGCCAGAAGGCCGTGGCTCATCTGCAACGTTGATTATTATACCAGAAAAATCCCGGACGTCAAGGGGTCTTGTGCAAAAAATTTGCAGATGCCGGGGCGGGGGTTTGGTCAGCGCCGTCCCGCCCCGGCAGAGGGTCAATAGGTCAGGTGGAGCAGATCCTGCTTGATGTTCCACAGCCGGTCGGACAAGTCCACATAGTAAGCGTGGGGGTTGTCGAACCGCTTCACCTCGTCCCAGAGCATGTCCACCTGCTGGCGGCAGTAGTCCTGAATTTCCTTCAACGTGGGCAGCTGATAGACCAGCTCCCCGTTGCGGAAGATGGGCACCATAATCTCCTTTGCGGTGAAGTTGCTCACCGTCTTGCGCTTCCAGGTGGCTCTAGGGTCGAACAGGCGGATGGGCTCTCCGCTCTTGACCTCCTCGTCGTAGACGGTGAGCACGTCGGCAATGGACTCCCCGGAGTCGTTGTCGTAGAGCCGGAACACCCGCTTGAAGTGGGGGTTGATGATCTTCTCCGGGTTCTCGCTCACTTTGATCTTGGGGATGATGCGTCCGTCCTCGTCCTCGATGGCCACCAGCTTGTACACCCCGCCAAAGACCGGGCTGCTCTTGGAGGTGATGAGCCGCTCGCCCACGCCGAAGGAGTCCAGCTGGGCCCCCTGGCGGAGCAAATCCTGGATGAGATACTCGTCCAGAGAGTTGGAGGCCACGATCTTGCACTCGGTCAGCCCGGCGTCGTTCAGCATCTTTCTCGCCTTCCGGGAGAGATAGGTCAGGTCGCCGGAGTCCAGGCGGATGCCGCACTTGGTGATGCCCTGGGGCAGCAGCACCTCTTTAAAGGCACGGATGGCGTTGGGGACGCCGGATTTCAGCACGTTGTAGGTGTCCACCAGCAGGGTGGCGTTGTCCGGGTACAGCTCACAGTAACGCTTGAAGGCCTCATACTCGGTGGGGAACATCATGACCCAGGAGTGGGCCATGGTGCCGGTGGCGGGGACGCCGTAATCCCGGTCTGCCTGGGTGCAGGCGGTGGAGCTGCATCCGCCGATGTAGGCGGCTCTGGCCCCCAGGATGGCGGCGGAGGCCCCGTGGGCCCGGCGGGAGCCGAACTCCGCCACAGGACGGCCCTTGGCCGCCCGCACCACCCGATTGGCCTTGGTGGCGATGAGGCACTCATGGTTGTACACCAGCAGCAGATAGGTCTCGATAAACTGGGCCTGGATGGCCGGGGCCCGAACCGTCACCACCGGCTCCTGGGGGAAGATGGGCGTGCCCTCGGGCACCGCCCAGATGTCACCGGTGAACCGGAAGGTGCGCAGGTAGTCCAGGAACTCCTCGCAGAAGCAGCCTCTCCCCCGGAGGTAGGAGATATCCTCCTCGGTGAAGCGCAGGTTCTGGATATAGTCCACCAGCTGCTCCAGACCGGCGGCGATGGCGTAGCCCCCGTTGTCCGGCACGTTGCGGAAGAACATATCAAAGTAGGTGATCCGATCCCGAACCTCCGGGGTGCGGAAATAGCCGTTTGCCATGGTCAGCTCATAGAAGTCACAGAGCATGGTATAGTTGGTCTGACAGTCCATAATAACACTCCGATCCCGCCCTGGGGCGATGGGTTATATGCAGGTGTATTGACACTTGAGGCAATTATAGGCGTTTCCCGCCGATTTTGCAAGAGCGGAAAGGTATGATTTCCGCCATGGAACGCAAAAAAGCACGAAATCCCCCGGCGGGACAGACATCCTGCCGGGGGATAGGGGGTCAAATCAGAGGGGTATCGTCTCAGCGCTTGACGTTGTAGGCGTCGAAGCCGGGCCACTGGGCGGCAGCGCCCAGCTCCTCCTCGATGCGCAGCAGCTGGTTGTACTTGGCAACACGCTCGCTGCGGCTGGGAGCGCCGGTCTTGATCTGGCAGGTGTTCAGAGCCACGGCCAGGTCGGCGATGGTGGTGTCCTCAGTCTCGCCGGAGCGGTGGCTGGTGACGGCGGTGTAGCCGGCCTTGTGAGCCATCTTGATGGCCTCCATGGTCTCGCTGACGGAGCCGATCTGGTTGAGCTTGATGAGGATGGAGTTGCCGCAGCCCAGGGAGATGCCCTTGGCCAGCCGCTCGGTGTTGGTGACGAACAGGTCGTCGCCCACCAGCTGGACACGGTCGCCCAGCTCGGCGGTCAGCTTCTTCCAGCCCTCCCAGTCCTCTTCATCCAGGCCGTCCTCGATGGAGATGATGGGATACTTGTCAACCAGACGCTTCCAGTGGTCGATCAGCTCGTCGCTGGTGTAATCCTTGCCGCACTTGGGCATATGATACTGACCAACGGTCTCGCCCTTCCACTCGCTGGAGGCGGCGTCCAGAGCCAGGACGAAGTCCTTGCCCGGCTCGTAACCGGCCTGACGAATGGCCTCCAGGATGAACTCGATGGCCTCCTCATCGGAAGCGCAGTCGGGAGCGAAGCCGCCCTCGTCGCCCACGCCGGTGGACAGGCCCTTGCCCTTGAGCACCTTCTGCAGGGCATGGAACACCTCGGTGCACATCCGCAGGCCCTCGCTGAAGCTGGAGGCGCCGGCGGGCATGATCATGAACTCCTGGACATCCACGCTGTTGGTGGCGTGAGCGCCGCCGTTGAGGATGTTCATCATGGGCAGAGGCAGCTTGGTGGCGTTGGCGCCGCCCAGGAACCGGTACAGAGGCAGGCCCAGGGAATCGGCAGCGGCACGGGCCACGGCGATGGAGACGGCCAGGATGGCGTTGGCGCCCAGGTTGCTCTTGTCCTTGGTACCGTCGGCAGCCAGCATGGCGGCGTCCACAGCATAGGTGTCGATGGCGTTCATGCCCACGACAGCCTTGGCGATGGGGCCGTTGACGTTGGCGACTGCCTTGGTCACGCCCTTGCCACCGAACTGGCTCTTGTCGCCGTCACGGAGCTCCAGAGCCTCGAACTGGCCGGTGGAAGCGCCGCTGGGGGCTGCGCCACGGGCGACGGTGCCGTCAACCAGGCGAACCTCCGCCTCGACGGTGGGATTGCCGCGGGAGTCAATGATCTGGCGGCCAACTACGGACTGAATCTCTAAAGTCTTCATGTGATACCCCTTCTTCAAACGTATTTCTTGGTGGTTTGTAGGATATAACTGATTGAAATGTCTGTTTTATTACCACAGACTAAGCCACAATGCAACTATACCACAGGCGGTTGTGGATGTCAAGTGTTAGGGTTGGGTTTGCGGGGGCGGTGGGTGCGAATTCGCCCGGGTGCCTGTCTTGTTGGAAGTGCGTGCTGCTCTCCCTCCGTCACGGCTTACGCCGTGCCACCTCCCTCACTTCCTGGTGGGGTCCTGCCGCTTGATATAGCTCTCCGGGGTCTGTCCGTCGTCCTCCTTCACGTAGTCCAGGTTGGTGTAATCCCTCAGCTCCCGGCTCAGGTTTTTCTTGTTCAGCCACTTGTCCACCAGCTCCCCCACCAGGGAGGAGAGGATGGCGAACAGGGGCACGCCGATAATCATGCCAACAAAGCCAAACACGCCGCCGAAGAAGATGATGGAGAACAGCACCCCAAAGGGACTGACTCCGGTGGTGTTGCCCAAAATCCTGGGCCCCAGGATGTTGCCGTCGAACTGCTGGAGGGCCAGGATGAAGATGATGAAGTAGACGCACTTGATGGGGTCGGTGAGCAAAATCAGCAGGGCGCAGGGAATGGCCCCCAGGAAGGGCCCGAAGAAGGGAATGATGTTGGTGACGCCCACCACCACGCTGACCAGCAGAGCGTAGGGCAGCCGGAGCAGACTGGAGCCGATGAAGCAGAGGATACCCATAATCAAGGAGTCCACCAGCTTGCCGGTGATGAAGCCGCCAAAAATGCGGTTGGTCTTGCGCAGCTCCTCCAGGAGCCGGTTGCCCCGCTCCGCTCCCGCCACGGCGTAGATCAGCTTTTTGGCCAGGGCCAGCATCCGCCCCTTGTCCGCCAGCAGATAGGCGGAGACGATGAGGCCCAGGACGAAGTTCTTCACCCCGTTGACCACCGTGACCACTCCGCTGAACAGGCCGTCCATCAGGGAGTCCGTCCCCAGCCGCTCCACCAGGCTCTGGAGCCCGGGGAGCAGAGTCCCTGTCAGCCAGGTGGAGAACTGGCTGCTCATGTCGTCAAAGTAGGACTGAACGCTGATGTCCAGCCCGAACCGGGCCAGCATCTCGTCCAGCCAGGCCCCGGTATGCTCCAGGTAGCCGGGGAGGTTGGTGCTCAGATTGGCCACGCTGTCAAAGAGCTGGGGGATAATCATGGCCAGCAGGCCAAAGACCACCGCCAGCACCAGCAGGACGGACAGGAGCAGGGCCAGTCCCCGGGCCAGTCCTCTGGGATGCTTCATCCGGCAGACCGTCCTCAGCCACGGCTCCAGATTGCGCACCAGGGCGTTATAGATGGGCGAGAGCAGATAGGCGATGACCAGGCCCACAATAAAGGGCATGAGGATATCCACCAGCTGGGCGGCTCCCGCTTTGATGGCGTCGAACTTGACAAAGCAGAAGATGAGGATGACGCTGGCCACCACCACTCCGAGAACGGTGAGGGCCGCTCCAAGGTATTTGCTGACGTCCTTTTTTTGCAGCACTGTGCGCACCTCCCCCGGGTCTTGTCAGACGGACAGCTCCACCTTCCGCCCGTCCAGGGCGGAGGCGTACTGTTCCAGCACCGGCCGGACGTCGTTTTCCAGAAACTCCGTCACCTGATCCGGGCAGCGGCCGATATACCGGCTGGGCTCCAGATGGGCGGTCAGCTCCTCCCGGGTCATGCCAAAGAGGGGGTCTGCGGCAATCAGGTCGATGAGGTTGTTGTCCAGGCCCAGCTCCTTCACGTTCCGCCCCGCCTCCAGGGAGTGGACACGGATACGCTCATGGAGCTCCTGCCGGTCGCCGCCCCGGAGGACGGCGTCCATCATGATGTTCTCGCTGGCCATAAAGGGCAGCTCCTCCTGGATGTGCTTTTCGATGACCTTCTCGTGGACGATGAGCCCGGAGGTCACGTTTTGGCAGATGCGGAGGATGGCGTCGGTGGCCAGGAACGCCTCGGGGACGGAAATGCGCTTGTTGGCAGAGTCGTCCAGGGTGCGCTCGAACCACTGGGTAGAGGCGGTGATGGCCGGGTTCACCGTGTCGCTGATGACATACCGGCTCAGGGCGCAGATGCGCTCGGAGCGCATGGGGTTGCGCTTGTAGGGCATGGCGGAGGAGCCGATCTGGTGGGCCTCGTAGGGCTCCTCGATCTCCTTCAGGTGGCTGAGCAGCCGCAGGTCGGTGGCGAACTTGCTGGCCGACTGGGCGATGCCGGAGAGGGTATTGAGTACATAGGAGTCCATCTTCCGGCTGTAGGTCTGGCCGGAGACGGGCACCACCCCGTCAAAGCCCATCTCGGCGGCGATCTTCTCCTCCAGGGCCTTGATCTTCTCCTGGTCGCCGTGAAACAGCTCCATAAAGCTGGCCTGGGTGCCGGTGGTTCCCTTGCTGCCCAGCAGCTTCAGGGTAGAGAGCCGGTACTCCACCTCGTGGAGATCCATGAGAAACTCGTTCGTCCACAGGCTGGCCCGCTTGCCTACGGTGGTGAGCTGGGCCGCCTGGAAGTGGGTGAAGCCCAGGGTGGGGGTGGCCTTGTACCGGTCGGCGAACCGGGCCAGGTTGTCGATGACCCGCACCAGCTCGTCCCGGATGAGCTCCAGGCCCTCCTTCATGAGGATGATGTCCGTGTTGTCCCCCACATAGCAGCTGGTGGCTCCCAGGTGGATAATGGGCCGGGCCTTGGGGCACTGGTCGCCCCAGGCGTGGATGTGGGCCATGACGTCGTGGCGCAGCTCCTTCTCGTACCGGGCCGCCGCCTCGAAGTCCACGTTGTCCACGTTGGCCTCCATCTCGTCGATCTGCTCCTGGGTGATGGGCAGCCCCAGCTCCATCTCCCCCCGGGCCAGGGCGATCCACAGCCGCCGCCAGGTGGTAAACTTCTTGATGGGGGAAAAGATATACTGCATCTCGTCGCTGGCGTACCGGCTGGAGAGAGGGCTTTCGTATCTGTCGTTCATTGCGCTCGACCTCGCTTTTCCAATTTTGCTGGTTCGATTATAACACGATGGGCCGGGGTTGAAAACTACCAACCCTTTCATTCTGGGGGGATTTGGGGACGAATTTGTACCGGCTTTCTGCGGATTTGCCGAAAGCTCTCTGCACGACAAAGGCCCCTACCGCTCTCCCTCAGTCTGCCCTTCGGGCAGCCAGCTCCCTCAGAGAGGGAGCCAGGAAGTTTGCGCAGACCCTTGCCTCCCTCTTTGAGAGAGGTGGCACGGCGTAAGCCGTGACGGAGGGAGAGCGGCACGCACCTGCGGCAAGATAGGCACCATCGGCGAATTCGCCGAAATTCCCCTTACTCGGCAATCGCCTCGCAGATGAGCCGCCCCATCTCCTTGGTCCCCACCAGCTTGTCCGCCGCTCCGGCGATGTCCGCCGTGTGCCAGCCCTGAGCCAGAACCGCGTCCACCGCCGTCTCCACGGCGTCTGCCTCCTGAGCGAGCCCGAAGGAGTAACGGAACATCATAGCCACAGACAGAATGGTGGCGATGGGGTCGGCCTTGTCCTGCCCGGCGATGTCCGGGGCGGAGCCGTGGATGGGCTCATACAGGCCGGGGGCGGTATCCCCGATGGAGGCGGAGGGCAGCAGGCCGATGGAGCCGGTGACCATAGACGCCTCGTCAGAGAGGATATCGCCGAACATATTCTCCGTGACCACCACGTCGAACTGGCCGGGGTTGCGGACGATCTGCATGGCGCAGTTGTCCACCAGCATATCCTCGTAGGTCACCTCCGGGTACTCCTTTGCCAGCCGGTGCATGGTGGCCCGCCACAGACGGCTGGTCTCCAGGACGTTGGCCTTGTCCACGCTGGTCACCTTTTTCCGGCGGAGCACGGCCAGCTCAAAGGCCCGGCGGCCGATGCG
The DNA here is from genome assembly GCA_021205725.1 of Clostridiales bacterium. Taxonomy (GTDB): domain Bacteria; phylum Bacillota; class Clostridia; order Oscillospirales; family Oscillospiraceae; genus Onthomonas. Next base: position 7,110 of record JAJPWY010000066.1, read on the forward strand.
CTCGATCTCCAGCTCGGAGTAGGCCATCAGGTCGGTGGCCTCTGTGCCCCGATCCTCCGTCTGGTACTTATCCCGCTTGCCGAAGTAGATGCCTCCGGTCAGCTCCCGCACCATCATCAGGTCGATGCCTGCCTCCGCCGTCTCCTTTTTCAGCGGGCTGGCCTCCGCCAGGGCAGGGCGCAGCATGGCGGGGCGGAGGTTGGCGTACAGCCCCAGATCCTTCCGGATGGCCAGCAGGGCGGTCTCCGGCCGCTCATAATCGGGGCGGTCGCTGCCCCATTTGGGGCCGCCCACCGCCCCCAGCAGGACGGCATCGCAGGCCCTGCACCGCTCTGCGGTGCCGTCGGGGTAGCTCTTTCCCACCGCATCGGTGGCGCACCCCCCCATCAGCACGTCCTCAAAGGTGAAGCTGTGGCCAAATCTGGCCCCCACCTGCTCCATCACACGGATTGCCTCGTTCACGACCTCCGGGCCGATACCGTCGCCACGGATCAGGGCGATTTTGTAGTTGCTCATTTTGTTTGCACCTCTCCTATGTAAATTATGCTATTTGACTCTTTATAACCGGCTTTGCACTGTTCTGTGAATCGTCTCGCAGACAGCCTCGAAATGCTCTGCCACGTCTGAATTTGAAAAGCGTAGCACCTGCAGACCATGCCCCGCCAGTACGGCGTCCCGCTCCCGGTCATAGGCCGCACCCTGCTCTGTGTAATGCTGGGAGCCGTCCAGCTCTATGACCAGCTTCGCCTGATGACAATAGAAATCGACGATAAAGGAGCCAATCGTTTTCTGTCGCTGGAAACGAATCGGGTAGGCTCTGAGAAACGTAAACCATAGGCGTCTTTCCTCTTTGGTAGCGCTCTTTCTCAGTTTCTTTGCTCTGGAGATCATATCGCGATTGTAGGGGAGAGACAAAGAAATACCACCTTTCTGGGGGTATGTGCGAATTCGTTGAGGGTCGGTACGAATTCGCCGAAAGCTTTTTGTGAATCGTAGGTGCCTACCGCTCTCCCTCAGTCGCCTAGCGGCGACAGCTTCCTCAGAGAGGGAGCCAAGAAACTGCGCACCCCCTCGGCTCCCTCTCTGAGGGAGCTGTCAGCGAAGCTGACTGAGGGAGAGCGGTAGGGGCTATCGTCTGGCGAAAAGCGTTGGGCGAATTCGTACTGACTCCCGGCGAATTTGCACTCTCTCACTTCCCCGCAGGATCCAGCGCATCCCGCAGGGCGTCTCCTGCGAAGCTGATGCACACCACCAGCACCACCACCACAATGCCTGGCGGCAGCCACAGCCAGGGCTGGCCGGTCAGGATGGTCAACGACTGGGCGTCTCCCAGCAGGTTGCCCAGGCTGGCGTCCGGGGGCTGGATCCCCATGCCCAGAAAGCTCAGCGCCGCCTCGTCCAGCATGGACAGGGCCACCACCGACGTAAAGTAGACCAGCACCGGGGCCGCCGTGTTGGGCAGGATTTCAGAAAACAGGATGTACCATCCCGGCATCCCCGCCGCCTGGCTGCTCTTTACGAAGCCGCTCTCCCGGAGGGAGAGGACGTTGCCCCGGACCAGCCGGGCAGCACTGGGCCAGTCCACAAAGCCCAGGATGAGGATGATGTTCCACAGCCCCGGCTGGAAAATGGCCGCCGCCACCAGCACCAGCAGGATATAGGGAAAGCTCATCACCATGTCGGTGATGCGCATGATGATCATATCCGCCACACCGCCGAAGTAGCCGGAGATCAGCCCCAGCACCACTCCAATGGCGGTGGACAGTCCCGCCGCCAGCACGCCCACCAGCAGAGACGTCCTCGTGGCGTAGAGCAGCCGGGAGAGCACGTCCCGACCAATCTGGTCGGTGCCCAGCCAGTGCTCTGCGCTGGGGGGCGCATTGAATTCCGGGTTGATGGCCGTGGGGTCGTAGGGTGCGATCACCGGGGCCAGAACCGCCAGCAGGGCGATGACCAGCACAATCACCAGGCTGACCACTCCCAGCTTATGGCGCAGAAAGCGCCGAAGCATACCGTTGTCTCTCATTTCAGCTCCACCGTCGGGTCTGCCAGGGCATAGAGGATGTCGGTCACCAGATTCACCAGGACAACCACCACCGCCGTCATCAGGCAGACCCCCATGATCACCGGATAGTCCCGGCTGGTGATGGCGCTCATGGTCATGAGCCCCAGTCCCGGCCAGGAGAACACCTGCTCCACAATGACGCTGCCCCCAAAGAGCATGGGTACCTCTGTCCCCACCACCGTGATGACGGTGAGGAGGGTGTTGCGCAGGCCGTGATTCCACACCACCCGGCGCTCCCCGATGCCCTTGGCCCGGGCGGTGCGGAGATAGTCCTGCTGGCTGATCTCCAGCATGGAGGAGCGGAAGTAGCGCAGGTTCACCCCGGTATAGTACACCGTCAGCACCGTCACCGGCATGACCATATGCCGCAACACGTCCAGCACGCCGCCTCCCGTTCCCAGGGTGGTCATGCCGCTGGAGGGGAGCCAGCCCAGCTGGATGGTGAACAGCCAGATGAGCACCAGGGCCAGGAAAAAGCTGGGGATGCCGGTGCCCACAAAGCTCAGGGACACCAGGGCATAATCCCGCTTCGTATAGGGGTGGGTGGCCGACCAGATGCCCAGGGGCAGGGAGATGACCAGGCTCAGCGCCAGAGAGGTGGCCATCAGCAGCAGCGTCGGCCCCAGGTGACTGGCGATCATGTCGCTCACCGCCTGATAGGAGGTGGTGGAGTAGCCCAGATTGCCGGTGAGCACCTGCTGGAGCCAGACGAAGTATTGTACATAAAAGGGCTGATCCAGTCCCCAGGCCACCGCCCGGGCCTCCAGGGCGCCCTCGGACACCCTGGGCCCCACCAGCATATCCAGTGGACTTCCTGCAAGGCACATGAGACCATAGTCGATGACCGTGATGCCGATGAGCACCGGGATCGCTATGGCGATTCGTTTTAAAATGTATTTCCACATGGCGTCAATACCTCGCCGCCCGGATGAGGGACTGGGTGTAAGGGTGGTTAGGGTGGTCGATGATCTGCTCCCGGGTGCCCGTCTCCACCAGTACGCCGTCCTTCATCACCGCCAGACGCTGACTGACATAGGCCACCGCCCCGATGCCGTGGCCGATCATCACCGAGGTCAGCCCCAGCTCCCGCTGGAGGCGTACCATCAGCTCCAAAATCTGTGCCGCCACCGTCACGTCCAGGGCGGAGACCGGCTCGTCCCAGACCACAAAGTCCGGGTTCAGGGCCAGAGCCCGGGCGATGCACACCCGCTGCCGCTGGCCCCCGGAGAGGGCGTGGGGATAGCGGTCGGCATAGCGCTCCGGCAGCTCCGCCAGCTCCAGCAGGCGGGCCACCTCCCGCCGACCGTTCTCCCGGTTGGCCAGACCGTGGTAGGCCATGGGCTCATAGATGGTCTGAAACACCGTCTTGCGGGGGTTCAGGGAGGCGTAGGTGTCCTGAAAGACCATCTGGATCCGGGTGCGAACCGCCCTGAGCTGCCGCCGGTCAGAGAGATCCTGTCCCTCAAAGCGGACGCTGCCGGAGGTGGGCTGCTCCAGGGCGGCCAGCTGCCGCCCCAGGGTACTCTTGCCGGAGCCGGACTCCCCCACCAGGCCCAGGGTCTCCCCCTTCCGGATGGTCAGGGATACGTCCTTCACCGCCTCCACCCGTTGGAAGGCGGAGAGGCGGTAGGTTTTGCTCACATGGTCCGCCTGACAGACCACGGGATTTGTCTCGTTCATTTCAGCCTCAGTTTCTCGGCAGCCTCCGCCAGGCGCCGGGTATAGGGGTGCTGGGGATGGTGCAGCAACGTCCCTGCGTCCCCCGTCTCCACCACCCGGCCCTCCCAGGCCACGGCGATGCGGTGGGCCTGGCGAGCGGCCAGAGCGATGTCGTGGGTGATAAACAGCACCGCCATGCCGCTCTCCCGCTGGAGGTTGCCCAGCAGCTCCATGATCTGGGTCTGGACGGTGACGTCCAGGGCGGTGGTGGGCTCGTCGGCGATGAGCAGCCGGGGATTGCAGGCCAGGGCCATGGCGATGCACACCCGCTGCCGCTGGCCCCCGGAGAGGGTATGGGGGTGGCGCTTCAGCTGCTCCCGGCCCCCGGGGAGGCCCACCCGCTCCAGCAGGGAAAGGGCCAGGTTCTCCGCCTGCCTTTTGTCGTAGCCCAGATGAATCCTCGGCCCCTCGGTGAGCTGTTCCCCAATGGTCATCACCGGGTTCAGGCTGGTGAGGGCGTCCTGAAAGACCATGCCGATCTGACCGCCCCGGAACCTGTCCAGCTCCTTCGGCGTGCAGGCGAGTAAATCCTGTCCGTCAAAGGTGACGTTCCCCGCCGTGACTCTGGCGTTGGGGGGCAGCAGCCCCATGACCGTCAGGGCGGTGACGCTCTTGCCGGAGCCGGACTCCCCCACCAGGGCGAGGAACTCCCCCGGCTCCACGTTCAGGTCAAGGCCGTGGAGCACCTCCTGCTCCCCGAAGGAGAGATGGAGATCGGATACCTCCAGCAGACTCATTCGGCGAAGCTCCACTCGTGGATGTTGTTGATGCAGCCGTACATGGTGGCCTGGGCGTTCTGGAGGGTGTCCCGCACCGCACCCAGAGGTCCGTTGGCATACAGACAGATGAGGGGCACCTGCTCCTGAGCGAAGGCGTCGATGAGGGCATAATTTTCCTGCTGGACGGCCAGGTCGTCGCTGGACTGGATGCCCAGCACCGCCGCCTGTACCTCATCCGGGTACAGATGGCACCAGGCGGACAGCACCCAGTCAATGTCCCAGCTGGGATCCACGGCGGGATAGGTGTACTGGACGGCGATCATGTCATACTCGTCAGTACCGGCATTGGTGGTCAGGGTCTCCAGGTCTACCGTCACCAGCTCCACCTGGATGCCCACAGCGGCCCAGTATGCCTGGCACAGGGTACAGGCGTTGATGAGGGTCTTGTCCCCGGAGTTGATGTAGAGGGTGTATGTCTCGCTGCCGTCCCATCCGGCCTGCATCAGCAGCTCCAAGGCCTGGTTCGGGTCATAGCTCACGGCGCTCTGGCCGGAGTAATAGGGGCCGTCGGGGACGCAGAAGCCGTCCATCAGCTCCGCCCCGCCGGTGAGCAGGCCGCTCACGATGGTCTCCCGGTCGATGGCGCAGAGCATGGCCTGACGCACCAGCTCGTCCGGGATGCAGTCGGCGTTGATGAAGATGGTCTCGGTGGCGATGGCGGAGCCGTAGGTGGCAGTGATCCCCTCCAGGCTCTGGACGGAGGTGTAATCCTCCTCCGGGATGGAGGCCAGCAGCGGCGGGACGATGTCGATCTCCCCGGATTGCAGACCGGTGAGCAGCTGGCTGCCGTCCACGATCTGGATGTTGCAGTACATGATCTCCGGCTCGCCCAGGAAATAGTTCTCGTTGGCGACATAGGAGATGTAGTGGTTGGCGTCGTAGCTGGTCACCATGTAGGGGCCGGAGACCACGGTGGGGGCGTCGAACCAGTCGGAGGAGGCCAGCTCGCTCTCCGGGATGGTCTCCAGGATGTGCTTGGGCAGGGTCAGGATGTATTGGGCGTAGCCGTTGAGGAAGCTGGTCAGATTCATCTCGTACTTGAAGGTGATGTTCAGCGTCTTTTCGTCCACGACCTCCAGGCCGTCGATGGTCTCGGCTCCTTCCTCCACCCAGCCGGTCTCGTCGTCAGTGCCCACGATGGCGGTAAACTGCATGGCGTAGTTCATCACCAGGGGGCTGGCGATGCGGGTCATGGTGAAGGCCAGGTCGTCGGCGGTGATGGGCTCCCCATCCGACCAGGTGGCGTCCTCCCGGAGGTGGACAGTGAAGGTCAGGTTGTCCTCCGTAGTGATCTCGTCGGCCAGGATGTACTCAAACTCCAGCTCGTCGTTCAGGCTGACCAGAGGGAGAAACTCCAGGCTCTGGGCGTAGACGTTCACCCAGTCCCCGTCCATGAGCAGGGGGTTCAACGTCCCCAGGGCGGAGGTGCAGCCGATGTTGACCACCTGAGCGCTGGCGGTTGTCTCCCCTTCTGCAACATCGTCCGCCGTCTCCTCCGTCGTCTCCCCGGCGGAATCGGCGCTTTCCGTGTTCGTGTCCGTATCCGTATCCGTTACCGTCTCGTCAGATGCGCCGCAGGCCGCCAGGGACAGGGCCATGGTCAGGGCCAGGAGCAGGGCAAGCAGTCTTTTCATCTCAATTTCCCCTTCCGGTTCACATTTCCCTCAAAGTATACGATTTTCCGGCTTAAAAGTCAATGTGCAGGGTGCTGATAAGTGGAGAAGTACCGGGGCGGCCGTACCTCTCCCCGTCAATCGTCGCCCTCTGTCAATGGTTTTCGGGCAGGGAGACCGGCCCACTCCCCCGCTCAACAAAAAAATCCCCCGACAAAAATCGGGAGATTTCCTTTGCTTGTTCTTCCCGGGCGACAGGCGCACCCGGAGCCGTTTCGTCACTCCTCCGCCGTCTCCTCCCAGAGCTCCACCGTCGTCTGCTCCCGCTGGCAGGGGCGGGAGGCACACCGCCGGGACAGCCACCGGAGCTGGAGAGAGCAGACGAACGCCACCGCCAGCACCAGCAGCACGGTCAGGCAGATCTTGAGCCGTCGTTTCATCCTGTCTCTCTCCTTTCCCGGGTGAGCGGTTCCTCTACTTACTATGACGCATAAACGGGCCAAAACGTGACGCTGTGAAATCTGAAAACTTCTTACAGGCCCGTCCTCTGTCGTCATCCTACTCCCCTCCCCCGTCGGAGCCGTCGCAGGCGGGCATCCAAACGGCATCTGTCCCGGGAAAGGAAAACCGCAGCAACCCGGCATATTCCGGAATACTGCGGTCTGTTTTCATCCGTACAGTGCACGCTCCAGGCAGTCCACCGCCTCCTCCGAGACGGTGCAGCCCAGCTCGTAGACCGGGATATCGGTGATGAGGCCGCTCAGCAGCTCCGTACTTTTCTCCACGCTGTCCCGGCTCCAGCCGTTGACGGTGATCTGGGCGTAGAGCTGTAGAAACGCCTCAGACGGTCGCAGCCGCCGCACAACATTCTCCCGGGCCTGGCGGAGCATGACCACGGCGTGGATGGGCGTCCGCTCGTTGTGGCAGACCGCCGAGGTGCCGCAGACCGGCCAACCCTCCGCCGTCCACACCCCGTCCATCCTGCGCAGAAGGGCTCTGTCCCCGTTCACCGTCCGGCTGCCCCGGTGCTGTTCCCAGAGATTTGCCTGGGTGGTCTTGCCCGTCTCTGAGGGTGCGGAGAACAGGATGGCCCCGTCCCGATACCGGACATAGGCACAGTGGAGGATGAGGCTGTCCCTCTCCAGCATCCGGCGCTCCAGGGCAAAGAGGGAGGTGAACACCGGGTCGATGTGGAGAGAGGCAATACGGCCCTCCACCAGGAAAATGTCCGCCTGTGCTCTCCCGGTCTCCCGGTAACAGGCGTAGAAGTCCGCCTGTCCCCTGACCCCCAGCAGTCGCTCCTCCCCCAGGGCCGTCCGGTACACCCGGATATCCGGGCGCTGGGCGATCAGCGCCCCCTCCGGCTCCGGCAGCTCATCCACCAAGGACATTTGGTAGTGAAACGCCGTCTCCCCCCCGGGCGCCTCGAATTTCAGGAAGTTGTCCGGCGGCGTAACCTCCTCCGGGTATTGGAGGGAGAACGCGAGGTCGCCGATTTGGAACCGTTTTCTCATCCGTTCTCTCCTCCCCCCTGCTCCTTCGCCCACTGCTGGAGCAGCTCCAGAGAGCGCCGGGTGTACCGGCACAGATAGTCCGGCACGCCGTCATAGCAGCCCGTCTCCAGCAGTCCGGCGGCGGCGCAGGTGCGGCAGAGAGGCCGCAGGGCGCAGGCAGAGCAGACCGGGCTGGTGCGGATCACGTCCGTCTCCCGGCGGAGCTTCTCCCACGCCTTTTGGAATCCCAGGTCGAACACCGGGACGGAGGGGCCGGACAGCACCACACAGGGCCGCATCTCCCCCTGCCAGTTCACCGTGAAGGAGCAGCTTCCCGCCAGACAGCTCATGGGGGTCGGCTCTCCGGGGGCTTCGTGAGGGTGCTCCACCTGTTCCAGCACGGCGTGGACATAGGCCCGGAACCGCTCCTCCCCCATCTCCCGGCGGAGGGTGTAGATGCGGGCCTGGGCCGCCCGCTCCGGCTCCAGCCGGGCCTGTGGGTCAAAGTCCCGCTCCCGCTCCCGGGCAGCGGGCATCATGTAGGTGTCCACCCGGACAGGGACGCCCAGCTCCTCCCCGATGTCCAGCAGCCGGGGGAGGTCGGCCTCGTTGTGTCCGGTGAGGCTGCCCCCCACCTTCACGTCCACGCCCTGTTCTCTCAGCAGGCGGATGCCCTCCACCGTCCGGTCAAAGCCGCCGGGGTAGTGGCAGAGCTGGGTATAGGCCCGGTCGTCTGCGCCGTAGAGGGTGATATTCACCCGGCGGGGCTTGTGCGCACCAAAGAAGGCCGCCCATTGCCCGTCCATGAGGGTGCCGTTGGTGTTGACGGTGAGGACAAACCCCATCCGTTTCAGACCCAGGTACACCTCCTGAAAGCCGGGATAGAGCAGCGGCTCTCCCCCGGTGAGCAGGAGGAACAGCACCCCCGCCCGCTGCATCTGCTCCCCCAGGGCAAGCCACTCCCCGGGGGTGCGGAGGCGGCCCTGCCGCTCCATCTCGGAACGGCTCAGCCGCACATAGCACATATCGCAGTTCATATTGCACAGAGGCAGCAGCTCCAGGCTCCCGTTGATGGGAGTTTTTGCCGCCGCCGCCCGGCGGATCATGGCCCGCTCCAGGGTGGTCTCGCCTGTGATGGGCTCCACGGGATGCGCCTCCTTTCGGACAGGAAAAAAGGGGCCGGAGTGACCTCCGGCCCGTGTTATAATCAGATGAAGGGTGTCAGGACTTGGCGGTTGACCAGCTGCTCATATCCAGGTTGGTGGTGCAGTGGACGTCAGTGTTGTTATCCGTCCAGATGATGACGGCGATGTTTTCATCTTCTCTGGTACTCACGTCATCAATATGATACCCCGTCAAGAAACCGGAATCAGACTCAGCCTCATGTGTTTCACCGCAGGGATGGTAATAAGCCCCCCACTGACCGCCGTCCATGTAGTAGCCGCTGATTCTTGCCACATTTCCGCTGCTGTCCTTAACTGCATATCGGCTAGTGCTGTTTCCTGCATTGCACTCAAAGTTATACACCGTTCCGCTGTCGCCGCAGGCGGCCACATACTCGTTGGCCACGAACCGCTGGGCTACGGTCTGGGGACGTACCCATTCACGAACATTCATTTTATGCTTCCTCCTTTAATAATCCTGCGCTGAGATACTCCGCCACAAAGTCACGGATGTCACGCTCTATTCTCTCTCCCGCCGCCCGGTACTCCCGTTTGGCCTGGATCACCACATCGTCGACGGTGTGGGGCTTTTGAAACTGCTTCCACAGGTAGAGACAAGTCTCGTTGAGGGAAAACATACAGTTGGTCATGACCCCGCTGTCGTTTACGGGAACGAGGATACTCTCTCCTGCGATCTCTCTCAGCAGGAAATCCGGGCTTGCGCAATAGCGCTTTGCGTTCTGCCAGAAGCCGGTATCCAGCAGATACCGCTCCAGCTCACTGTCGGAAAGGCGGGCAATCTCCTCTGGCGACAGTGCGCCTGTGTTACGTACAAAGCTGAACTCCGGCTGAGAAAACGTTCGTTTTTCCACCCGTTTTCCTCCCTTTTCCACATAAGAATGGGATCGGAACGGTCTCTGCTTTTTTTCTCGGCGCATGATCCCCTCTCACTTTATGCGAGATTTATTATAGGACGGGAGACAGGGGAAGTCAACCGAATATGAAATTGTTAAGAAGTTTTAAGAGGATTTCCAGTCATTTCCAGTATCGGTGACGGGCTCCGTTTTTCCAACCAACAGGGAACCCGACTGCTCAGGTTCCCTGTTGGTTGGAGCGGAAGACGAGGCTCGAACTCGCTACCGGTTCCCGGCAAAGCTCCGCTTTCCCGGGCTCCGGCCCCTCCTTGATTGCAAAAATTGGGCTCACCGCCCAATTTTGGTGGAGGTAGCGGGTTCGATACCGGATTTCAAAAAAACAGGGAACCCGACTGCTCAGGTTCCCTGTT
>JAJPWY010000051.1 GCA_021205725.1 Clostridiales bacterium
CCTTAGACCAACTGGAGGAGCCGGACAGCTTGCGCCAGACCTGATAGGAGGTGGCTCCGGTGACGGCGTTCCACTTCACCTGCACGCCGCTCTTGACATTGGACACGGAGATGCCCGAGGGGGTGGTGAGCCGGGTGATGTACTGAGAGGTATAGGCGCTGAGATACCCGCCGCTGTAGGCCCGGACTGCGTAGTAGTACCGCACTCCGGCGCTGGCGGAGGTGTCGGTGTAGTTCAGAGTGCCGGAGGCGACGGTGGCGATCTTGGAATAGCTGCCGCTCTCGGTTCTGCGGTAGACGTAGTAGCTGGCTGCGCCGGAGATGGCGCCCCAGGCGACCTTGACTCCGCTGCTGGTGTTGGACAGCGTGATCTTGGGAGTGGCCAGGTAGCGGATGGTCAGGCCGGTGGCGTTATAGCCGCTGGTGCCGTAGGAGTTGACCGCCTTGACGGTGAAGGTGTAGGTTGTGCCGGACTCTACCCCGGTGCTGGTATAGCTGGTAGTGGTAACAGTGCCCACCTTGCTCCAGCTGCTGGAGCCGGAGACCTTGCGCCAGACCTGATAGGAGGTGGCACCACTGACGGCGTTCCAGGTGATGGTCACGCCGCTGGTGGTATTGGAGATGCTTTTCAGAGTGGGGGTGAGGGGCAGACGGTAGACATAGTCAGAGGACGCCATGGGGTACTTGGACGTAAAGGAGCTGGTGGTGTAATCCGAGTCCCGGACGTGCTCTGAGTCAAAGTTGGCAGGGCATTTCAGGAAGTAGCTGTAGGTGGACATCCCGGCGTCCCAGGTGGAGTCCAGATTGTAGTAATAGCTGCCGATCTGGACGATGTTCCAGGCATGAGGCGCATCGGCGTCACCCCAGGCATAGCCCACGACCACCCGGGCGTCGATCCCGGCTTGCAGGGCCATCCGGTAGAACAGCACCGCATAGCCCTGGCAGACGGCGGTTCCGTTGTGGAGGGCGGCGTAGGCGGTGAATTGCAGCGTATAGCTGGAATTAGACAGATGAGCGTAGTCATAGACCACGTTGTCGCAGATGTAGTCGTAGATGGCCTTGATCTTCTCATAGGTGGTCATGCCGGTCAAGCCCAGGGAGCTGACAATGCTGGAGATCTGAGTCCTGACCCACGACTCCTGAGAGGTGGTGGTGTAGTAGGTGTAGCTGAGGGACAGCGTAGTATAATAGTATCCGCCGCTGGTCTCATAGCCGTAGCTACCGGACATATATCCCCAGTCCCACATGATGGCGTCGCCCTGATAGGAGGTGCCGGTGTGGGCCATGGCGTCGTCTACCATGCTAAAAATGAAGGACTGCGAGGGATAGCTGGTGCTATAGTAATAGATGGTGAAGCTGGTGGTGCGGTTGGCCAGATAGCTGCGCATGGTTGCGACAGCGCTGCTGTAGGGCTGATAGCTGGCAGCAGTTGTGGTGGCGCTGTCACAGAGGGCCTCCTGGACGGTTTCCTTCTCAGAGTCCAGGTCGATGTCGTCCTCATCAATGACGTCCTCGTACAGGGGATTGACACGGACAAAGAAATTGTCCTCGGCGGAGTCCTCCTCAACGGCGGCAACCTCGGCGGTGACGGTCTCATCTTCGATGGTGGCGACCTCCTCAGCGGCGGTCTCCTCCTCAACGGCGGCGACCTCGTCAACGACAGTCTCCTCCTGGACGGCGGCGACCTCGTCAACGGCAGTCTCCTCCTCAACAGAAGCGACCTCGTCGTCGGCGGTCTCCTCCTCGACGGCGACGGTCTCCTCAGCGGGGACGTCTGCCTCCGCATCTGTGGCCAGAGCGGTGGCGGGGAGGGTGGACAGGAGCATGACCAGGGTGAGCATCAGCGCAACCAGGCGTTTCAATTTCGACATGCCATTACCTTCCTTTCTTCTCTTAAAATAGTGTGGGTTAAATTCCCATCACATTCTACCACATCAGGAAGAAAGAGAAAAGAGCTATCTTATGAAAAGTTCTGAAAAATTTTTCAGAAAACGGGGCGTGACATTTCCGGGGCCGACGGCCTTGTAAAAACGGCCCGTCTACTCTATAATAAGAAAAAACAGAGAGCGCCCGCCGCTGGGGAGGTATGCCCATGAATCCCGTCGCCCATTGCTATCGCTCCGCCGCAGAGCGACTGACCGCCGCCGCCCGAAGCCTGGGCCTCTCCCATCTGCCGGAGCCCGTCCCTCTGCGGCTCCGGGAGGAGACGGGGACGCTGGCCTCCGGGCTGGCCCCGGCCCTGGCCGGGCGGGAGGACGCCGCTGCCCTGGCGGAGCGGCTGGCGGCGGCGCTGGCTCTGGAGGGAACCCCCTTTGACCGGGGAACGGCTCAGGGAGGGCTGGTGCTGCTCCACATCTCCCAGCCCTGGCTGAGGGAGACGGCGGAGGCGCTGGCCTCCGGGCCGGTTCCGCCCTTGCCCGGGCTGGAGCCGGGCCCCAGGAGCCGGGACGATCTGCCCTTCCTCCTGGCCTACACCGCCCGGCGGTGCCGGACGGTGGCGGAGCGGCCCGGTCAGCGGGCGGAGGAGCTGCCGCCCGGCCCGGTGCTTCGGCTGGCCGCTCCCCCGGGAGACCGGGAGAGGGAGGGACGGCTGATGAGGGAATACTGGTCGCTCCCGCCCCGGGTGCACCGGGATCCGGCCCTGGCCGGGGCGGTGAGCCGCCGGGCGGCGGAGGATTATGACCGCTTTTTCCGGTGATTTACAAAAAATTCACCCCTCTGCCGCCATTTACGGTATAATGACAGTTAATCAGGATAATGACGGACGCCCTACCCCCCGGCAAAGCGTCCACAGAAAAGGGGAATTTGCCATGACCAAGGTATTGATCGTAGAGGACGACAACAACATCGCCCAGCTGCTCCAGCTCTATCTGGAGAAGGAAGGCTTCGAGACCCGGATCGCCTCGGACGGCGGCAAGGGGGTGGAGCTGTTTCGCAGCTACCAGCCGGATCTGGTGCTGCTGGATCTGATGCTCCCGGTGCTGGACGGCTGGGGCGTGTGCAAGAAGATCCGGGAGACCTCCAAAACCCCGGTCATCATGCTCACCGCCAAGGGAGAGACCAGCGACAAGGTCACCGGCCTGGAGATGGGCGCAGATGATTACATCGTCAAGCCCTTCGAGATGAAGGAGGTGCTGGCCCGAATCCACGCCGTCCTCCGGCGCTACGGCGGCGGGGAGGAGGAAAACCCCAAAAAGCTGACCTTCGACAAGCTGACCATCAATATGGAGTCCTACGAGCTGCTGGTGGACGGCAAGCGGGTGGACGCGCCGCCCAAGGAGATGGAGCTGCTGTTCCATCTGGCCTCCTCCCCCAACCGGGTGTTCACCCGGAACCAGCTACTGGACGAGGTGTGGGGCTTTGACTACTTCGGCGACAGCCGGACGGTGGACGTACACATCAAGCGCCTGCGGGAGAAGCTGGAGGGGGTATCCGACCAGTGGAGCCTGAAGACCGTCTGGGGCGTAGGCTACAAGTTCGAGCTGCTGACGGCGAACTGACAGCATTCCGGAAGGGGGAAATCGTTTTGAATAGTATGTTCAAACGGCATTTTGCCCTGACTGCCGGGATGATTCTGATCTCCTTCGTGGTGCTGGCCATCGCTTTTACCACCCTGAGCTACCAGTACTCCATCCGTGACCAGAAGGACGGCCTGGAGGAGAAGTCCGGCTATGTGGCGGCCATGGCCTCCCAGGTCATCGACCGGGGAGGGGATCAGCTCCAGGACGACGCCTTTCAGTACTATCTGGGGGCGGTGGCCCGGCTGGTGGACACGGACGTGATGCTCTGCGACACCGAGGGCACCATCCTCTTCGCCTCCAACGACGGCTATGAGGTGGTCGACTGGCAGGGGTTGACCGTCCCGGCGGAGGTGCTGTCCGCCCTCACCGACAGCGCCGCCTATGAGGGCACCAACGACCTGGGGGTGTTCGACGAGGCGCGGCTGGTCTGCGGAACGACGGTGACGGTAGAGCGGGAGGGACGCAGCGTCCTGTACGGCTACGTGCTGGTCTCCGTCTCGGTGGAGAACATGAATCGCCTGTGGCAGGCCTTTGCCTCCATCTTCCTGTTTGCCGCCATAGCGGTGCTGCTGGTGGCCTTCATCTCCAGCTCCGTCTCCTCCCGCAACATGACCCGGCCGCTGAAGGAGATGACCGACGTGGTGCGCCGGTTCGGTATGGGCGAGTTCGACCTCCGGGTGAAGGAGACCGACCGGAAGGACGAGGTGGGCGAGCTGAGCCGGGCGTTTAACAACATGGCGGACGCCATCGCCTTAAACGAGCAGAAGCGCAGCGAGTTCGTCACCAACATCTCCCACGAGCTGAAAACCCCCATGACCACCATCGCAGGCTACGCCGACGGCATCCTGGACGGCACCATCCCGCAGGAGCGGGAGCGGGAGTATCTCCAGGTCATCTCGGACGAGACCCGGCGGCTGGCCCGGCTGGTGCGGCGGATGCTGGATATGTCCCGGCTCCAGTCCGGCGGGGATATGATCCTCAGCCAGACGGAATTCGACATCAGGGAGACCCTGGCCCAGGTGCTCATCAGCCTGGAGGGAAGGATCAACGGCAAGGGGCTGGACGTGGACGCCCGCCTGCCGGACAGCGACCTTCTGGTCTGGGGCGACCCGGACGCCATCGCCCAGGTGTGCTACAATCTGGTGGAAAATGCCATCAAGTTCGCCCATCCCAACACGGTGATCGGCGTGTCCGTCTCCACCCGGGGCGGCAAGGCGTATATCGCCATCCGGGACACCGGGGAGACCATACCGGAGGAGGAGCTGCCCCTGATCTTCGACCGGCTTCACAAATCCGACCGCTCCCGGAGCCTGGATAAGGAGGGAGTGGGTCTGGGCCTGTACCTGGTCAAGACCATCCTCAACGATTTGAAGGAGACGATCACCGTCACCAGCAGGGACGGCGTGACCGAGTTCGTCTTTACCCTGACCCTGGCGAGGTAAGCGACGTTATAGAGATTGCAACAGAGAAAAGAGGGAGAGCGCCATGTACGACGACGACGATATCCGCTCCGGCGGGAGCGAACGGGAGCCCTGGGAGCTGGACACGGGCAGCCGTTTCCGGCAGCACTTTGACAGCCGCCGGGTGGAGGATCTGGGAAAGCGCTACCGGGAACGGGCGAAGGAGCGCCGGGAGGAACAGATCCGGGAGGCGGAGGAGGCAAAGCAGGCCAGAGACGCCCGCCATGACCGAAACCGGTTCCAGCAGACGGAAAACGACGACGGCGGCACGCCACCCCCTCCGGAGAGCCACGACCCCAGAGCCGACCGGTACGACTACGGCGACGGGAACCGCTCCAGCGGGAGCAGGCCCCGGAACCGGCGCAGCTCCGGCCTGGCCGGGGTGCTGGTCATCGTGGCGGTGGCGGCGGTCTGCGTGGGCCTGATGGCCGGGAGCGAGGGACTGTTTGACGGCTCCTCCCTCTGGGGCGACGTGGACGGCGGCGACGACTCCTATTACTACTACGACGATGACGACGACTGGTACGGGGACGACTGGTACGGAGACGATGACTTCGGCGTGACCGTCCCCTATGACGATGAGGACGAGGATGACAGCACAGACGACAGCGCCGTCGCCGACACCGAGACCGCCGCTGAGGAGGACGAGCTGGAGCGGGCGGAGCTGGACGGCACCCTGTCCGTGACCCTCCAGACATCCGAAGGGCTGGAGGCGCTGACCTATCAGGAGATCTACGCCAAGTGTCTGCCCTCGGTGGTCTCCATCACGGTCATCACCGCCGAGGGTGCGGGCACCGGTACCGGCATCGTCATGACGGCGGACGGCTATATCCTCACCTGCAACCACGTCATCGAGGACGGCATCACCTGCACCGTGACCACCTATGACGACCAGGTGTACACCGCCCTGCTAGTGGGCGGGGACGCCCAGACCGACCTGGCCGTGCTGAAGATCGAGGCGGAGGGACTGACTCCCGCCGAGTTCGGCGACTCCGACGAGCTGACGGTGGGCGACGAGGCCCTGGCCATCGGCGACCCCCTGGGCACCACCCTCCGGGGCACCCTGACCAACGGCATTATCTCCGCCATCAACCGGAACGTGACGGTGAACGGCTACAGCATGACCCTGCTCCAGACCACCGCCGCCCTGAACTCCGGCAACTCCGGCGGCCCGCTCATCAACATCTACGGCCAGGTGGTGGGAGTCAACAACATGAAGATGAACTCCACCTCGGTGACGGTGGAGGGGCTGGGCTTTGCCGTCCCCACCAGCGTGGTGAGGGATATCGTTCCCACCCTGGCCACCGAGGGCAAGGTCAGCCGCCCGGTGCTGGGCATCACCTGCTACAGCATCACCGAGGAGTATGTGGAGTCGGGAGGCTATCTGTCCTCCGGCTGTCTGGTGGCCTCGGTGAACGAGCTGTCCGACGCCTACGCCCAGGGGGTGCAGGTGGGAGACTATATCACCCAGATCAACGGCATGACCGTCACCTCTGTGGACGACGTGAAGGCGGTCATTGAGGACATGTCCATCGGGGACACGGTGGAGCTGACCATCCTCCGGCCCAACGAGGAGGGCACCGCCATCGCCGAGGAGCTGACCATTACGGTGGCCCTGGTAGACCAGAGCGAGATATCCTGACGGCACAACTGAAAAGCGCATAAGACACCGCCTGTCCGGGGATACTGAGGGTATCTTCCCGAGACAGGCGGTGTTGTTATGCGTATTCAGGATATCATGTCCAGGGCGGTGGTCTCCATCACCCCGGAGGAGTCCGCGGCTCTGGCGGCCCGGCTGCTCACCCGGCACAATCTGGGCATCCTCCCGGTGTGCAGTCAGAGCGGCAAATTAGAGGGAGTGGTCACCGACCGGGACATTATCACCAGGTGCCTGGCGGCCAGCGAGGATCCCTCCCGGGTGCCGGTGCGGGACATTATGACCCGTGACCCGGAGACCCTCTCCCCTCAGGACAGGGGAGAGGACGCTCTGCGCCGGATGGCGAAGTGCCAGGTGCGGCGCATCCCCGTGGTGGAGGACGGCCAGGTGGTGGGGATGGTGTCTCTGGGCGACCTGGCCCGAAAGGGCCGCTACGAGGCGGAGGCGGCAAAAACCCTGTGCGACATCTCCGCCAACGTCACCCGGCGGCGGCAGCGGTGAGTTACAGCTTGCCGGCCTTCACCAGAACGTAGGTGCGCAGCACACCGATCTGGGTTTTGGCGTCAGGCAGGCGGTTGTCCAGGGCCATCTGATAGGCCTCCTCCAGAGGGATCTTCTCCACCTCCAGAAACTCGTCCTCGTCCAGATCCATCTCAGTGGAGCCGGAGATGCGGCAGGCCCACAGCCGGAGGATCTCGGCGCAGTACCCCGGGGTGGGGTAGATCTCCCCCAGAAAGACGTAGTCGTCGGCGGTGGTGCCCGTCTCCTCCCGCTGCTCCCGCTTCATGGCCTCAAAGGGATCCTCTCCCTTCTCCAGCTTTCCGGCGGGCAGCTCCAGGGTCTCCGCCATAAAGGGATAGCGGAACTGGCGGACAAAGAGCAGCTCGTCCCGGTCGGTGAGGGCGGCGATGGTGACGCCGCCGGGATGCTCCACCACCTCCCGGGCGGCGGTCTTGCCGTCGGGGAGCAGGGCCTGATCCACCCGCAGGCTGACGATGCGGCCCCTGAATTTGTACTCATAGGAGAGCTGGGATTCGGTTAAGTTCATGGTGATGACCTCCTGGGTGGAAAACTGAATTAATTTTAGCCTTTCTTAGAAGGGAAACCAAAGGAGCTGCAACAGACCCTTGCCTCCCTCTCTGAGGGAGGTGGCACGGCGAAGCCGTGACGGAGGGAGAGCGGTACGCACTTCCGAACAGACAGGCACCATCGGCGAATCCGCAGAGAGTCAGTACGAATTCGCCGTGAGCTTTCAGCGTATCGAAAGCCCCTGCTGCTCTCCCTCAGTCAGCTTCGCTGACAGCTCCCTCAGAGAGGGAGCCAAGTTACACCCCCGTCAAATCAAAGCTGGGGATATACCCGCTCTCCGCCGACTCCGGCTCCTGGGCGAAGCCCTCCAGCCCCAGATTTTCCATATAGGTGCGGAGAGAGCGGCTCTCCGCCTTTTTCAGCCGACGGTTCAGCTCGGGGAACTCCTCTGGCACTCTGCCCCAGGGGAGATACTGGCTCATGAGGGAGAACAGCACCGTGCCCGGGGGAAAGCTCTCCGCCACCCAGTCCATCACGTCCCGGGCGGCGGCGGCCTTGCCAGGGAGGATGAGGTGCCGGATGACCACCCCCCGTTTCAGCAGTCCGTCCTCTATGACGTACGGCCCGGTCTGGCGCACCATCTCCCGGATGGCGGCCTGGGCTGTCTCCACATAGTCCCCCGCCCCGGAGTACCGGAGGGCGTCGGCGTTGCTGGCGTATTTCAGGTCGGGGAGATAGATGTCCACCTTCCCCTCCAAGGCCCGGAGGGTCTCCACCCGCTCATAGCCCCCGGTGTTCCACACCACCGGGACGGGGAGAGGCCGCTCCAACACCTGGCGGACGACGTGGGCGTAGTGGGTGGGGGTGACAAAGTTGATGTTGTGGGCCCCCTGCCCGATGAGCTCCTCGCAGATGGCTCGCACCCGCTCCACTGTCACCGGCTTGCCGAACCCCTGGCGGCTGATCTCGTCGTTCTGGCAGAAGACGCACTGGAGGGGACAGCCGGAGAAAAAGACGGCCCCGGAGCCCTTTGTCCCGGAGATGGGCGGCTCCTCCCACAAGTGGAGGGCGCCCCGGGCCACCACCGGCAGCTCCGGCATATGGCAGAAGCCCTCCCCCTGAGTATCCGTCCGCAATGCGTGGCACCGCCGGGGGCAGAGGTCACAGATCATGCCGCTCCTCCGGCCCCAAATCGCCTGTCCGCCAGTGGCGGCGGCAGAGACCGATATACTTATCGTTGGCCCCCAGCACCACCTGTTCTCCCTCCTTGAGCACCCGGCGGTGCTCGTCGAACCGGGCGTTATAGGTGGCCTTCCGGCCGCACCAGCAGATGGTCTTGATCTCCTCGATGATGTCCGCCGAGGCCATCAGCGCCTGGGAACCGGGGAACAGCTCCCCCTTGAAGTCGGTGCGCAGGCCGTAGCAGATCACCGGCACGTTCCACAGGTCTACCACCCGGGTCAGATAGTCCACATCCTCATGGGTGAGGAACTGGGCCTCGTCCACGATGATGCAGGCATACCGGCGCACCTGCTCCTCCGGGAGGGCGAGGAATTCGTGGAAGTAGATACAGCCCCAGGCCAGGCCGATCCGGGAGGCGACCACCCGCTGGCCGTCCCGCTGGTCCAGGGCGGGCTTGACCATCAGGGCCTCCTGGCCCCGCTCCTCGTAGTTGTAGCGCACCATCAGGGCGTTGGCCGTCTTGCTGGAGCCCATGACGCCGTATCGAAAGTAGAGCTTTGCCATTGGTTCGTCTCCTTTTTTGTAGGGTGGGGTGGAATTGTAGTCGAAAAGCATGCCCCCTTGCCTCCCTCCTTGAGGGAGGTGGCACGGCGAAGCCGTGACGGAGGGAGAGCAGTACGCACCCACGATAAAATAGGCACCATCGGCGAATTCGTTAGAGAGTTGGTGCGAATTCGCCGGAGGTTTTTAGCGTGTCGATAGCCCCTGCCGCTCTCCCTCAGTCAGCTCCGCTGACAGCTCCCTCACAGAGGGAGCCAAGAATTTGCGCCTTACAAAGCCTCCCTCAAAGAGAGAGCCAAGGGAACCTTTGAACGCCCTCACCCCTCCAGATACCCCTCCACCAGGGGCAGAAAGGCGGAAAAGGCGTTGGGCACCGGGTACGTCTCCCGGAGGGCGGCGCTGTCCGCCCAGACCCAGCCGTCGGGGATTTGGTCGTTTTCCAACGTCAGCCAGACCCCCCGCATCTGCCATTCAATGTGGGTGAAGATGTGCCGCCCGGCTCCGGCATCCTCAACATGGGAGATGTCCAGAGGCCAGGGGGCGAAGCCCTCCTCCTCCAGGGTGTTGGGAAACTCCCACAGGGAGGCCAGCAGCCCTTTATCCGGTCTGCGCCGGAGGGCAATCTTTCCCTGATAGCGGATGAGCCAGACGGTGCGCCGCTCCACCCGCCGGGGCCTTTTGGGGGCCTTTACCGGAAGCTGACTCACGGTGCCCTCCCGGTTGGCCCGGCACAGTCCGGCCAGGGGGCACCGGTCACACAGGGGCGCACCGTTGGGCAGGCAGACCAGGGCACCCAGCTCCATGAGAGACTGGTTGAACTGTCCGGGGGCGTAGACCGGAATGATCTCGCCGATTGCTGACCGGACAGCCGCCTTCGTCTCCGGGCGGCCAATGTCTGAATCGTCCCCCGTGAGCCGGGTCATCACCCGAAGCACATTGCCGTCCACGGCGGGGACAGGCTGACCAAAGGCGATGGAGGCGATGGCTCCGGCGGTGTACTCCCCCACCCCGGAGAGGGAGAGGATGTCCTCATAGCGGGAGGGGAACACGCCGCCGTACCGGGTCATGATCTGCCGGGCGGCCTTTTGCAGGTTCCTCGCCCGGTTGTAATAGCCCAGGCCTTGCCACAGCTTTAAAAGCTGCTGCTCGTCTCCGGCGGCCAGGGCCTCCACCGTGGGAAAGACCTCCATAAACCGCTGAAAGTAGTCCAGCACCGCCGCCACCCGGGTCTGCTGGAGCATAATCTCCGACACCCAGACCTTGTAGGGCTGAGGGTTGCTCCGCCAGGGGAGGGTGCGGGCGTTGTCCCGGAACCACTCCAGCAGGGGAAACACGATCTCGCTCAACTGTGTCTGCCGCTCCATCGGGCTCCCTCCCTCCTGTCTGCTCCCTATTATATCCGTATCCGGGGCGGATTGCAAACGGTTTCGATAATTGCCATTTTATCCATCTCCTGTTATACTAGGAGCAGAAATGCAACGGATGGGAGGCCGCTCTATGGAAGTGCTGATTATCGAGGATGAACGGCTCATCGCCCAGACCATCGCCGACCTGCTGGAGACTCAGGGAGACCGGGGCACCATCGCCCTGGACGGCCCCACCGGTCTGCGGGCGGGGCTGGAGCGGCCCTGGGACGCCATCATTTTGGACGTGATGCTGCCGGGGATGGACGGCTTTCAGGTCTTGCGGGAGCTGCGGGGCCGGGGAGTGGGTACGCCGGTGCTCATGCTCACCGCCCGGACCCAGCTGGACGACCGGGTGACCGGGCTGGACAGCGGGGCGGACTACTACCTGACCAAGCCCTTTGAGGCCAAGGAGCTGCTGGCCTGTGTGCGGATGCTCACCCGCCGCCGGGAGAAGGCCGCTCCCGCGGTGCTGACCTTTGGCGACCTGCGGCTGGAGCTGTCCTCCTGCCTGCTCTGCTGCGGGGAGCGGTCTGTGCGGCTGAGCCGGAAGGAGTTTGAGATCATGGGCCTGCTGCTGGAGCGGCAGGGACAGAACGTCTCCAAGGACGCCATCCTGCAAAAGGTGTGGGGGAGCGGAGAGAGCGCCGACGGGGGCAACGTGGAGGTCTACATCTCCTTCCTGCGGAAGAAGCTCCAGCACCTGGGGAGCCGCTGCGCCATCCGCACCCAGCGCACCCAGGGCTATCGGCTGGAGGTGGCGGCATGATAAAACGACTGCGGCGTAAATTCGTCCTCATTATCATGCTGCTGGTGGGAGCGATGCTGGCCGCCGCCTGCCTGGGCTTTCTGCTCACCATGAGGAGCAGCCTGGAGGAGGCCAGCGTCTCCGTCCTGGAGCGGGTCATCTGGGAGGACGAGACCCCCGCCTGGTCGGTGCAGGAGGACGAGATCACCGTCTCCCTGCCCTACTTCACTGTGACCGTCATTCCCAACGGCAGCGCCGCCATCATCACCTCCAGCCAGTTCTACAGTCTGGACGACTCGGAGAGCCTGCTGGGAGCCATCAACGCCGCCTTGGAGCAGGAGGACAGCATGGGCCTGCTGGAGGACTACGGTCTGCGGTATCTCCGGGAGGCCACCCAGGTGGGCTGGCGGCTGGCCTTTGTGGACATCTCCTATGAGCAGAGCACCCTGGCTCAGGCGGCGGTGAACGTGCTGCTGGTGGGCCTGGCGGCGCTGGCGGTGCTGTTCGTCATCAGCGTCTTTCTGGCCCGGTGGGCGGTGCGTCCGGTGGAGCGCTCCTGGGCCCAGCAGCGACAGTTCGTGGCCGACGCCTCCCATGAGCTGAAAACGCCCCTGACGGTGATTCTCTCCAACGCCGACCTGCTGGAAGAGGAGGAGGGCCTGCCCGAACAGGCCCGGCACTGGACGGAGAACATCCACATCGGCGGGGAGCAGATGCGGGAGCTGGTGGAGCAGCTGCTCCTCCTGGCCCGGAGCGACAGCGACCAGGGCCAGCCGGTGAGCCTCCAGCCCACAGATCTCTCCGATCTGGCGGAGACGGCGGCCCTCATGTTCGAGCCGGTGGCCTTCGAGGCGGGGAAGCTGCTGGTGCAGGAGATCCAGAAGGACGTGGTCGTGGCGGGAGACGCCGCCCGGCTGAAACGGCTGCTGGACATCCTGCTGGACAACGCCGTGAAATACGCCGACCCCGGCGGGCAGATCCGCCTCTCCCTGACTGTGGAGGGCAGACGGGCGCTGCTGGCCGTCTCCGACCAGGGCACGCCCATGGCGAAGGAGGAGCTGGAGCGCATCTTTCAGCGGTTCTACCGGGCGGACGAGGCCCGTAGCACCCAGGGCTTTGGCCTGGGGCTCTCCATCGCCCAGAGCATCGCCCAGGAGCACCACGGCAAACTGTGGGCGGAGTCCGACCCGGCGGGGTGGAACAGCTTTTACTGCTCCCTGCCCCTGAGCTGAGGAACCGGGCCCACAGGTGCGGTGGCTCTTTCAAAACGGCGGGACGGGCCGTTTACCTGATTTTTACCCATCCCTGGTTTCGGATTTTACATCCGTGCAGGATAATAGCAGTAGGCCCGGATATCCCGGTGTCCATATCCACGACGAGGTGACGAAATGCCGACCACATACGCCCACTTTCACTTTGGCTGCAGGGCCGAACCCCTCCTGCCGGAGCCGGCAGCCCAGGCCGTCCGGGAGAACCGGCAGCTCTATGATATCGGTCTCCACGGGCCGGACATCCTGTTTTACTATCAGCCCCTGGCTTCCAACCCGGTGGGCCGTCTCGGGGGAGAGATGCACGACCGCCCGGCCAGGGATTTCTTCTACCCCGCCCGGGCCGTCTACACCTCGGCGGAGAACCGGGAGGGAGCGCTGGCCTATCTGACCGGATTTCTCTGCCACTACGCCCTGGACAGCGCCTGTCACGGCTACATTGAAAAGAAGCTCACCGTCTCCCATCTGACCCACGGGGAGATCGAGATCGAGCTTGACCGCTATCTGATGGAGCAGGACGGAAAAGACCCGTCCCGTACCGTCGTGACCGCCCACATCGTCCCGTCCCGGGAAAATGCGGCGGTGATCGCCCCGTTTTTTACCGACGTCGATGCCGGGCAGATCAGGCGATCCCTCTGTCTCATGAAGGTCTGCTGTGACCTGCTCAGCGGCCGGGGCTGGCGGAGAACGGCGGTCAACGCCGGGCTGCGGCTGACCGGACAGTATGAGAGGCTGCACAGGATGGTCATGGCGGAGCGGCCTCTGCCGGAGAGCGAGGACAGCGATCTCCGGCTGGGCAAGCTGCTGAACCGGGGACTGGAGCGGTTTGCCCGGCTGGTGGGCCCCTATCTGGCCTTTTTGCAGGGCGGCCCCTTCCCGGACGGGCTGGAGCAGACCTTTGGCCCGGGCGACGGCTGGCAGGAGATCCCCGTGCTGTCCGTAGAGGAGGAGAAAGGATATGAAGCTTAAAACGACTGGGGTGGAGCGCAGGTGGATCGGCTACGACGTGGGCAATTCCGCCTTTACCATGCTGACGGCCACCCTCCTGCCCATCTTTTTCCACACCCTGGCCGGAGACGCCGGGGTGTCTGAGACGGATTATCTGGCTTACTGGGCCTATACCACCAGTGTCGTCACCATTCTGGTGGCTATCCTCGGCCCCACCCTGGGCTCCCTGTCCGATCTCAGCGGAATGAAGATCAAGCTGTTTGCCGGATGCGTGCTGGTGGGTGCAGTCTCCTGCGTGGTGCTGGGGTTTGCGGTGCATTGGCTGTGGTTCCTGCTGGTGTTCGCCCTGTCCAAGACCGCCTATCAGCTGAGCCTGGTCATCTATGACTCCATGCTCTGCGACGTCACCACTCCAGACCGGATGGACGAGGTCTCCGCCATGGGCTACGCCTGGGGCTATATCGGCAGCTGCGTTCCCTTTATCGCCGCCGTCGCCATCTATGTGCTCTACGCCATGCTGGATCTGATCCCCATGGTGGCCGCCGCCGCCCTGGGCTGCGGTATCACCGCCCTGTGGTGGCTGGGCTGGTCAGTCCCGCTGTGGAGGGCCTATGAGCAGACCCACTCTGTCTCCCCCGGGGAACGCCCCGTCCGGGACGGGCTCCGCAGTCTGGGCAGTCTGTTCCGTGAGCTGGCGGACAACCCCAAGGCCCTGTGGTTCCTGGTGGCCTTTTTCTTCTTCATCGACGGGGTGTACACCATCATCGACATGGCCACCTCCTACGGCACCTCTCTGGGGCTGGACACGGTGGGCCTGCTGGTGGCGCTGCTGGTGACTCAGGTGGTGGCCTTTCCCTCCGCCCTGATCTTCGGGCGGCTGTCCCGGAAAGTCCGGTCGGAGTGGCTCATCGTCGTCTGCATCGTCGCCTATTTCGCCGCCACGGTGTACGCCGCATTTATGGCCCATCTGTACCAGTTCTGGATTTTAGCCGTGGTCGTCGGCGTCTTCCAGGGGAGCATCCAGTCCCTTTCCCGCTCCTATTTCGCCAAGATTATCCCCCAGGATAAGTCGGGGGAGTATTTCGGCGTCTACGACATCTTCGGCAAGGGAGCCTCCTTCACCGGCACCCTGCTGGTAGGGCTGGTGACCCAGCTCTCCGGCTCCCAGAACGTGGGCGTGGGGGTGCTCGCCCTCATGTTCCCCATCGGGCTGGTCTTCTTCCTGATGTCCGTCCGGGCAAAGGCGTAAGGACAGGCGACCGCTCTCTACAAAATTTTCTGAACCGTACCGTGTGCCGGGCAGGATCCTCTGATCCTGCCCGGCGCTTTACATTGAGCAGATTTTTGTGCAGAGAATTTTACCAGATCCATACGCCGCCGTGGTTTCGGGCCCGCCGGAGTAGCTGCTAAAATAAGGTCATGGCAGTCTGCCAAATAAGCTTCTTACGGAAGCGAACAAGTAAGGAGAAAGCAAGACATGAAGAGATTCGTCTCAAAGCTGACTGCGTGTCTGATGGTCTGCCTGATGCTCTGCACCATGCTGCCCACGGCATTTGCAGCCGAGGACGCTGCCACAGCCCTGTCCGGCGACGGCGGCACGCTGGCCGACGGCAGCTATGTCCTGGAGGACGATGTGACGCTTGCCGAGGACCTGACGATTCCCAGCGGCGTGGAAGTCACCATCGACCTGAACGGCCACACCCTGACCGGTACCGGCACCGGCAGAACCATCACCGTGACGGGCACCCTGACACTGAACGACAGCAGCGAGGCGCAGACCGGCGTCATCACCGGCGGCGGCGTGCTGGCGGAGGGTGCAAGCAGCACTGTAAAGGCTACCTTCACCATGAACGGCGGCACCATCACCGGCAAAAGCTCCGGCAGCGGCGGCGGTATCTACGTTCGCTATTGCAACTTCACCATGAACGGCGGCGCCGTCACCGGCAACACGGCGACCTATGGCGGCGGTATCTACGTCAGAAACTACAGCACCTTCGTCATGAACGGCGGCACCGTCTCCGGCAACTCCTCGTCCAGCAACGGCGGCGGCGTGGAGATCAACGCCGGCTCCAGCAGCGCCCATAAGTCCACCTTCACCATGAATGGCGGCACCATCACCGACAACAGCAGCGACACCGGCGGCGGCGTCTATCTGTACGGCTACGGCTACATGACGATGAACGGCGGCTATGTGTACAACAACAGCGCCACCAGCAACGGCGCGGACATCGCCGTGGCCGCCAAGGGTCACGCCACCCTGAACGCCACCGAGCAGTTTGACGGCAGCCTGACCCTGGCCGACTGCGGCCACACCATCACCGGCTGGTATGACGACAGCAGAAACAGCCGCTGGACGGATGAGGACGGCGTCGAGGTGGACACCTCCGTGGAGCTGGTGAGCTCCTACTACCTGAAGGCCGCCCACGGCCCGGTCACCTATGTGGCCAGCGTCACCAGCGGCGAGACCGTCACCAAGTATGAGACCGTGCAGGCCGCCGTCGATGCGGCGACCACCGCAGGCGACAAGGTCACGCTGCTGACCAGCGTCACCGAGAACGTCACCGTGGCCGCTGACCAGACCATTACCCTGGATCTGGCGGGCTACACCCTGACCTGCGCCAGCGGCAGCACCGCTCTGGAGGTCGTGGGCAACCTGACCCTGGAGGACAGCAGCGAGGCGCAGACCGGCACCATCTACGGCGGCCGCGTGCTGGCGCAGGGCGAAAGCTCCGGCAAAAAGGCCACCTTCACCATGAACGGCGGCACCATCACCGGCAGTGATGTGGGCACCTCCGGCAGCGGCGGCGGCGTCTATGTCCGCTACTGCAACTTCACCATGAACGGCGGCCTCATCACCGGCAATGCCGCAAACTACGGCGCAGGCGTCTACATCAGAAGCTACAGCACCTTCGTCATGAACGGCGGCGCCATCACCGGCAACACCGCTTACGATTACGGCGGAGGCGTTGAGGTCAACGCCGGCTCCAGCAGCGCCCTGAAGTCCACCTTTACCCTGAACGACGGCGTTATCACCGGCAACAGCGCCCGCATCGGCGGCGGCATTTACCTGTACGGCTACGGCTACCTGGTGATGAACGGCGGCTCTGTGTACAACAACAGCTCCAGCGTCAGCGGCGCGGACATCGCCGTGGCCTCCCATGGTTACGCCACCCTGAACAGCACCGCCCAGTTCGACGACGGCCTGACCCTGACCGACTGCGGCCACACCATCACCGGCTGGTATGACGACAGCAGAGACAGCCGCTGGTCCGAGACGAACTGCACCGCAGTGGACACCTCCGCAGAGCTGGTGAGCGCTTACTACCTGAAGGCCGCCCACGGCATCATCAAGACCAGCGAGCCGGGCATTGCCAAGACCGCTGACGTCACCTCCGCCAATGCGGGGGACAGCGTCAGCTACACCCTGACCTCCACCGTCCCTGAGAACCTGAAGAGCTACATCGACTACTCCGGTCTGGTGACCGAGCCCGGCATCGCCACCGCAAGCCTGGGCGAGGGCGAGAGCAGATACATCCTGACCTTCGTGGACAGCATGGACGACAGCCTGACCCTGGACGCCGGCTCCATCGCCGTAAAGCTGGGTGACAACACCCTGGACGCCGGCTATTACACCGTGACCTCCAATGAGCACTCCTTCCAGGTGGCCATCGATCTGGTGGCGCTGTACAACGCCGACCTCATCACCGAGAGCGACCTGGGCGTCACCGACATCACCGTCACCTACTCCGCCACGGTGGGCGCAACCGCCGGTGAGCTGGTGAACACCGCCTATGTCACCTATCCCGACGGCCAGTCCGCCACCGCCTCCGCCACCGTCGTCACCTACGGCGTCAGGCTGTTCAAGTACGACCAGGACACCAGCGCAGCCCTGTCCGGCGCCACCTTCGAGCTGAAGGACAGCGACGGCAACGTGATCGCCACCCTGATCTCCGGTGAGGACGGCTACGTCTCCTACTACGGCCTGGCCGACGGCACCTACACCCTGACCGAGACCTCCGCTCCCGACGGCTATGTCATGAGCGATAAGAGCCTCACCGTCACCGTGGCCACCGACGCCACCGACTATGTGGTCAACGTGACCTTCGCCAACATGCAGATCCCCTCCACCGGCGGCTCCGGCACGACGATGTTCACCGTCACCGGCGTTGCCATCCTGGTGATCGCCGGGGCCCTGTTCCTGATGAGCAGAAAGACCCGCAAGAGCGACCGCTGAGCACGATCAACAGATATCCCCGTGGGGGAGGGCAGACGCCCTCCCCCGGCGGGGAAAAGCCATCCCTCACAGGGTAAACAGGACAGGCCGGATGCATCGCTCCGGCCGTTTCCTTTGGAAGGTGCTATGCTGCCATGAAACAGAAAAGATCCCCCGTCCTCACCGTTTTCTCCGTCCTGCTGGTGCTGGTGGGCCTGGGGGTGCTGCTCTACCCTGCCGCCAGCGACGCCTGGTATCGCTGGCAGGCCAGTCAGGAGATCGCCCGGTACAACCAGGTGGAGGACGGCTCCGGAACGGACTACTCCTCCCTGTGGGCGGCAGCGGAGGAGTATAACCGCCAGCTGGCAGAGGACAGCCTCTCGGTAGACACCTCGGCGGACTTTGTCTCCCAGCTTTTGAATCCCCTGGGCACCGGGATGATGGGCTATCTCTCCATCCCTGCCATCGATGTGTACCTCCCGATCTATCAGGGCACGGACGAGACTGCCCTGCAATCCGGGGTGGGCTATTGGCTGGGCACCAGCCTGCCCACCGGCGGGGAGAGCACCCACTGCGTGCTGACGGCCCACACCGGGCTGTCCAAGGCGAAGATGTTCGACGATCTGGACGAGCTGGAGATCGGGGATACCTTTACCCTCATCATCCTGGATCGCACTCTGACCTATGAGGTGGATCAGATCCTGGTCACGGAGCCGGAGGATCTCTCCGCCCTGCAAATCGTGGACGGAGAGGATTATGTCACCCTATACACCTGCACGCCCTATGGCGTCAACACCCACCGCCTTCTGGTGCGGGGACATCGGGTGGAGACGCCGGAGGAGGAGACCGCCCCGGACGGGGAGACCGGAGGCACTGTCTCTCCGCTGCTGCTGGCGGGGTTGCTCCTGCTGCTCCTCCTGGGGCTGGTCGCCCTTGGGCTGCTCCTGCGCCGGAGGAGCAGGCGGAGCCAGGGAAAAAGGGTACGGCCCGGAGCATAATACAGCGCCCGGAGACAGAGACGGTCTCCGGGCGCTTTCGCCTGAGCCTGCCGTGGTACGACAGACTGCGACGGCCCCTGCACCGAAGGGTGCAAGGGCCGCCTGTTTAGGGAGAAAAGAGAGGAAAAAGCTTGCTTTGCCGCTTATTCAGCGGGGGTCTCCTTGCGCTTCTTAACGAAGCGGACGATGGCAAAGGCTTCCAGAGCGATTACGACCAAGCCGATGACCACGTCCACACCGTAGAAGGTGGTGACCCAGCCGGGAGTGGAGAAGTTCCGCTCGTCCATAGCGCTGGAGTTTGCCAGGCTGTAGAGGATGTTGTGGGAGGCGTTGCGCATGGCGATGACGGTGTTGGCGTCGTCCGTGTTGGTGGCAAATGCCTTGGCGTCGCCGGAGGAGGACAGCATCTTGTCGCCGCCGACCCGAATAGCCGCATCTGCAAGCATATTGCCGTCGGTGGTTCCGTTGAACCAGTCGGACACAGTAGAGCCTACAAAGCCCCACTCATCCCGGAGAACGGTCTGGAGCAACTCCTCACAGGCACCGGCCCAGACATTGCCCACATAGTTGAAGGCAGTCATGACGTTGTCGGCGCCGCCGATCTTGACGGACATCTCGAAGGACTTCAGATAGACCTCACGCATGGCCTGCTCGTTGGTCCAGGTGCAGAGCATCTTCTTCCGGTTGGTCTCGGAGTCGTTCAGGGCAAAGTGCTTGATATAGCACTGGATGCCGTACTCCTTGGCCCCGGCCACCTCATTGGCGCCCATCCAGCCGGAGAGCACGCCGTCCTCGGAGTAATACTCGAAGTTACGGCCGGAGAAAGCGGTGCGGTGGATGTTCATGGCCGGGCCGTACCAGCCCACCACGTTCATGTCGTTGCACTGCTGGCCCATCATCTGGCCACGCTGATAGGCGAGGTCTTTGCTCCAGGTGGCGGCGATCATGGTGGCGCAGTTGAATGCAGTGCCGTTCTCGCCGGTGTAGTTGTTGGCGATGGCGGCGGGGCCGTCGCACTCGATGGTGGCGGGCAGACCGATGGAGTCCACCTTGGCATTGGCGTAGCCGCCGGTGCCGATCAGGTTGTTCATCTCGTCCACAGTGAGCTGATCCAGCAGATCGTCCCACAGAGGGTCGTCGTAGTCCAGACCCACCATGTCCTGAATCGTCAGACCGTTGTCCGCCCCGGTGGTGGGCATGACCGCATCCGGGTCGTCGTACTCGGAGGAGTCATAGGTGTTCTGGCTGTAGAAGCCGTCCAGGACAGTCTCGGTCATGGTGTAATCGGTGGGGGCTGCGGTGGCCTCGGCGTAGTTGGCAAAGCCGTCCGCACGGGAGAGATAGGTCACGTCGCCAGCGGCGAAGTCAAACTGGTTGGTAGCGGCAATGTTGTCGGTGGAGCGGGCGCCGTCGTTCTCGTCGTTGTAGATGACGTCGTCCTCCAGGGAGACGGTGCGGCTGTCAAGGACGGTGTGGGAGTCGGAGCGGATGCTGATCTCATAGTCGCCAGCCTCCAGCACGTAAGCGCCGCCCTCGGCCTTGATGCCGGAGTAGTCATAGGAGGCCATGTCCTCCCAATTGAAGGAGATGGTGATCTCCTGGGAGTCGCCCGGCTCCAGCAGGTCGGTCTTGCCGAAGTCGATCAGGTTGACGGAGGACTTCTCAATGCCGCCGTTGTAGTAGGGAGGCGTATAGTAGACCTCTACCACGTCCTTGCCCGCCACAGAGCCGGTGTTGGTGACAGTGACGGTCAGGGTGATGGTGGTGCCGTCGTCCTGGAAGTCGGTGATCTCCTGGTCAAAGGTGGTGTAGCTCAGGCCGTAGCCGAAGGGGTACTGCACCGTACTGTCGTAGTCGATTAGCCCCTCCTCTGCGGCGGTTTCGTAGAACTTATAGCCCACATAGATGCTCTCCACGTAGTTGTTGAAGCTGGCATAAAGCGCACCATAGGATGTATCCGTGTTTACCAGCTCTGCGGAATCTTCATAGATAAAGCTGCCCACATAGTTGATGGCGGGGATGCTCAGCAGGTCATAGACATAGGTGTCCACCAGCTTGCCGGAGGGGTTGGCCTCGCCGCTGAGCACGTTGCCCAGGGAGCGGAAGCCCGTCTGACCGGGGCCGGCGATCCACACGGCGGCGGTGATGGAGTCATATTCGTCCAGGAAGCCCAGCTCCATGGCGTTGGCGGAATTGATGACCACGATCACGTTGTCAAACTCCTCGCACACCCGATCCAGCATGGCAATCTCACGGTTGCTCAGCTCCAGATAGGACTTGGAGGGATCCACGTCGTCGGCATAGGAGGTGTAGCGGACGCCGGTATAGCCAGCCCAGCCGCCGGCGTACTCAAAGGTATCCTCGTCGGTGATGCTGGTGGGCAGGTCGGCGTTCTCGCCGCCGGAGCGGGCGATGACCACGATGGCAGTGTCGGAGAATTCGGTGGCGCTCTCGAAAATGCCCGCCTCGTCATACTCCTCGATGGTGGGCTCAGGAATCGTCCAGTCCTGGCCGTTCATGCCCACGGTGGGCCGCTCGTCCAGGAAAGCGGTGTAGAAGTCGGAGATGGTGGTGTTCAGCTCAAATCCGGCCTCCTCCAGACCCTGGAGCAGAGAGACGCAGGTGCTCTCGTCCACGGATCCGGAACCGGTGCCGCCGTAGACCGGGTTGGTGGAAGACCAGCCGAACACGTTCAGCTTGGTGACGCCGGTCAGCGGCAGGGTGTTGTTCTCGTTTTTCAGCAGGACGATGCCCTCGTCGGCGATGTCCTCCACCAGCTCCTCCGAGGCGGCGATGGTCTCGTCGCTGAGGGTGTAGGTGTCGCCCAGCAGGTTGTTGAGCAGGCTGTACTCAGGGCCGAGGCAGACCACATTGACCGTGATGGCCAGGGTCAGAATGATTGCAATCAGGCCCTCCATCCGTACCAGGCCTCTGACGGGCTGCTTGATGGCGAAGGCGGCGATTACGACCACCAGGGCAATGACAATGATAACTGCCGCAGGGATCAGATAATCCGTCAAGGACTGGACGGTAGCGACCACGTCGTCCATGGAGACGGACACGGAGCGGCTGGACAGATAGCTCATGATACCGGCATAGGCCGCAGCGATCACGGCGATGATGACGACCACCACGATCAGCGGCTTGAGCCACTTCTTGTTTTTCATAGTTGCCTCCTTATTTTTTACGATTCAGCTCCTCTCCAGATCAAACGAGAGGAAATCCACCGCTCCGCTTCCGACGAACCGGAAGTAGAGGGCTGTCTGTTCTCCGGGGAAGTCCACCACGCAGTCGTCGAACACGCCGCTCTTGCTGCTCAGACGGACGGCGATCTCGCCGTACCGGGCAAAGTCGGGGGTGTTGGAGATCTGCATGGTTCCGTTGGCTGCGCCCCGCAGATGGACGGTGATTTTGGTGGGGCCGTCCAGGTGGAAGTACTTGAACCCGGCCACCGCCCCGTCCTGCATATTGGCGATGTACTGGTCGCCGCTGTGCTCCCGGTCGGAGCCGGTCTGGGTGAAGTAGGGGTGGTTTTTCAGCTTTTTCCGCACGCCGCTGCCGTCGTAACGGCCCACGCCGTCCTTGCTCCACAGGTTGCAGGCGATCCGGGCCTCATAGCTGCCCTCTCCCTTCAGGGGGCCGCCGTTGAGCCCGCAGCTGGTGACCTCCGCCTGTTGGAAGGAACCGTCCGGATTGCGCACCAGCTTTTCTGCACAGGCCTGCCGGGAATAGGAGTGCCGGTTCGTCTGGCGGTGGTAGAAGATATACCAGTCCTCGCCGATGTGCAGCATCCCGCCGTGGGTGTTGCCCAGGTAGTTGGTGCCCTTCGCCTCGTCCTCGTTGCCGTCCAGGAACAGGTCGCCCTGGCTGACCAACGTGCCGCCGTAGGTAAAATCGCCGTCCGGCCGCTTGCTGGTGGCATAGCACAGCTCATGGTTGTGCCGGGAGGAGTAGACAAAGATGTAGGTGTCCCCGTCCTTGCGGATGGAGCTGGCCTCGAAGAACTCGTGGTTTGGGAAGGAGCCGGGGCCCTCCTTGGGGAAGATCACCTTCGGGTCGGTCTTGATGGTCACCATGTCGCTCTCCAGCTCTACCACGGTGCCGCCGTCGTTTTTCAGGCTGATGCCGCCGGTGACGATGGCGGGGGTGGGAGTGTAGAAGCCGGAGTAGAGCCACACGCTGCCGTCGTCGTCCACCAGCACGCCGGGGTCAAAGGGGAATTGATTACCCTTTTTCCTGCCCCAGACGGTGCCGTCCTTGTAGTGGACGTGGCCCAGGAACTGGTACTTACCGGCAGGGGTGTCGCAGACCGCCACCCCCATAATGCCCATGAAGTCAAAGGCGTAATAGAGGTAGTATTTGCCGTCCTTTCCCTGGCACACGTCGGGGGCAAACAGGAGCCGGAGGCCCAGCTTGTTTTTCGGGTCCTGGTTCTTTTTGAAAATGACCCCCTCATACCGCCAGTCGCTGAGGTCGTCCACCGGGGCCGACCAGCACACGTAGTCGTTGACACAGAAAATGGGAGCGTTGAAGCTGTCGTGGGAGCCGTAGACATAGACCCGGTCGCCAAAGACGTGGGGCTCGCCGTCGGGGATGTACTCCCAGGATGGAAGATAGGGATTAAAGACTTGCTGTTTCATTTTCTGCACCTCCTCTCTCTGCTCGCCAGTCTTAACCTGGCTTGCAGTATACCGATTTGATTTGGACTTTTGTAGATTTTGGCATAACCTGTCTCCACAGCGGCATAAATTGCATTTTGCATAAAAACGAGCTCCTCTCTCTGAATATTCTGATGGGTTCTGACAAATCAAAAGGGCAGTACATTTTTACAACGTACCGCCCTGGTGATGACTTATTGCCCCTCCGGCAGGGGGATGAGGGCCTTCAGGGAGAACCATCCGTCCTGGGCGCTGATGGACACCGAGCCGCCGTATTTCTCCGCCGTGTGCCGGATGCTCTTGATGCCGTAGCCGTGGAGGTTCTTGTCCTGCTTGGTGGTCTGAATCTCTGCGCCGCTGACCTGGAGCGGCGCCTCGAAATAGTTCTCCACCCGGATGAGAAGAAAGCCGTTCTGGGTGTACACCGCCAGACGGATGAGCCGCTTCTCCTTCTCCGCCACCTGCTCGGCGCTCTCCATGGCGTTGTCCAGGGCGTTGCCGAAGATGCTGCACAGATCCATCACGTCGATGAAATCCAGACTTTTTCCGTCCGCCACCACGTTGAGGGTAATGTCGTGCTGGAGGCAATAGGTCTCCTTGCTGGAGAGGATGGTATCCAGCACCGGACTGCCCGTCTCAAACTCCACCCCAAAGCGCTGGAGCTCCGACTCCATCTGCCGGAGGTAACCCTCCCGCTTGTCCTCGTCCTTCTCCATGCGGATAATGGCGATCTGGTGCTTCAGGTCGTGATACTTCCGGTTGACCATCTCGATGTTCTCCTGGGACTGGCGGTACTGCTCATACTGCCGCTGAAACAGGGAGTCAATGGCCTCCATCTCCTTCTGGGTCTGGAGCTCCTGCACCCGATTCTGGAGGCTGATGAGCATAATGACTCCCGCCAGGTCTACCAGGGTGCGGATGTAGAAGATCTCGGCGCTCATCCGGCCGCTGAAGGGGTTGTCGGTGTTCACATAGCTGATGTTGCTGATGAGAAAGGCACCCACCGAGGTCATAACGGCGGAGACCACCTCTCGCCTGGTGACCTCCAGCTTTTGGCCCGACCCCAACCGCTTCTGCTCCATGCGGAAAACGACGCACAGGGAGCCGCCGTAAAAGACAAGCAGGAAGATGCCCTGGAGCAGATAGCTGTCGTATCCCTCCTGGGCCACAAAGGAGTAGATCTGCCAGTCCAGAGAGGCGATGAACTCCGCCACGATAAAGGCGATGGCCCAGAAAAATCCCGCATCGGTGGGCGAGACCCTGCAACAGGCCAGGATGGTGGCGTACATAATGGCCAGGGCCACCCCCATCCCCGGCAGCCACAGCCCGATGGGGACGATGCCGATGAAATACTGCACCACGCACAGCAGACCGAAGGAGGCCGCCAGCTCCAGAGCCGTGACCCATTTCCGGGGCTGCCGCTTCTCCAGCAGCAGCACAAAGACCAGGCAGGAGAGCCACTCCGCCAGGGCGGTATAGAATTTAGGGATATCCGCAATGGTGGTCACCGCTCACTCGCCTCCCACATAGGCCGCCAGAGCCTCCATAAACGCCTTTCGCCGGGGACGGCTCATTTGCAGCTCGATGCCGTCCACCACCACCGCCTTGTCCACCCGCTCCACATGGGCCAGGTTCACCAGGTAGCAGTTGTTGCACCGGGAGAAGTGTCGTCCCTCCAGCTTTTGCTCCACGCTTTTCAGGGGCTCCCGGTTGGTGTAGTCTCCCTCCGCCGTGTGATAGATCACATTGTGCCCGGCGCTCTCGATATAGCGGATGGCGGACACGTCCAGCCGCACCATCCCGCTCTCCTGCATTAGCCGCAGGAAGCAGCCGGAGCGCTCCCGCACCTTGCGCACCGCCTTTTTCAACTCCTGGGAGAAGGCAAAGTAGCTCAGGGGCTTGAGCACATAGTCCAGGGCCTCCACCTGGTAGCCCTGGAGGGCGTACTGGGCCAGATTGGTGATGAAGATGATGACCACGTTTTTGTCCTGCTGCCGGATGCGCCGGGCCGTGGCCATGCCGTCCAGATGCTCCATCTGGATGTCCAGGAAAATGACGTCGTAGGCCGCAGCGTATTCCTCGGCAATCTCCAGCCCGTCGGTGAACATGGTGACCTTGAACTGCTCCCCCTGCTCCTCCTCGCATCGCTGGATGAACTCCGTCAGCTGCTGCCGGTAGCCCGGATCGTCCTCTACCACTGCAATACGGATCATAGCGCCCCGCCCCCTTTCCCTCCCGGGAATTTCTTCCACCCATTTTAGCATAATCAGGGAATATATGCAAAGAAAATTGTTAAAAGAAGGCCTGTTTCTTTTGAACGATCATTCCCACGACCTGACAGCAGTTTTTCCCTGTTCTCCAGCAGAAAATGCAGTTTACATTCAATTCCTGCAAAGTATAATGTATTTGTATGATTGCGCCGGAAGGAGCGGACTGAGATGAAATTCACGAAAATGCACGGCTGCGGCAACGACTACATCTATGTGGACTGCACCGGAGAGACCATCGACGACCCGGGGGCCTTCGCCCTGCGGTACAGCGACCGTCATACGGGCATCGGCTCCGACGGCCTCATCACCATCAACCCCTCGGCGGTGGCGGACTTCCGCATGGGGATGTACAACTCCGACGGCTCCGAGGGAGCCATGTGCGGCAACGGCATCCGGTGCGTGGCAAAGTTCGTCTATGACAAGGGCCTGACCGACAAGACCCATCTGGTCATCGAGACGAAGGCCGGGCTGAAATATCTGGACCTGACGGTGGCGGACGGCAAGGTCTCCTCCGTTCGGGTGGATATGGGCATCCCCGGCCTGGCGGCGGCGGACATTCCCGTGGTGGGCCTGGGGGACGCCGTCATCGGTCAGCCGGTACACGTGGCGGGGCAGGACTGGGTGATGACCTGCGTGTCCATGGGCAATCCCCACGCCGTGGTCTGGTGCGACGACGTGGACGGGCTGGACATCGACAGGGTGGGCCCACAGTTTGAAAACCACCCCATGTTCCCCGACCGGGTGAACACCGAGTTCGTCCGGATCATCGACCGGCAGAACGTCCAGATGCGGGTCTGGGAGCGGGGGGCAGGAGAGACCATGGCCTGCGGCACCGGGGCCTGCGCCACGGCGGTGGCCTGCGTCAAAAACGGGCTCACCGACGACTGCGTCACCGTCCACCTGCGAGGCGGCGACCTGGAGATCCAGGTCACGGAGAACAGCGTCCTTATGACCGGCCCCGCCGTCACCGTATTTGAAGGCGAAGTCTGATTTTCTTTGAAACAGAAAGGAACTGCCATATGAATCTGATGAAGCTGGTAGCCCGGATGAATTATATGCTCACCCAGGGCGATCTGGACAGGGAGGTCACCTCCATCGTCTACGACTCCCGGAAGGTGGAGCCGGGCTGTGTGTTCGTCTGTATGCCCGGGGCCGTCACCGACGGCCATAAGTATGTTGCCGACGCCCTGGAGAAGGGGGCCGTGGCCCTGGTGGTGCAGCATGATGTGGAGGTCAATGTCCCCCTGTCCGTCACCGTGCTCCACGTGCCCAACCCCCGGCTGGCCCTGGCGGAGCTGTCCGCCGCCTGGTTCGACCACCCCGCCGAAAAGCTGACCACCATCGGCGTCACCGGCACCAAGGGCAAGACCACCACCACCTATATGATCCGCTCCATGCTGGAGGCTGCCGGGCTCCCCACCGGGCTCATCGGCACCATCGAGGTGATTTGCGGCGACGTACACACCCACGCCGTCAACACCACCCCGGAGTCCTGGCTGGTGCAGAAGCACTTTGCGGACATGGTGAACGCAGGCATCCGGTATGTGGTCATGGAGGTCTCCTCCCAGGCCATGAAGCTGGATCGGGTCTCCGGCTTCACCTTTGATTACGGCATCTTCACCAACCTGGAGGAGGATCATATCGGCCCCGGGGAGCATGCGGACATGGCGGAGTATATCGCCTGCAAGGGCAAGCTGTTCCGCCAGTGCCGCATCGGTCTGGCCAACGCCGACGCCGACTTCCTGGAGGAGGTCATGGCCGGTCACACCTGCCAGCTGGAGACCTTCGGCATGGGCGAGGGAGCCGACCTCCGGGCGGTGAACGTTCAGCGCATCCATCAGCCCGGCTACCTGGGGGTCTCCTACGACCTGGAGGGCCTGGAGCACTACCCTGTCCGGGTGGACATTCCCGGGGATTTCACCGTCTACAACTCTCTGGCCGCCATCGCCCTGTGCCGCCATCTGGGTGTCTCCCAGACCGCCGTGGCGGAGGCCCTGGATCACATCCAGGTCAAGGGCCGTCTGGAGATCGTCCCCACTCCCGGGGAGTACACCCTGATGATCGACTACGCCCACAACGCCATGAGCCTGGAGGCGCTGCTCCTCAATCTCCGGGCCTACGGGCCGGAGCGGATCATCTGTCTCTTTGGCTGCGGCGGCAACCGGGCCAAGAGCCGCCGGTACGAGATGGGAGAGGTCTCCTCCCGTCTGGCAGACCTGACGGTGGTGACCTCCGACAACCCCCGGTTCGAGGAGCCCATGGACATCATCAACGATATCCTCACCGGCGTCCGCAAGGCGGACGGGAAATATGTCACCATCCCCGACCGGAAGGAGGCCATCCGCTACTGCATGGAGATCGGTCGGAAGGGAGACGTGATTGTCCTGGCAGGCAAGGGCCACGAGGACTATCAGGAGATCTGCGGCGTCAAGCACCACATGGACGAGCGGGAGCTGATCCAGGAGATCATCGAGGGACGCTGAAAAAGCGTGCCAAAAGCAATACAGCCCCTGCGCTGACAGCATCGGTCAGCGCAGGGGCTGCTTTTCGGTTGATTGCGGGCCCTTATCCCCACATCCGACAGTCCTCCCGGAGCTGCCGGGCCAATGCGCCCACAAAGGCGGAGCTGCCGGGGCGAAAGTCTCTCCCACAGACTGCCGCCGGGAGGTAGCGCTCCAGCGCCTCCCGGTCGCCCTTCTCCCACAGCCACTCCCACAGGCTGCGGACGCCCTGCTTTACTGCCGGGACGGATGCGCCGCATTTCCCCGCCACCAGGGGATACACCGCTCTGGTCACGCCGTCGGACAGGAGCTGCGGCTGCTCCACCGCCGCACAGACGGCGTGGAAGGTATAGAGATACCGCCGCCGTCCCGCCCGTGCGCCCAGCTCCCGGAGAGCCAGGGCCACCCGGCGCTCCACCGCCAGCCGACGGCCTTCTGGCTGCTCCTCCTCCACCATGGCCAGACGGATATACTCCTCCAGGGAGGCCAGAGCCAGAGGCTTTGCCAGCACGTAGCACACCCGGAGCGGAACCGGCCGCTCTGTGACCGCTCCCCGGGTGTTCCCGGTGGTGACGATGATGCGCAGGCCCGGCTCCCGCCGGATGCGGCGGAGCAGCTCCGGGCCGTCTCTGCCCGGGAAGGCGGGATCGATCAGCAGCACATGGGGCCTCGTTTGCCGGAGAAGGGACAGGACGGCGCCGCCGTCGCCCGTGCTGCCCACCACCCGGATGTCGTCTGTCCGGCACAGATAGCGCTCCATGCTCCGCCTCAGGCTGTCGTCGTGCTCTGCGATCACCGTCCTGATCTCGTCCACCGCTCCGGCCTCCTCCGCTGATGATGGTTCAATTTACCACATTTTGTTCCGGTTTTCAACGGATTTTTCGGGGAAAACCGTCACTTTTTACCGAGGTTTTTCGAGCTTTTTCGAGCAATGGGACGGCCCCCGGGAATCTCTGTGGAAATCCCCGGGGGCCGGTCTGCTCCCCGGTCTACTCGACCTCTATTCCGTTTTTCTCCAGGAATTCCAATATCCTCCTGGTGGACTCGTCAGAGATGACGTGCTCCATGGCGCAGGCGTCTGCGCTGGCCTGCTCCTCCTCCACGCCCATGACCCGGCTC
This sequence comes from Clostridiales bacterium, assembly GCA_021205725.1. Lineage (GTDB taxonomy): Bacteria > Bacillota > Clostridia > Oscillospirales > Oscillospiraceae > Onthomonas. The sequence continues at coordinate 29,536 of JAJPWY010000051.1, forward strand.
AGGAGGGTCTGGAGGATGTGGTGCTTCTCCGCCGTGAGGCGGGCCGTCTGCCGTCCCGCCTCGGTCAGGCGGATCTCCCGGTATTTCTCGTTTTCCACCAGTCCCCGCTGATGGAGCAGGTTCATGGCGCTGTTCACGCTGGCCTTGGAGACCCCCATCCGGGCGGCGATATCGCTGACTCTGGCCCCGCCGCCTCGGTTGGAGAGCTCATAGACCGCCTCCAGATAGTTCTCCATGGAAAAGGTCAGCTTCGCCATATCGCATCATCTCCCGCTCCTGTCGCCGGTTTTTCTGCCTGTTATTATACACGGAAAATTCCGGTTAGCAAAGTGAAACACTGTGGAGCAACCGGCGGGGGAGGGGGTGGAGATAGCTATATCGTCTCCAAATCCAGAAAGGTCTGGGCCTCCTCGATGAGATCCTTCGTGGATTGAATCAGATTTCCCACAAAGGGGTCTGTTTTCCTCCGCTGATAGAAATTCAGCAGGGCTAAATGCAAATAGGCGTTGGCGTGCTCGATATCGGGCTCCACGCCGATGCCCCAAAGCAGACACTTGCCCATCCGGAACTGAATATCCGCAAGGCACTCCTCGTCCTCATGAACGGCTCCCCGGGCACGGTCATATAGCAAAAAGGCGTATTTCTCGTTTTCCTCTACATGATAACCGTTCAGATACATATCTCCCAGCTTGTACAGGCAGTTGGCGTCGTTGAATAACAGCGCACCGGTAGAAAAATAATGGTAGGCCTTGCCGTAATCCACCGGGATATCACGGCCGTAGTAATAGCAGTAGCCCAGATTGCAGATTGCCCGTAGCTCTCCGGCCTCTGCTGCGATTTGGTACAGGCGGAACGCCTCTGCGTAATCCTGTGCAACGCCCAGACCATTATAGTAGAAGGTGCCGAGATTTAACGCAGCTACAGGCATGCCCTGTTGCAGACAGAGACGGTAGCACTCAATGACCTTCTGCCGGATCCCTTCGTCGGTGCAGCTGTGATGGTCAATGGCCCACTTCAGAACCTCGTCCCAGTCCTCCTCCCAAATATAGTCGTCCACCTCGTATATGTCCTCCCCGTCACCGGCATCAAAGCGGAAGGGAGGCAGGGGAGACTGCCCCTCATACTCCTCCGGGGAGGCGACACGGATGATATGCTTGCACCTTTCTACCGGGAAAGGCGCACTGTCCGGGGTATATTCTGCGCACGTTTTCACAATCCCGATTCTGAGCGTGTCGCTCTGACCAAACGGCACCTCTACGTAGGTGCCTGCGGCCAACTCTCCCAGGTCGCTGATGTAGGAATAAATCCGGTTCACGTCCTTGACCTGAACGCCGCAATACCAATACGTCATGAGAAACCCCTTTCCTTGCTGTGCCTCACCTGATGACAGGCGAGGCATTCTGCTGATGGCGCCAATCGCCCTGTGACCGGAAGCTCCGGCCCAAAATGCCGGCAGAGCCAGCAGGCTTGTTTCCAATTATAGCAAGAGCGGCGGTAAAGTGCAATCTTTAGCGGCCTGAAATGACAGCTGTGCAGCGATGTCCACAGAAAAAACCGGACGCCCATCCCGACAAATCATGTCAGGATGGGCGTCCGGTGTGGATGGAGGCGGCGGGAGTCGAACCCGCGTCCGAAAACAGATCCACAGAGCTTTCTCCGAGCGCAGACGGTTATTTACATTCCCTTCCGCCGGCGTGAGCCGTCACGCTCCGGCGGTCAGTAGCTTCATGATGCATGGCACGGGCAAAGCTTACCGTACTCACGTTCGCCACTCAAGTCACGCCCCGGACTGGCTCGTGGCCCTTCCAGCTGGGACGGTCGGGCCTAATCAGGCCGCGACAGCAACGCTATAATCGTCGTTGTTTAATTTATAATTGCCCGTTTTATGGCGGTCAGGCGCCGCCGCTCGCTGGCCCTGCTTCCCCATCCCCGTCGAAACCAGTACGCCCCCGTATAGAGGCCCCTGTGCGGTCAGGGAGCCGTTCCCGGCCCGCCCTCCCAGGGAGAGCGGGTCGGGGAATAGAAATGCTTACAGCTTCTCCGGCATGGGGTACTCCACGCCGAAGGTCTCCACCGTCATGTGGCGGATCTTCTGCTCCACCCGGGGCCGGTCGTTCCAGTCCCGCTTGGCGGAGACGATCTGGTCGGCGACCTCCATGCCCTGGATGACCTTGCCGAAGGCGGCGTAGTCCCCGTCCAGATGAGGGGCCTTGTCCACCATAATGAAGAACTGGCTTCCGGCGGAGTCCGGATCCATGGAGCGGGCCATGGACAGCACCCCCCGGTCATGGGCCAGGCGGTTGTCAAAGCCGTTGGAGCGGAACTCGCCCCTGATGCTGTAGCCCGGGCCGCCGTAGCCAGCGCCCATGGGGTCGCCGCCCTGGATCATAAACCCGGGGATGACCCGGTGGAAGATCAGCCCGTCATAAAAGCCGGAGGCAGCCAGGTACAGAAAGTTGTTCACCGTGTTGGGGGCGACCTCGGGGTAGAGCTCCGCCACCATCTTGCCGCCGCTGGTCATCTCAATGGTGACCTGGGGATTTTGTGCCATTGGAATCGTCTCCTTTTCTATGTCTTTGGGCCGTCAGTACCGCCCGTGGGACTTCATGACCCGATCCATCTCCCGCTTGGCGGAGCGCTCCGCCTCGGAGGCCCGCTTGTCGTAGAGCTTTTTGCCCTTGGCCAGTCCCAGCTCCACCTTGACCCGGGAGTCCTTTAAATAGAGGGACAGGGGGATGAGGGCATAGCCGTCCTGCTGGAGCCGCTGCTGGATGCGGAGGATCTCCCGCTTGTGCATCAGCAGCCGCCGATCCCGCATGGGCTCCCGGTTGAAGATGTTGCCCTTCTCATAGGGGGAGATGTGCATGGCGTAGACCATCAGCTCCCCGTTTTTCACCTGACAGAAGGAGTCCTTCAGGTTCACCTTCCCCGCCCGGACGCTCTTGACCTCGGTGCCGCACAGCTCGATCCCGGCCTCATACCGCTCCTCGATGAAATAGTCGTGGAACGCCTTCCGGTTTGCGGCGATCTGCTTCGTCCCCTTGTGGGTGGGCATGGGACTCCCTCCTCTCTGTCAGATGTGATATGCTATTACATTATAACACGGCTGTCAAGGGATTTTTCGGGAGTTTTTTGGGAAAGCGCCCCGAACGCAAAAGGCCTGGAGGCCCGGTGAACCGCAAGATGTTGGCTGCCGCAACGATTTTTCAAAGACCGGTTGACAAAAACGGACAAAATGGTTATACTAACCCCATCTGTAAACTGCTTTGATGGGGAGGAGTACGCACTCCCGCCGGGCAAAGAGAGGCGCCGTTTGGTGGAAGGCGTTGCCGGCAGCGTGCGGAAGGTCGCCCCGGAGCTGCGGCGTTGAACGATGTGGAGTAGGCGCCGCCGGGCCCCGCCGTTACCGGGTCATGAGTGTGGCGCTTGCGCCAAATTCAGGTGGTACCACGGACAGACAATGTTCGCCCTGAGCCGAACGGCCCGGGGCTTTTTTGCTGCCCCGGGAGCCGATATGAGAAAACGGAGCGTGAAGAAAAGATGACAAGAGAACTGCCGAAGGTGTACGAGCCGCAGAAGGTGGAGTCCCGCATTTATCAGCAGTGGGAGGAGAGCGGCTGCTTCCGGGGCCACCGTGACCCGGACAAGAAGCCCTATACCATCGTCATGCCGCCTCCCAACGTGACCGGACAGCTCCACATGGGCCACGCCATGGACAACACGTTGCAGGACATCCTCATCCGGTTCAAGCGGATGCAGGGATACGCCGCCCTGTGGGTGCCCGGCACCGACCACGCCTCCATCGCTACCGAGGCCAAGGTGGTGGAGGACATGAAGAAGGACGGGCTGACCAAGGACGACCTGGGCCGGGAGAAGTTCCTGGAGCGGGCCTGGGCCTGGAAGAACAAGTACGGCGGCCGCATCGTCAAGCAGCTGCGCACCCTGGGCTCCTCCTGCGACTGGGAGCGGGAGCGGTTCACCATGGACGAGGGCTGCTCCGACGCCGTGAAGGAGGTCTTTGTCCGGCTGTACAATGAGGGCAAAATTTACCAGGGCAACCGGATGGTCAACTGGTGCCCCCGGTGCGACACCTCCATCTCCGACGCCGAGGTGGAGTATGAGGAGCAGGACGGCCACTTCTGGCACCTGCTCTACCAGGTGAAGGAGACGGGGGAGTATCTCGAGCTGGCCACCACCCGTCCGGAGACCATGCTGGGCGACACCGCCGTGGCCATCAATGCCGACGACCCCCGGTATGCCCATCTCCACGGCTGCCACGCCATCCTGCCCCTGCTGAATAAAGAAATTCCCATCGTCTGCGACGAGCACGCGGACATGACCAAGGGCACCGGCGTGGTGAAGATCACCCCCGCCCACGACCCCAACGACTTCGAGGTGGGCAAGCGGCACGGTCTGCCCTTCGTCCGGGTGTTCACCTATGACGGGCGGATGACCGGCCCGGAGGACGTGGCGGCGTATGAGGCCCTCATCGCCTCCGGCCACGCCCCCGCCGACGAGCCGGAGGTGCTGGACTGCGGCAAGTACGCCGACATGACCACCATGGAGGCCCGGAAGGCCATCCTGACCGATTTGGAGGCCTGCGGCGCGCTGAAATTTGTGGAGCCCCTGAAGCACGACGTGGGCACCTGCTACCGGTGCCACACCAACATCGAGCCCATGGTGTCCAAGCAGTGGTTCGTGCGGATGCAGTCCCTGGCGGAGCCTGCGGTGAAGGCGGTGGAGAATGGAGAGATCAAATTCGTCCCCGAGCGGTTCACCCGGAACTATCTCAACTGGATGAGCAACACCCGGGACTGGTGCATCTCCCGTCAGCTGTGGTGGGGCCATCAGATCCCCGCCTGGTACTGCGACGAGTGCGGCGAGACGGTGGTGGCAAAGGAGGCCCCCTCCGTCTGCCCCAAGTGCGGCTGCACCCATCTGACCCAGGATCCGGACACCCTGGACACCTGGTTCTCCTCCGCCCTGTGGCCCTTCTCCACCCTGGGCTGGCCGGACGAGAGCAGCGAGGACTACAACTACTTCTACCCCACCGACACCCTGGTCACCGGCTATGACATCATCGGCTTCTGGGTGTCCCGGATGATCTTCTCCGGCCTGGCCTATACGGACAAGGCCCCCTTCCACACCGTCTTTGTCCACGGCATCGTCCGGGACAGCCAGGGCCGGAAGATGTCCAAGAGCCTGGGCAACGGCATCGACCCCCTGGAGGTCATCGACCAGTACGGGGCGGACGCCCTGCGGCTGATGCTGGTCATGGGTTCCACCCCCGGCAACGATATGCGCTACAGCGAGGAAAAGGTGAAGGCCATGCGCAACTTCGCCAACAAGCTGTGGAACGCCAGCCGGTTCCTGATGATGAACCTGACCATCGAGAAAAACGAGCTGCCGGAGACGTTGGCCCTGGAGGACAAGTGGATTCTCTCCAAGCTGAACACCGTCATCCGGGAGGTCACCGCCAACCTGGAGAAGTACGAGCTGGGCGTCGCCGCTCAGAAGATTTACGACTTCGTGTGGGACAGCTATTGTGACTGGTATATCGAGCTGACCAAGGCCCGGCTCACCGGGGATGACGAGGGGGCCAAGATTCAGGCCCAGCAGGTGCTGTGCTACGTCCTCACCGACATTCTCAAGCTGCTCCACCCCTTCATGCCCTTTATCACCGAGGAGATTTGGCAGGCCCTGCCCCATGAGGGCGACTTCCTCATGCTCCAGTCCTGGCCGGTGGAGAGCGACGCCCTGGCCTTCCCGGAGGACGAGGCTACCATGGAAAAGGTCATGGACGCTATCAAGGCCGTCCGTGCCCGCCGGGCGGAGATGAACGTGGCACCCAGCCGCAAGGCGGAGCTGACGGTGGTCACCGCTCTGCCCCAGGTGTTCCGGGCGGGCGAGCCCTTCTTCCAGCGCCTGGCCGCCACTACCACGGTGACAGTGCAGGAGGAGGCCCCCGCCTCTCTGGAGGGACTGGTGAGCCTGGTCACCGCCGACGCCAAGCTGTATATCCCTCTGGCGGAGCTGGTGGACCTGGAGGGCGAGCGGAAGCGCATCTCCAAGGAGCTGGAGAAGAAGCGGAAGTACCTGGCGGGCATCCAGGCGAAGCTCTCCAACGAGAAGTTCGTCTCCAAGGCCCCGGCCAACGTCATCCAGCAGCAGCGGGACAACCTGGACAAGACCGCCCGGGAGATCGCCCAGCTGGAGGAGTCCCTGAGCGCTCTGGGATAATTGAACAGACGACAGAAAACGTTTTTGCGCCCCATGTGCCTTGCGGTACATGGGGCGCAATCTGTATCAAAATCAGCGTCAAAAGGATTTCGGTGAGGCCTGAGCTCATCTTCTCCGGCTGCCCTTATAGTTCCGGGGCCGCCGGGTGCCGGTGTAGTTGCCGTATTTCCGCTTCGGGCGGAACAGGGTGAGCCGGAGGATGATGACCAGCACCACGATGACCCCCAGCCCGATGGCGGCCTTGAGCCAGTTGTCGGAGATGAAGTCCTCAATGGCCTTTTTCGTGGCCAGGAAGGAGGACTGCTCCACCGAGGTGGCTGCCACCAGGTCTACCGAGCCGTAGGCCTCTCCCTCCAGATAGACGGTCAGGGTGCCCAGCACGTCCCCGGCCTCCACCGGGGCCTCCACGGACTCCACCGTCTCATACTCGACGGTGAAGCTGTCGGAGGTGACGTCGTTGGGCAGCAGGGCGTCCAGGGTGCCGGAGGGCACCACCAGCACGCTGTCCACATCCACCCCCAGAGTCACGGGCACCTCCGCCACCGGGGTATCCAGATCCAGAATGGAGTGGTAGGAGAAATTGCTGAATCCCCATTTCAGCAGCCGGGCGGACTCGGAGAACTGCATCCGGTGGGTGCCGTCGTTGTCCACTGTGGTCTCCGCTCCCATGACCACCGAGATCAGGATGGTGCCGTCCTCCTCGGCGGCGGCCAGCAGGCAGTAGCCTGCGTCGCTGGTGGAGCCGGTCTTGATGCCGATGCAACTGTCGTAGACGTAGCCGGAATATTTCTTGCTGGTCAGCAGGCCGTTGGTGTTGGCAAAGGTGCGCTCCTCGCTCATGTTGGTGGCGGGGACGGTGTAGCTGTCGGTGGAGACGATGGTGCGGAAGGTCTCGTTGCTCATGGCGGCCCGGGCGATGAGGTAGAGGTCATAGCAGGTGGTGTAGTGATCCTCGTCCTGGATGCCGTGGGGGTTGGCGAAGTGGGTGCCGGTGCAGCCCAGCTCTGTGGCCCGCCGGTTCATCAGCTCCACAAAGGAGGACACAGTGCCGGAGACCGCCTGGGCCAGGATGTTGGCCGCCTCGTTGGCAGAGGGGAGCAGCAGGCAGTAGAGCAGATCCTCCACCGACATGGTCTCCCCGATCTGGATGTTCTGGGTGCTGCCGTCGGAGGGGATGTCCAGCCAGGTCTCGCCCCCGGCGGTGATCTTCGTGCTCAGGGACAGGTCGCCCCGCTCCACCGCCTCCAGCACCAGCAGGGCAGTCATGACCTTGGTGATGCTGGCGGGATACACCTTGTCATAGGCGTTCTGTTCGTAGTAGATGACGTCCTCGGTCATGTTGACCAGCAGGGCGGCGTCGGCGTCGATCTCCATGTCCGCCACCAGCTGGGAGACCTGGGACAGATCCTCCGCCCGGGCGGAGAGGGGAGTGGCCATAGAGAACACCAGCGCAAGGGCCAGGAAAAGGGAGAGGATTCGATAGCGTTTCATGATTTGTTTGCTCCTGTATTCACGCAGCGGGCACGCCCGCAGGATTCGATCGGTTGTCCCTCATTATACCAGACCCGACCGGTCAAGGCAACGGGAAAACGGCGGGAACCTCTCCCATTTTGCCTGCCGGGAGGGAAAACGCAGGAAAACGGAGTTGCCAAAAAAAGAATCTTTTGCTATACTGGGGGACAAACTGTCAGAGAGATCTCTGAATCGAAAATGAGAAGAGGTAGACCTGTTTGAAAGAGAACCTGAAAAAGCTTCTGTCCTACTATCGTCCCTACATGAAAACCTTCCTGATCGACCTGTTTTTCGCCATGCTGTCGGCGGTGGTGTCCCTGATCATCCCCCTGGTGGTGCGGTACATCACCTCATCGGTCATCACCCTACCGGCGGAGGAGGCCATCCCCGCCATCTGGAAGCTGGGCCTGCTGATGACCCTGCTGGTGGCCGTCCAGTGCGGCAGCAACTACTACATCTCTAACTATGGCCACGTCATGGGCGCTCATATGGAGTACGATATGCGGCAGGAGCTGTTTGCCCACTACCAGGAGCTGTCCTTCTCCTTCTACGACGACCAGAAGGTGGGCCAGCTTATGAGCCGAATCACCAACGACCTGTTCGACATCACCGAACTGCTCCATCATGGGCCGGAGAACATCATCATCTCGGTCATCAAGCTGGTGGGTGCGCTGGTGATTCTGCTGTCCATCAGCCCGAAGCTGGCCCTGGCCGCCTTCGCCCTGGTGCCGTTCATGCTGTGCTACGCCCTGTACTTCAACAAAAAGATGAAGCGGGCCTTCCGCCGGAACCGGGAGCGCATCGCCCAGATCAATGCCCAGATCGAGGACAACCTCTCCGGCATCCGGGTGGTCAAATCCTTCACCAACGAGGCGGTGGAGGAGGAGAAGTTCAAGGAGGGCAACGACGGCTTCCTGGACGCCAAGCGGGACAGCTACCGCTATATGGGCGGCTACAACTCCGGCCTGACCGCCTTTATCACCATGATCCAGGTGGTGGTCATCGTGACGGGAGGCATCGGCATCGCCCAGGGGCAGATCGCCGTCGCCGATCTTGTGACCTTCCTGCTGTACATCAGCGTATTCACCGACCCCATCAAGACCCTCATCGACTTTACCGAGCAGTTCCAGAACGGCTATACCGGCTTCGAGCGGTTCCTGGAAATTTTGCGCATCGCCCCGGACATCCAGGACGCCCCGGACGCCGTGACCATCGACCACGCGGAGGGGAACATCAGCCTCCGGGATGTCTCCTTCCACTACGAGGGAGAGGAGCGGCCGGTGCTGGACCATGTGGATCTGGATATCTCCGCCGGGAGCTATGTGGCCCTGGTTGGCTCCTCCGGCGTGGGAAAGAGCACCCTGTGCAACCTGATCCCCCGGTTCTACGATGTCACCGGCGGCGCTATCCTCCTGGACGGGAAAGACATCCGCTCCATCACCCTGGAGAGCCTCCGGCGGCAGATCGGCATGGTGCAGCAGGAGGTCTATCTCTTTGCCGGAACGGTGATGGAGAACATCCGGTACGGCCGCCCCGAAGCCAGCCGGGAGGAGGTCATCCAGGCGGCGAAGGAGGCCAACGCCCACGACTTTATCATGGAGCTGCCCAACGGCTACGACACCGACATCGGACAGCGGGGCATCAAGCTCTCCGGCGGTCAGAAGCAGCGGCTCTCCATCGCCCGGGTATTTTTGAAAAATCCCCCCATCCTGATCTTTGACGAGGCCACCTCCGCCCTGGACAATGAGAGCGAGCGGCTGGTGCAGGAGAGCCTGGAGCGGCTGGCAAAGGACCGCACCACCCTGGTCATCGCCCACCGCCTGTCCACCATCCGCAACGCCCAGCGTATCCTGGTGCTCACCGACCACGGCATCCAGGAGGAGGGCAGCCACCGGGAGCTGATGGCCCGGGACGGCATCTATGCCCGGCTGTATCGGATGCAGTTCGAGGGAATGTGACGATACTTCATCATCTATCATTCTATTATAATAAGGAGCGTGACCGACGCCGTGCCGGTCACGCTCCTTTTATATTCCTTAATGATTAATTAGCTTTTCGCCTTCCTGCTTATGGAATCGTGGCGACCTCCAGTATGTACCGGATCTCCCGGCACCGCTCCGGCAGGGGCCGGTGCCGCACCGGGGACTGCTCGGTAAAAATATAGCAGCTGTCCAGCCCTGCCGCTGCCGCCCCGTGGCAGTCGGCAAGGTCGTCGTTGCCTGTCATCAGCGACTGCTCCGGCCGCAGCTGATACTGATCCAGCAGGAGGCGGTAGAAGTGGGGGTCGGGCTTTTTGACCCCTGCCTCAGAGGACAGGAGGACGCCGTCAAAATACCCCTCAAGGCCCAGGGCGGTCAGCTCCGGCCTGGTGAACAGGGCCTGTGCGTTGGAGAGCAGGTAAATGCGTTTGCCCCGCTCCTTCAACTGCCGGAGCTTTTCCGTGGAGAGAGTGCGGAAGGTCCAGGCCAGGGCTGCGATTTCCCGGTCAGTGGCAGTTCTCCCCTTGGCGGCCAGCAGATGGAAGAATACCGGAGCGATATCAATTTCCGGCTCGTCGAACCCGGAGACCTGCCGCAGAGCGTCCGTCTGCCGCCGCACCTCCCTGTGATAGGCCGCCCGCAGCTCCTTCGGCTGGTAACAGACCTCCCACTCTGCCAAAACCGTGCAAAACGACTGCCACAGAGCATCCTTCCACTCATCGGTGTGGATGTCCACCAGAGTGCCATACAGGTCAAAGATATAATTCTGATACATCACGGATTTTTCTTACAATAGGCGGTGAGCCTCTCCCGCATCTCCCGGCGGGAGAGGGGGTTGTTCAGGCCGATGATGTCCGCCTGGCCCTCCCAGTCCCGGAGATGAGGCACCAGCTCTGCCGGGCAGAGCACCAGGTCATATGCCCCGGCGGTCTTTGCCCCCTGCCGGATGGAGCCGTGGTCCAGCCGGGCCAGCTCCAGCCCCAGCTCTGCGGCCACCCTCCGCAGCACTGACTCCATCATCAGACTGACTCCCGCCCCGTTGGGACAGCAGACCAGCACCCGCAGACCGGACATGGCAGCGCCTCCTTGCTTTATCAAAGTTCCTTTTGCTATTATACTCCCCCACCCCGGGCTGAAACAAGGGATTCATGACCACAATTTTCCGCCGCTGGGAAAACTCTCCTGCATAAGAGAGCCCCTTCGGCGAAGACTAGGGAAAAGGGAGGGAACAGCGATGAAAAAACACGTTTTGACAGCCCTGCTGCTGGCCGCTGTATTTGTCGGCCTGCTGCCCGGGGCCCGGGCGACGGAGGCGGAGGAGGCCGCTCCTGTGGCCATCTCCGCCAAGGCGGGGGTGCTGATGGAGCGGGAGACGGGGACTGTCCTCTATGAGGAGAACGCCCACGAGGCCCTGGAGCCCGCCTCGGTGACCAAGGTGATGACCATGCTGCTGGTGGCGGAGGCCATCGACAGCGGGAGCATCTCCCTGGAGGACACGGTGACGGCCAGCGCCTACGCCGCCAGCATGGGCGGCAGCCAGGTCTACCTGGAGGAGGGGGAGCAGATGACCGTCAGCGAGATGCTCAAGGCGGTGGCGGTGGCCTCCGGCAACGACGCCGCCGTGGCTCTGGCGGAGCATCTCCGGGGCAGCGAGGAGGCCTTTGTGTCGGCCATGAATCAGCGGGCGGCGGAGCTGGGCATGGAGGACACCCACTTCTGCAACTGCACCGGCCTGCCCGCCGAGGGGCACGTGACCTCCGCCTATGACATCGCCCTCATGTCCCGGGAGCTGCTGAGCCATGAGGTGATCCGGGATTACACCGGCATCTGGATGGACACCCTCCGGGACGGGACGTTTCAGCTGGCCAACACCAACAAGCTAATCTATTACTATGACGGGGCCACCGGATTAAAGACCGGCTTCACCCAGGGGGCGGGCTTCTGCATTTCCGCCAGCGCAGAGCGGGACGGCATGGAGCTCATCGCCGTGGTGCTGGGGTCGGAGACCTCCTCTGACCGGTTCGAGAGCGCCAAGACCCTGCTCAACTACGGCTTCGGCGGCTGGACGATGACGGACGTGACCGATGGCGTGGCCCTGCCCCCGGTGCCCGTGACCCTGGGAGAGGCGGAGAGCGTCCCGACAGCGGTGGAGGGCGGACGAATGCTCATCACCAAGAGCGACGCAGGCCGCCTCACCACCGAGCTGACGCTGGAGGAGACAGTGGAGGCCCCCGTGGCGGCGGGAGACGTGCTGGGCACCCTGACGGTATCCCTGGACGGACAAGTGATACAGGAGCTGCCCGTCACGGCGGCGGATTCGGTGGAACGCAAGACCTTCGGCAGCATTTTCCGGGAGATGATAGGGGAGCTGCTGCCAGGTTGAGAGGAATTGTGAATTTTTTGGAACAGCGCTTGTGACACGGGAAAGGATATGCTATAATCAGGCTGAAAACGGATGCGCCACACCCGATCCCGGGAAAGCGCATCAAAAGGAGACGATCCCATGGCAGAAGCTCGTCCCGGCTGGAAGAAGCTGGAGAACAATGTGGCAGGCGCCATTGCGCCGAAGCCCCTGGGCGTGGAACTGCTCCCCTCTGACGGAGGACGGCTCCGGATGTCCTGCCGGAACGGGGCCTTCCCGGAGGGGGAGCTGCTGCTGGTGCTGTCCACCTGGGCGGAGACGGAGCACTGGTGCGTCCCTGCCTGGCTGGAGGAGGGTGTGCTGACGGCGGATGTCTCCGGGGTGAATGAGGTATGGGAGCCGGAGGACGGGAAGCCCTTCATCGTCACCCTGGCCAAACGGGAAGGGGAGAGCCTGACCCAGTACCCCCTCCGGGCCAGACGATACCTGAACCGGCTCAAGCCAAAGGGCCGCTGCGACTACTTTTTCAACGACCGGGCGCTGTGGAGCGATCCGGTAGACCGGTTCTGCCGGGAGGGGGAGGACTATGAGGCGATCCCCCGGTATCTGCTCAAGGAGCAGACGGCGGTGGTGGTGGCCCTGACGGTGGCCCACCGGGAGCTGCGGTACTGGGAGCAGTTCAGCTATGGCCTGGAGATGTTCCTCATCCGGGACGGGCGGCTGCTGCTGGGGGCCAGAGCGCCGGAGAACGCCCCGGCGCTGACCGGCTTCTCTCTCCACCGGGCGGACGGCGATCCTCAGGGGCAGAGGTTTTTCCCTGCCGGGAAATCCCCCTCTGACGAGGGGGTGATACTGGGGGCGGTGGAGCTGACCGACCTGCCCATGGACGGGGCGGAGTACGCCCTCTCCGGGGTACTGACCGGGGAGGACGGCACACGGTTCCACGTTCCCCTGTCCGTCACCGGCCGCAAGGCGTTCCAGGGAGCGGAGCTGATGGCCAACGGTGCGCCGGTGTTCCGGTCGGAGGAGCTGGGCTGCTACTTCCGGATTGACGAGCTGTGCCGTCCCTCCTTTCAGGAGGCGGAGCGGCCTCTCACCTGCCAGGACGGGCCGGAGGGACTGTCCCTCCGGCAGGCGATAGAGGAAAAGCGGCTGCCGGTGCAGGGCCACTGGGCGATACGGGATCTGGGCGGCCAGAACTGGCAATGGCGGTTTGAGATCCCCGGCGTGTCCCTGGAGGAGGGAGCGGAGGTGCTCCTGGTGGCGGAGAGCAAGGGAGATCGGCTGTACTGCCCGGTACAGGTCTCCTTCTCCGGCCCCCAGGGGTGCCTGCTGACGGCGGATTTTACCTCCGTGGCGGAGCACCTGCAAAACAGCCGGATCGTCCGCTGGGAGCTGACCCTGGCCGTTCGCCAGGGAGCGTACTGGCAGAATGTGCTCCTGCGCTGTCCGGAGCGGATGGCCCGGAGAAAGCTGGCGTCGGACAACAAGTATCGCAGCGTCCGCTATACCTACGGAGATCCCCTGGGCGTCACGGAGCTGGGCGAGCAGCAGGTGGAGGGAGTCATCTGCTGCCCGTCGGCGGGCTATTGCAAGCTGCAAACCGCAGACCGCACCCGGCGGTATGAGTGGCAGGTGACCTGTTGGGTGGAGCAGATCCGCCTCCGGTTCGGAAAGCTCCAGATCAGCGTCCGCTGCCCGGAGAACATCCCCGGGGAGTGGTGCGGCTTTGCCCTGGTACATCGGTACAAGCTGGAGGTGGATCGAAAGATCTATCTGGCTCCGGCCAGGAAGGTGACCAAACGGGACGGGGAGATCTGGATGACCGGGGAGATCCGGCTGTCCGACCTCCGGCTGGAGCCCATCTGGTGGGATATCCGGGCGGTCTTCCGGGGAGAGGACGGCCAGACCTATCTGGCCTACGCCCAGGCGCCCAAAAAGAGAAAGACGGCGAACCCCGGGCCGTGGGCGAGACGCTGGGAGAAGCTGGAGCGCACTCTGTTCCCCGGCACCTGCCGCCAGGGAGAGGAGCTGAGCATCTCCCTCTATGAGACGTCCAACGACCGCTATGCCCTGGCCTGTCAGGAGTACAGCCCTTACAGCGGACTGGCCTTCCGGCTGAAGGAACGGCTGGCGCTGGTGCTGTTCCGGCTGTTCCGGAAGCAGCTGAAGCAGAAGAACATTTTCCTGTGCTTTGAGAAATTCTGCTGCATGGCCCAGGACAACGGCTTCTATTTCTTCCGCCACTGCATGGAGAGCGGCATGGAGGAGAAGATGCACCGGAGCATCTACTATGTCATTGACAAGAAGCAGCCGGACTATCAGGAGCGACTGCTGCCCTACCGGGATCACGTGATCCAGTTTATGAGCCTGAAGCACATGGTCTATATTCTGGCCGCCCGGCTACTCATCTCCACCGACTCCAGAGCACATGCCTACGCCTGGCGGAACAAGGAGAGCATTATCCTGCCCCGGGTGCAGAACACGAAAAAGATCGTTTTTCTCCAGCACGGCGTGATCGCCATGAAGCGGGTGGAGATCTACAACAAAAAGACCAACCCCATGAACCTGTTCGTCACCTCCAACCAGCGGGAGCATGACATCGTGGTGGAGCACATGGGCTATGCCCCGGAGGACGTGATCGTCACCGGCCTGGCCCGGTGGGACGTATTAAAGGATAAGGGATTGAAGGAGCGGCGCATCCTGGTCATGCCCACCTGGCGCAACTGGCTGGAGGAGGTGCCCGACCTGGTGTTCCGGGCCAGCGACTACTACCGGAATTATATGTCCCTGCTCAACGACCCCCGGCTGGCAGACCTGCTGGAGCGGCAGGATCTGTACCTGGATTTCTACGTCCATCCCAAGTTCCGGGAGTACCTCCACAGCTTTTCCATCCAGGAGGGCGGCCGGGTGCGGCTGATTCCCTTCGGAACGGAGCCCCTCAACGAGCTGATGATGGGCTGCAAAATGCTTGTGACCGACTACTCCAGCGTCTGCTGGGACGTGTACTATCAGGGCAAGCCGGTGCTGTTCTATCAGTTCGACGTGGACAAGTACAACGAGACCACCGGGGCCTATATCGACCTGGAAACGGAGCTGTTCGGCGACCGGGTGATGACGGTGGAGGCGCTGCTGGGCAAGCTGGAGGAGTACGCCGAAAACGACTTCCGCCTCCCGGAGCCCTATGCGGAGATGCGCCCCCGGATGTACGCCTATATCGACGAGAACAACAGCCAGCGCATCTGCGGGGAAATCATGAAGCGGAACTGGTAACGGGGAGTGGCCAGTGGTTAGTGGTTAATAGCTAGTGGCCGGCGTCTGACGGAAGTCGGACGCCGGCCAATCTTTCGGTTCGACGAAAAAAAGAAGAAAAAACAGGCAAAAAATGCTTGACATCCGCCATGGTATCCGGTACAATAACCCATGGTGCGCTCCGGCGCACTGTGCGATGATGCAGGAGATTGCGGGAGGATTCCCGGTAACTTCTGCGGAGTATGTCCGGGCTGGATCTGGGCGGCTGTGATGAACCACGATGCTATCAGGGGTGTAGATCGCCTCGCATGGTGGATGCGGCCGACGGTTTTCGTCGGCTTTCCTTATGACGTGGAATGATACACACGGCACGGCGGTTGATTTCAGCCAAGCAAAACGATCCAAATAAAACCGGCTCATGTACAACAAGTACGAAACCCAAGGAGGAAAACACCATGGCAAACCAAACCATCCGCGTCCGTCTGAAGGCCTATGACCATCAGCTCATCGACCAGAGCGCTGAGACCATCGTTCAGACCGCCAAGCGCAACGGCGCCACCGTCTCCGGCCCCATCCCCCTGCCCACCAAGAAGGAGATCGTCACCATCCTGCGTGCGACTCACAAGTACAAGGACAGCCGGGAGCAGTTCGAGCGGCGCACCCACAAGCGTCTGATCGACATCCAGAACCCCACCCCCAAGACGGTGGAGGCCCTGATGAACCTTCAGCTCCCCGCTGGCGTGGAGATCGAGATCAAGCTGTAAAGGCATCGCCGCACAAATGCGTCTGCGGCGTCTGGCGGCTATTTTCCGCCAGAAATGCGTTAGCAAAAGCTTGAAATACACAAAGTATTCCTGCGCTTTTGCACCTTTTTCTGACGAAAAATTTCTCACCAGCCGCTCTTGCCGATTTATGCGGCAATGCCTTAAAACAGCCTGACATCTCACCCATATTCCTTTGTTAGCACCCATTCTCCGCCTGCTTAGCCGTGAGCGGAGGGGTCATGTTGACGCAGCGCTGCCAGTCCAATGGGCATCTGCCTCAACCAATAACCTGAATAAGGAGGAAATTCCGAAATGGCAAAAAAGGCGATCCTCGGCAAAAAGGTCGGTATGACCCAGATCTTTGACGAAGCCGGGAAGGTGATCCCCGTCACCGTAATCGAGGCGGGGCCCTGCACCGTGGTTCAGAAAAAGACCGCCGAGAAGGACGGCTATGAGGCCGTCCAGCTGGGCTTCCAGCCCACCACCGAGAAGCATTTGACCAAGGGACAGAAGGGTCACCTGGCCAAGGCCGGTGTGAGCGAGATGCTCCGTGTTCTGAAGGAAGTCGATGTGGACAGCTACGACCAGCTCAGCGTAGGCGACGTGCTCAAGGCCGACGTCTTCGAGGTGGGCGACAAGGTGGACGCTGTTGGCATCAGCAAGGGCAAGGGCTACGCCGGCGTCATCAAGCGCCACGGCGCCCAGCGTACCCCCATGAGCCACGGCGGCGGCCCCGTCCATCGTCACGCCGGCTCCATGGGCTCCACCTCGACCCCCAGCCGTATCCGCAAGGGTAAGATCGGCGCTGGTCAGATGGGCAACGAGCAGGTCACCATCCAGAACCTGGAGATCGTCCAGGTAGACCCTGAGATCAATCTGCTGGCTGTCAAGGGCGCAATTCCCGGCCCCAAGGGCGGCGTTGTGGTCATCAAGAGCACCTCGAAGGTCAATGTGGCCAAGAAGGGCGACGCCGGTATCTCCAGCAACCCGCAGAAGGCTTCCGCCCGTGTGAACCCGCAGAAGGCTTCCGCAAGAAAGCACTAAGGGAAAGGAGAGTACCACAATGTCTAATGCAAAGCTTTATGATCTGGCCGGCAAGGAGCTGGGCGAGGTCGAACTGGCGGATTCCGTCTTCGGCATCGAGCCCAACGTGGCTGCCGTCCACGCAGTGGTCAAGAACCATCTGGCCAACTGCCGTCAGGGTACTCAGTCTGCCCTGACCCGTGCTGAGGTTTCCGGCGGCGGCAAGAAGCCCTGGCGTCAGAAGGGCACCGGCCGTGCCCGTCAGGGCTCCACCCGGTCTCCCCAGTGGACCCACGGCGGCGTCGTCTTCGCCCCCAAGCCCCGGAGCTACCGCTACTCCCTGAACAAGAAGCTCAAGCGCCTGGCGCTCAAGAGCGTTCTGTCCGACAAGGCCCAGAACGGCAACGTGGCCGTCATCGAGGGTCTGGAGATCGAGCAGCCCAAGACCAAGACCATGGTCGGCCTGCTGGACACCATCAGCGCCGGCAAGAGCGTGGTCATCACCGACGGTGTGAAGCGGGGCGTGGTTCTGTCCAGCCGGAACATCCCCGGCGTCATCACCACTCCTGCCAACAACCTGAGCGTCTATGACCTGGTCAACGCCAAGACCCTGGTCATCGACAAGGCCGCCCTGGCCACCATCGAGGAGGTGTACGCATGACCGCTTATGACATCATTATTAAGCCCGTCGTCACCGAGCGTTCCATGATGGGCAGCGCTGACAAGAAGTACACCTTCATCGTCAGCCCCAAGGCCAACAAGGCCGAGATCGGCAAGGCCGTGGAGGAGATCTTCGGCGTGAAGGTCTCCAAGGTCAACACGATGAACTATGATGGCAAGGTAAAGCGCATGGGTGCCGGCCGTCCTGGCCGCCGCTCCGCCTACAAAAAGGCGATCGTCACGCTGACCGAGGATTCCAAGACCATCGAGTTCTTCGAGGGCATGGCGTAAGGAGGTAACGTAAATGGCGATCAAGACTTATAAGCCCACAACGCCGGCTCGCCGCCATATGACGGTCTCCACGTTCGAGGGCATCGACAAAAAGGCAAAGCCTGAGCGCAGCCTGACCCAGTCTCTCCAGAAGAGCGCAGGCCGCAACAGCTACGGCCGCATCACCGTCCGTCACCGTGGCGGCGGCGAGCGCCGGAAGTACCGCATCATTGACTTCAAGCGGCTCCGGGAGGACAAGGCCACCGTGATTCGTCTGGAGTATGACCCTAACCGGAGCGCCAACATCGCCCTCATCCAGTATGAGGACGGCACCAAGGCCTATATCCTGGCTCCTGTGGGCCTGAAGCCCGGCCACATCATCGAGACTGGCGCCGACGCCGACATCAAGCCGGGCAACTGCCTGCCCCTGTCCGCCATCCCCCTGGGCACCGTCATCCACAACATCGAGCTGCACCCCGGCAAGGGCGCCCAGCTGGTGCGTGCCGCCGGTGAGCAGGCGCAGCTGATGGCCAAGGAGGGCGACTCCGCCCAGATCCGTCTCCCCTCCGGCGAGTACCGCCTGGTCAAGGCCAACTGCAAGGCCTGCATCGGCCAGATCGGCAACGAGGATCATGCCAACATCCACGTGGGTAAGGCCGGCCGGAAGCGTCACATGGGTTGGCGTCCCACCGTCCGCGGCTCTGTCATGAACCCGAACGACCACCCCCACGGCGGCGGCGAGGGTCGTGCGCCCATCGGTCATCCCGGCCCTGTGACCCCCTGGGGCAAGCCCGCTCTGGGTTACAAGACCCGCAAGAAGAAGAATCCCACCGACAAGTTCATTGTCCGTCGCCGCAACGGCAAGTAAGGAGGCTGGAAGATAATGAGCAGATCTGTCAAGAAAGGCCCCTTCTGCGCCCCCGAGCTGCTGAAGCGGGTCGAAGAGATGAACAAGACCGGCGAGAAGAAAGTGCTGAAGACCTGGAGCCGTGCCTCCACCATCTTCCCCGCCTTCGTGGGCCACACCATCGCCGTCCACGATGGCCGCAAGCACGTTCCGGTGTATATCACCGAGGATATGGTTGGCCACAAGCTGGGTGAGTTCGCACCCACCCGCACCTTCCGCGGCCACAGCGGCGGAAAGACGAAGTAAGGAGGCGTCGGAACATGAGTGAAGCAAAAGCTACCCTGACCTACGCCCGTATCGCCCCCCGGAAGGTCAACATCGTCGCTGACCTGATCCGGGGCAAGGATATCGACCTGGCCGTGGGCATCCTGAACAATACCCCCAAGAAGGCGTCTCCCCTTCTGGCCAAGCTGGTGAACAGCGCCGCCGCCAACGCCGAGAACAACAACGGCATGGACCGCAGCAAGCTGTATGTCTCCGCCGTCTATGTGAACCCGGGCCCCATCATGAAGCGGATGCAGCCCGTGTCCAAGGGCCGGGGCTACCGGATCGACAAGCGTACCAGCCACATCACCGTCGTGGTGAGCGAGAAAGCCTAAGGAGGAACAGTTATGGGACAGAAAGTGAATCCCCACGGCTTCCGTGTGGGTGTGATCAAGGACTGGGATTCCCGCTGGTACGCCCGTGACGAGAAGGTCGGCGACCTGATCGTTGAGGACCAGAAGATCCGGAAATTCCTGAAGAAGACCCTGTACAGCGCCGGTGTGCCCAGAATCGAGATCGAGCGTGACAGCGCAAAGGTTCGCATCTATCTCCACTGCGCCCGGCCCGGCATGGTCATCGGCAAGGACGCCACCGAGGTGGAGCGTCTGCGCCAGCAGGTGGAGAAGATGATCGGCAAGCCCGTCCAGCTCTCCATCGTCGAGATCAAGCGCAACGAGGTGGACATGAACGCCCAGCTGGTGGCTGAAAACATCGCCCAGCAGCTGGAGAAGCGGATCTCCTTCCGCCGTGCCATGAAGAAGGCCATCAGCAGCGCCATGCGTGCCGGGGCCAAGGGCATCAAGATCTCCGCCTCCGGTCGTCTGGGCGGCGCCGAGATCGCCCGGGTGGAGCATTACCACGAGGGCACCATTCCTCTGCAGACCCTCCGGGCCGACATTGACTACGGCTTTGCCGAGGCTGCTACCACCTATGGCCGGATCGGTATCAAGGTCTGGGTGTACAAGGGAGAGGTTCTGCAGCAGACCCTGCGCACCACCCCCCGTACCCTCGACCTGTCCAAGCCCTATCGTGAGCGCTCTGACCGGCCTAACCGCCGTCGTGACGGCAACCGCCGTCCCTCCGGCGACCGGAACGCCAGCGGCAGCTATAACCGCAACCGGGACGGCCGTCCCAGCGGCGGCTATAACCGGCCCGCCAACAACGGCGCTCCCCGTGCAAAGGAAGGAGGCAATCGCTGATGCTTCTGCCTAAGAGAGTAAAGTACCGCAGAGTGCAGCGGGGCCGCATGACCGGCAAAGCCACTCGCGGAAACACCGTCACCTACGGTGAATATGGTCTCCAGGCCGTCGAGCCCGCCTGGATCAAGTCCAACCAGATCGAGGCCGCCCGTGTCGCCATGACCCGTTATACCAAGCGTGGCGGCAAGGTGTGGATCAAGATCTTCCCCGACAAGCCCGTCACCCAGCAGGCTGCCGGCTCCCGTATGGGTAAAGGTAAGGGCTCCCCTGAGTATTGGGTCGCCGTTGTCAAGCCCGGCCGTGTGATGTTCGAGATCGCCGGCGTCCCCGAGGCCACCGCCCGGGAGGCTCTGCGTCTGGCCGCCCACAAGCTGCCGATCAAGACCAAGATCGTGAAGAAAGAAGCCGTTGTGGAGGGTGGTGAAGCGTAATGAAGGCAAAAGAGATCCGCGCTATGTCCGCCGCTGAGCTGGACGCCAAGCTGGTGGAGCTGAAGAAAGAGCTGTTTAACCTGCGCTTTCAGCACGCCACCAATCAGCTGAACAATCCCCAGAAGCTGGCCGATGTCAAGCACGACATCGCCCGGGTTAAGACCATCATCCGCGAAAAGGCCGCTGACTAAGGAGGAGCATGAACATGGAAAGAACTTCTTCCCGCAAGACCAGAGTCGGCCTGGTGGTTTCCGATAAGATGGATAAGACGATCGTGGTGGCCATTGCCGACCGTGTGGCCCACCCCCTGTACAAGAAGATCGTCAAGAGAACCTATAAGCTCAAGGCCCATGACGAGAACAACGAGTGCCATGTCGGCGATCGTGTCCGGGTCATGGAGACTCGCCCCCTCTCCAAGGATAAGCGCTGGAGACTGGTCGAGATCATCGAAAAAGCGAAGTAAGGAGGTGCCGATAGATGATTCAGGAAGAAACTCTGCTGAAGGTCGCTGACAATACCGGCGCCAAGGTACTGAAGACCATTCGGGTGCTGGGCGGCTCCCGCCGCAAGTACGGCAACATCGGCGACGTGGTCGTCGCCTCTGTCCGCAAGGCAGCTCCCGGCGGCCAGGTGAAGAAGGGCGACGTGGTCAAGGCCGTCATCGTCCGCTCCGCCTACGGCGTCCGCCGTGCAGACGGCTCCTACGTCCGCTTCGACGAGAACGCTGCCGTCATCATCAAGGACGATAAGACCCCCCAGGGTACCCGTATCTTTGGGCCTGTCGCCCGTGAGCTCCGTGACAAGGATTATCTCCGTATCCTGTCTCTGGCTCCCGAAGTGATTTAAGGAGGGCACCCAGATGAAGAAAATCAACGTGAAGAAGGGCGACAAGGTCATTGTCCTCTCCGGCAAGGACGTGGGCAAGACCGGCGAGGTCATCGCCGTCCTCCCCAAGGAGAGCAAGGTCATTGTCGAGGGCGTCAACGTCTGCTACCGGCACACCAAGGCCCGGAAGCAGGGCGACGAGTCCGGCATCATCAAGAAGGCCTGCCCCATCTATGCCTGCAAGGTCATGCGGGTCTGCCCCAAGTGCGGCAAGCCCACCAAGGCCGCCAGCAAGATCGTGGACGGCAAGAAGACCCGCATCTGCAAGAAGTGCGGCGCTGAGATCTGAGAGAGGAGCGAGAACTGAAAATGCCTACTTTGAAGGATAAATACAATCAGGAAGTCGCCCCTGCTCTGATGCAGAAGTTCGGCTACAAGTCCGTCATGCAGATTCCCCGCCTGGAGAAGATCGTGGTGAACGTGGGCTGCAGCGAGGGCCGCGAGAACGCCAAGGTGCTGGACAACGTGGTCAACGATCTGACCACCATCACCGGCCAGAAGGCCGTCATCTGCAAGGCCAAGAAGAGCGTTGCCAACTTCAAGCTCCGCGAGGGCATGCCCATCGGCGCAAAGGTCACTCTCCGTCAGGACAAGATGTGGGAGTTCCTGGACCGGCTGTTCAACATCGCCCTGCCCCGTGTCCGTGACTTCCGGGGCATCTCCGCCGATTCCTTCGACGGCCGGGGCAACTACGCCCTGGGCATCAAGGAGCAGCTGATCTTCCCTGAGATCGAGTACGACAAGATCGACAAGATCCGGGGCATGGATATCGTCATCGTGACCACTGCCAACACCGATGAGGAGGCCCGTGAGCTGCTCGGTCAGCTGGGCGCTCCGTATGCCAAGTAAGGGAGGAGACTGAACATGGCAAAGACTTCTATGAAGATCAAGCAGCAGCGCCCTGCGAAGTATTCCACCCGCAAGTACAACCGCTGCAAGATCTGCGGCCGGCCCCACGCCTACCTGCGCAACTACGGCATCTGCCGTATCTGCTTCCGTGAGCTGGCCTACAAGGGCCAGATCCCCGGTGTGAAGAAGGCCTCCTGGTAAGGAGAAGCCCCTTCCCCCAATGGGAATTTGATCCGTTCCAACGCGTCAGAAGTCATGGGAAGACCCTGCCGGGGCGGCGGCTGCCGTCACCGCCTGCGGCATGAGTTCCCCTGATACCCTGGCGCTTGACAGGGGGCGGCAAGCACCGCCCGCCTGTAACCTTTTCTCAAGGAGGTCAAAACGTATGCACATCACAGATCCCATCGCAGATATGCTGACCCGCATCCGCAACGCGAACGCCGCCAAGCATACCACCGTGGACGTCCCTGCGTCCAACATGAAGAAGTCCATCGCTCAGATCCTGCTGGACGAGGGCTATATCAAGAACTTCCAGCTCATTGACGACGGCACCCAGGGCATCATCCGCATCACCCTGAAGTACAACGGCAATGAGAAGGCCATCACCGGCCTGCGCCGCGTCTCCAAGCCCGGTCTCCGGGTCTATGCCGGCGCCGACGAGCTGCCCCGGGTCCTCCACGGCCTGGGCATCGCGATCGTATCCACTTCCAAGGGCGTCATGACCGACAAGGCTGCTCGCGCGGCTCACGTCGGCGGTGAAGTCCTGGCGTTTGTCTGGTAAGGAGGTAACACAGAATGTCTCGAATTGGCAGAATGCCTATCGATGTCCCCGCTGGTGTTACCGTGACCATCGCTGAGGACAACGCCATCACGGTCAAGGGCCCCCTGGGTGAGCTGAGCCATCAGTTCCCCGCCGCCATCACCGTGAAGCAGGAGGGCAATGTGATCCACGTCACCCGCCCCAACGACGCCAAGGAGAACCGGGCCGCCCATGGCATGACCCGCTCCATCCTCAACAGCATGGTGCTGGGCGTGACCAAGGGCTTCTCCAAGGAGCTGCAGGTCAACGGTATCGGCTATCGTGTGGCAAAGCAGGGCAATCAGCTCGTTATGAACGTGGGCTATTCCCACCAGGTCTTTGTGGACGAGGTTCCCGGCATCACCCTGGAGTCCCCCGAGCCCAACAAGATCATCGTCAAGGGCTGCGACAAGCAGCAGGTGGGCCAGGTGGCCGCCCGTATCCGCGAGATCCGTCCTCCCGAGCCTTACAAGGGCAAGGGTATCAAGTACGCCGATGAGGTCATCCGCCGCAAGGAAGGCAAGACCGGCGCCAAGAAGAAGTAAGGAGGTGTGCCTAAATGATTAAAAGACCTAATACCAACGCCCAGCGCATCAAGCGCCATAAGCGTGTCCGTTCTAAGATCTCCGGCACCCCCGAGAGACCCCGTCTGAACGTTTTCCGCAGCGAGACCAACATCTATGCCCAGGTCATTGACGACACCAAGGGCGTGACCCTGGTCTCCGCCTCCTCTCTGGAGAAGGGCTTCGAGGGCCCCGGCAGCAACGTAGAGGCCGCCAAGAAGGTGGGCAAGCTGGTCGCAGAGCGGGCCAAGGCCGCAGGCATCGACACCGTGGTCTTCGACCGTGGCGGCTACCTGTACCACGGCCGTGTGCAGGCCCTGGCGGAGGGCGCCCGTGAGGGCGGCCTGCAGTTCTGATCGGAGGAGGATAGAAAATGGCTAGATTTGAGAAACCCCAGAGCGAGTATATCGAGAAGCTCGTCTATCTGAACCGGGTCAGCAAGACCGTCAAGGGCGGCCGTGTCGCCAAGTTCACCGCGCTGATGGTCATCGGCGACGGCAAGGGCAAGGTGGGCTACGGCCTGGGCAAGGCTGCCGAGGTGCCTGAGGCTATCCGCAAGGGCTTGGAGGCTGCCAAGAAGAACATGATCACCGTGTCCACGGCGGGCACCACCATCCCCCATGAGGTGGTTGGTTCCTTCTCTGCCGGACGGGTGCTGCTCAAGCCCGCTCCCGAAGGCACCGGCGTCATCGCCGGCGGCCCGGTGCGTGCCGTGATGGAGGCTGCCGGTATCAAGGACATCCGTACCAAGTGCCTGCGCACCCGCAACCCCAACAACGTGGTCGCCGCCACCTTCGAGGGACTGAAGAGCCTGCGCACTCCTGAGCAGGTCGCCGCCACCCGGGGCAAGTCCGTGGATGAGCTGTAAGGAGGTCGGACGAAATGGCAAACAAGAAGATCACTCTGGTCAAGAGCCTGAACGGCCGTCTCCAGAAGCACAAGGCCACCGCAGCCTCCCTGGGTCTGCGCAAGATCGGCGACACCACCGTGCAGCCTGACAACGCTCAGACCGCCGGTAAGCTCGCCCAGATCGGTTACCTCTGCAAGGTGACCGACGCTGAATAAGGAGGGTATGTTGCTATGAATATTCAGGATCTCTCTCCCGCCCTGGGTTCCACCCATGCGGCGAAGCGCAAGGGCCGTGGTCACGGCACCGGCAACGGCAAGACTGCCGGTCGGGGCCACAAGGGCCAGAAGGCCCGCTCCGGCGGCGGCGTCCGCATCGGCTTTGAGGGCGGCCAGATGCCTCTGACCCGCCGTCTGCCCAAGCGCGGCTTCAACAACATTTATGCCAAGCCCCTGGATGCCATCAATGTGAGCATGCTGGAGCAGTTCGAGGACGGCGCTACCGTCACTGTGGACGACATCATCAAGGCTGGCATCATCAGCAAGAGCAAGTACGGCATCAAGATCCTGGGCAACGGGGAGCTGACCAAGAAGCTCACCGTGAAGGCCAAAGCGTTCTCTGCATCTGCGAAGGAAAAAATCGAAGCAGTTGGAGGAAAGGCCGAGGTGATCTAAGTGATTGAGACGATCCGCAATGCCTGGAAGATCCAGGAGCTTCGTCAGAAGTTACTCTTCACCGCCTTTATCCTGCTGATTTTCCGCCTGGGCAGCGCCATTCCGGTGCCGTTTATCGACACCGCCGGCCTGCAGAGCTACTTTGACGCAGCGTCCAGCAACATCCTGGCGCTGATGAACGTCATGAGCGGCGGTTCCTACAGCAGCGGCACCGTGTTCGCCCTGTCCATCCAGCCGTATATCAACGCCTCCATCATTATCCAGCTGCTCACCGTGGCCATCCCGGCCCTGGAGCGGCTGGCCAAGGACGGCGGCGAGGACGGCAAGCGGACGATCGAGCGCATCACCCGCTACACCACCCTGGCTCTGGGCCTGCTCCAGGGCTTCGGCTACTACACCCTGCTCCGGTACAACGAGCTGCTCTCCAACGACGGCGTGTGGGCCGGAATCGTCATCGTGATCACCTTCACCGCCGGTTCCGTGTTCGTCATGTGGCTGGGTGAGCAGATCACCGAGTTCGGCATCGGCAACGGCATCTCCATGCTGCTGTTTGGTGGCATCATCTCCCGTCTGCCCAACGCTGTGTACTATATGTATATCGGCGTGGTCAACTGGGCCAACGGCGTCACCGACGAGAGCTCTATCGTTATCGCCGGATGGGCGGTGCCCCTGATCATCATCGGCATGCTGCTGCTGGTCATCTTCGTGGTGTTCATCAGCGGCGCAGAGCGCCGTATCCCCGTCCAGTACGCCAAGCGTGTGGTGGGCCGGAAGATGTATGGCGGCCAGTCCTCCAACATCCCCATGAAGGTGAATATGTCCGGCGTTCTGCCCATCATCTTTGCCCAGACCATCGCCAGCATCCCCGCCACCGTTGCGGCCTTCGTGCCGTCCCTGGCCGACTCTACCTTTATGCAGATCTTCGACAGCGACGGCGTGGTGTACGCCATTGTCTACGTGCTGCTGATCATCGGCTTCAGCTACTTCTATGCTACCATCCAGTTTAACCCTGTCGAGGTGGCCAACAACCTGAAGGCCCAGGGCGGCTTTATCCCCGGCTACCGGGCTGGCCGTCCCACGGCTGACTTCCTCAGACGGGTACTGAACCGGATCACCATGTTCGGCGCCATCTACCTGGGCATCATCGCCCTGCTGCCCATCATCACCGGCAACCTGATCGGTCTGAGCGCCCTGTCCATCGGCGGCACCTCTGTCCTGATCGTTGTCTCCGTGGCCCTGGATACCCAGAAGGCACTGGAGTCCCAGATGGTGATGCGCACCTACAAGGGCTTCCTGAACTGAGGAGGGCCGAGGGATGAAACTGATCCTGTTAGGCGCTCCCGGCGCAGGCAAGGGAACCCAGGCGGAGATCCTGAGCAAAAAGCTGTCCATTCCCACCATCTCCACCGGCAATATCCTCCGGGCCGCCGTGAAGAACGGCACCCCCATCGGCCTGAAGGCCAAGGAGTATATGGACGCCGGAGCGCTGGTGCCCGATGAGGTCATCATCGGGGTCATCACTGAGCGCCTGGCGGAGCCGGACTGCGCTGGCGGCTATATCCTGGACGGGGTGCCCCGCACCCTGGCCCAGGCGGACGCCCTGGAGGCGGCCGGCGTCCACTTCGACGCTGTGGTCTCCATTGAGATCAGCGACGAGGAGATCGAGCAGCGGATGAGCGGCCGCCGCACCTGCCTGAACTGCGGAGCCACCTACCATGTGGTGGCGGCTCCCCCCAAGGCGGAGGGCATCTGCGATGTCTGCGGCGAGGCGCTGACCCAGCGGAAGGACGACAAGCCGGAGACTGTTCGGGCCCGGCTCAAGACCTACCATGCCGAGACGGAGCCTCTCAAGGGCTACTACGAGAGCCGGGGCGTGCTGAAGATGGTGGCCAACCAGGGCACCATCCCCGCCACTACCCAGGCCATCCTGGCCGCCCTGGGCGAATGATATGTCTGAACGTATCACGCTGAAATCCCCTCACCAGATCGAGCTCATGCGCCAGGCCGGGCGGCTCGCCGCCATGGCCCGGGCGTACGGGGGAAGTCTGGTGCAGCCGGGCATCACCACCCGGGAGATCGACCACGAGATCGGGAAATTCATCAAAAGTCATGGGGGATATCCCTCCTGCTACCATCTGTACGGCTTCAAGGGCAACGCCTGCATCTCGGTCAACGACGAGATCATCCACGGCGTGCCCTCCGGCCGGAAGCTGAAGGAGGGGGACATCGTCTCCATCGACCTGACTGCCTGTGTCGGCGACTACCGGCTAGACAGCCAGGGGGTGGCCGTGGGAGGCTACCACGGCGACTGCTGCGCCACCTTCCCCTGCGGCGAGATCTCCGAGGAGGCCCGCCGTCTCATCGAGGGGACGGAGCGCGCCTTCTGGGCGGGCTTCCGGATGGCAAAGGCGGGCAACCATGTGTCCGACATCTCCCGGGCGGTGCAGACCAGCGCCGAGGGAGACGGATACAGCCTGGTACGGGAGTACACCGGCCACGGCATCGGCCGCAGCGTCCACGAGGCGCCGGAGGTGCCCAACTATGTCTCTCCCCGCACGCTCAGCGGCAGCCCCCGCCTGTATAAGAACATGGTCATCTGTGTAGAGCCCATGGTCAACGCAGGCTCGGCCCGCATCCGCAACCGCCGGATGCCCGACGGCTGGGAGGTTCCCATGACAGCGGACGGCAAGCTGGCCGCCCATTACGAAAATACCATTCTCATCACTGAGGGCGAGGCCGAGATCCTCACCCGGTGCGGAGACTGATATGGCAAGTATCCACCCAAACGAAATCGTTCTCTCCCTGGCCGGACGTGACAGGGGACAGCTCTTCTTCGTTGTAAAAGAGGAGGGGGACTTTGTCCTGCTGGTGAACGGTAAGGGGAGAAAGCTGGCTGCCCCCAAACGGAAGCGCAAAAAGCACGTCCGGGGGGTAGGGACCAGCGCACATCCGGCAGCCCAGCGGCTGCATAGAGGCGAAGCGGTCAGCGACAGGCAACTGCGCGCTGCATTGGCCGCCTTCCGCAACTCAGAGTTCCCGGTATGGCCCGAACAAGGGCATCCATTGAAGGAGGAAATCAACTCATGTCCAAAGACGATATGATCGAGCTGGAGGGCGTCGTGAAAGAGTCTCTGCCCAACACCACCTTCCTGGTGGACATCGGCAAAGGCCACACGATCCTGGCTCACATTTCCGGCAAGCTCAGGATGAACTATATCCGGATCCTCCCGGGAGATAAGGTGACTGTCCAGATGTCCCCTTATGATCTGACGCGCGGCCGGATCACCTGGAGAAGCAAATGATCCCGGCAAAATAACCACAGCCGGGGCCGTGGAAAGACGCCCTCTGGACAAGGGAACGGTTCCACGCAGCAAAACAGGAGGTAAGACGATGAAAGTAAGACCGTCAGTCAAGCCCATGTGCGAGAAATGCAAGGTCATTAAGCGCAAGGGCAGAGTTATGGTGATTTGCCCGAATCCCAAGCACAAACAGAGACAAGGATAAGGAGGTGTATTGACTTATGGCACGTATTGCCGGCATTGACCTGCCCAAGGATAAGCGCATCGAGATCGGCCTGACCTATATCTACGGTATCGGCCGCACCAGCGCCAACAAGATCCTCGCCCAGACCGGGATCGACCCCAACACCCGGGTCCGCGATCTCACCGAGGCTCAGGAAGCAGCTCTGCGTGAGGTGATCGGACACCAGTATATGGTGGAAGGCGACCTGCGCCGTAACGTGGCATTGGATATCAAGCGCCTCATTGAGATCGGCTCCTATCGTGGCATGCGCCACAAGAAGAGCCTGCCCGTCCGTGGCCAGCGCTCCAAGACCAACGCCCGCACCCGGAAGGGCCCCAAGAAGACCATTGCCAACAAGAAGAAGTAAAGGAGGGATATGAACAATGGCCAAAGCTAAGAAGACTGTCGTGCGCCGCCGCCGCGAGCGCAAGAACGTGGAGAAGGGCGCTGTGCATATCCGCTCTTCCTTTAACAACACCATGGTCACCGTCACCGACCTCCAGGGCAACGCCCTGAGCTGGGCATCCTCCGGTGGCCTGGGCTTCCGGGGCAGCCGGAAGTCCACTCCCTTTGCCGCTCAGACTGCCGCTGAGACTGCCGCCAAGGCCGCCATGGAGCATGGCCTGAAGACGGTGGAAGTCTATGTGAAGGGCCCCGGCGCCGGCCGTGAGGCCGCTATCCGCGCCCTCCAGGGTGTGGGTCTGGAAGTGACCCTGATCAAGGACGTCACTCCTGTCCCCCACAATGGCTGCCGTCCTCCCAAGAGAAGACGCGTCTGATCACGAGAAGGAGGAAATAGACTATGGCAAAGAACACTCAGCCCATCGCCAAGCGCTGCGAGGCTCTGGGCATCTCCCCCGCCGTTATGGGTTACAACGGCAAGAAGAGCAACAAGCGCACCGCCAAGAACCAGATGCGCAAGAAGAAGAGCGAGTATGCCCTCCAGCTTCAGGAGAAGCAGAAGGTCAAGTTCATCTATGGCGTCCTGGAGAAGCAGTTCCGCCTCTACTATGAGAAGGCGGAGCGGGCCCCCGGCGTCACCGGTGACAACCTGCTGACCAGCCTGGAGCGCCGCCTGGACAACGTGGTGTTCCGTCTGGGCTTCGCCATGACCCGCCGTGAGGCCCGTCAGCTGGTGAACCATGGCCACTTCCTGGTCAACGGCAAGCGGGTGAACATCCCCTCCTACCAGGTGAAGGTCGGCGACGTCGTCGAGGTCAAGGCCAGCAGCCGCTCTTCTGTGCAGTTCAAGCGTTTCCTGGGTGAGGACGCCATCGTTGTGTCCGTCCCCGCCTGGATGGAGCGGGAGAAGGAGGCCCTGAAGGGCACCATTACCCGGCTGCCTGAGCGGGCCGATGTGGACTTCCCGGTGGAAGAGCACCTGATCGTCGAGCTGTACTCCAAGTAACCGACCACCCTCAAGGAACCTCTGAGACAGAGAGGCACTTCCCCACGGGCGTGGCCTGTGGGGGAGTGCCGAGAGAAAGGGGAACGGCGGGCGGCCGTATCATGGCCGTCTGCCGCCCGTTGAATCAGTGCTTCCTCAGAATTGGTAAGCTGTAAACCAAGGGGAGCCGTCGCTTCCCTGTAACGAGGAGGGTTAAAGTTATATGGTAGAAATTGAAAAGCCCTGCATCGAGTGCATCGAGGATCCCAACGATGGGAACTACGGCAAGTATGTGGTAGAGCCCCTGGAGCGGGGCTACGGCACCACTCTGGGCAACGCCCTGCGCCGCATCCTGCTCTCTTCTCTGCCCGGTACTGCTGTCACTACCATGAAGATTGCTGGGGTTCAGCATGAGTTTTCCACCATTCCCGGTGTGAAAGAGGACGTGACCCAGATCGTCCTGAACGTCAAGCAGATCATCGCCAAGCTGTACAGCAACTCCGTCAAGACGGTCTATATCCAGGCCTCCGGCGAGGGCGAGGTCACTGCCGGCGACATCAAGGCGGACAGCGAGGTGGAGATCCTCAACCCGGAGCTGCACATCGCCACCCTGGGCCCTGAGGCGTCCCTGAATATGGAGCTGACCCTGAGCCACGGCCGGGGCTATGTCCCCGCTGAGCGGAACAAGCCGGCTCAGACGGTGATCGGCGTCATCCCGGTGGACTCCATCTATTCCCCGGTTTTAAAGGTCAACTACACGGTAGAGAACACCCGTGTGGGCAACATGACCGACTTTGACAAGTTGACTCTGGAGGTATGGACCGACGGCACGATCACGGCCCGGGACGCCGTTTCCCTGGGCGCCAAGATTTTGTGCGATCACTTTGTCCTGTTCACCGATCTGTCGGAGAGCGTGGGCCGCAGCGCCACTGTGGTGGAGAAGCCGGAGACCCAGCGGGACAAGGTTCTGGAGATGACCATTGAGGAGCTGGACCTGTCCGTCCGTTCCTTCAACTGCCTGAAACGGGCCAACATCAACACCGTCCAGGATCTGACGGAAAAGACCGAGGACGAGATGATGAAGGTGCGCAATCTGGGCCGGAAGAGCCTGGAGGAGGTCATCAACAAGCTGGCGCTGATGGGCCTCTCCCTCAAGAGCGAGGACAACAACTAACAGACGTTTCGTCCCGGACGGAACTTTCGAAGGAGTGAAATGTAATGGCTGGTTACCGCAAACTGGGGAAACCCACCGACGCCCGTATGGCCATGCTGAGACAGCAGACCACCGACCTGCTCAACTACGGTCAGCTGACCACCACCGTCACCCGGGCGAAGGAGATCGCCCCCCTGGCGGAGAAGATGATCACCCTGGCCAAGCAGAACGATCTGGCGGCCTACCGTCAGGCCCTGTCCTTCCTCACCAAGGAGGAAGTGGCCAAGAAGCTGTTCGACCAGGTCGGCCCCAAGTACGCCGACCGCAACGGCGGCTATACCCGGATCGTCCGGAATGGCTTCCGCAAGGGCGACGGCGCAGAGACTGCGATCGTCGAGCTGGTGTAATACAGACAAAGCCAACAGCCTCTCCGGGATTCCGGAGAGGCTGTTCTTTTGCCTGCTGAGAGCCGATAGACGCAAAAGGAGCGTCGCAGCCACGTAGCTGCGACGCTCGTTCTGTTTTTAGTCCTCGTTGTCGGCGCTGTCCCCATGCTCTCCCCGGCGGGAGCGGGGGCGCTCCGGCTTTTCCTCGGGCTCCTCGGGGAGAACTGCCACCTTGATCTCCGTCACCCGCATCCGGTGCATATTGGTGACGGTGACCTCCAGGTTCTCATACCGGAACTGGTCGCCCAGAGCGGGCACCCGGCCCAGCTCCTCCACCACCCATCCGGCCACGGTGGAGGACTCGCAGTCCTCCTCCTTCAGGTCGAACCGACGGAATACCTCGTGGAGGTCAGCGGTGCAATTGATGAGGGTGGAGCCGTCAGGCAGCTCCTGGAACGGCTCGACTACCTCGTCGTGCTCGTCCCAGATCTCGCCCACCAGCTCCTCCAGGATGTCCTCCATGGTGACGATGCCCATGGTGCCGCCGTACTCGTCCACGACGATGGCCATATGCGCCTTCTGCCGCTGGAGGGTCTGGAGCAGGTCGTAGATCTGCTCCGTGTGGGAGGCATAGACCACCGGGGTCAGGGCGGTGAGCCAGTCAGTGCGGCCGCTGCGCTGGAGCTGATACAGGTCGTGGATGTGGACATAGCCCAGGACGTTGTCCCGGTTGGTGTGGTAGACGGGCAGACGGGAGTAGTCGCTGGTGAAGAATACCTGCTCCACCTCGGCCATGGTCATGGTGTCCTCCACCATGACGGTGTCCACCCGGGGGATGAGGATCTCCTCGGCGATGCGGTCGCCGAACTCAATGGCGGAGCGGATCAGCTCGCTCTCGTCCCCGTCGATGCCGCCCTCCTGCTCTGCCTCGGAGACCATGGTGATGAGCTCATCGTTGGTGATGCCCACGTCCTCCTCGCTTTTGAAGGCCCGCTGGATCAGCTTTGTCCAGGCGTTGAACAGGGCGGTAAAGACGTAAAAGACGGTCATAATGGCCTGAATCGCCGGAGCCACCGCCATGGCCATCTTCTCCGGCATGCTCTTGGCCAGGGTCTTGGGCGTCACCTCGCTGAAAATCAGCACGACCACGGTGATGACCACCGTGGAGATGGTGGCGCCATAGGTGGGAAAGTACATGGTAAACAGCACCGTGCCCAGAGAGGCGGCGGAGATGTTCACGATATTGTTGCCGATCAGAATAGCGGACAGCAGCCGGTCATAGTCCCCGTGGAGCTTCATCACCCGTTGGGCCTTTTGGTTCCCATCCTCCGCCCAGCTCTTCATACGAATCACATTGAAGGATGTAAAGGCCGTCTCGGATGCCGAGAAGAAGGCGGACAGGGCTACCAGCAGCACCAGGGCTGCGATCATTGCCGGTGTACCGGAGTTCATCGTCCCGTCACCAGCCCTTCTGTCTTCCCTCGTCGTCCTGTGGGACTACTGCCATCTACGTCGTGATCCATTTGTATTGTTCCTCCATCCATGTTATGACTTGCTCCCGGCCCTCCTCGGTCAGAGGGAAGGTGGCTTGGTTGAGCACCTCGCTCTCCTCCAGACAGTACTCGCCCTTCCAGACGAGTACATCTACCCTGCTCTCCGGGAGCGGCTCGCCACTGACCTTGTCTAAAACGGCTGTGGGTTTGATGAGAAAGCGCATCTCCCGGAAGCTGCCGTAAAAGGCGTTTCCGTTGATCCAGCTGTGGAGATTGGTGATATAAAAACCGGGATCCTCTCTCAGCATAGCGCATCCTCCTTTGATATATCGAATGTTATTGTACCCGCTTTTACAGTTACCGTCAATAACCATTTTGGGGTGTGTGGGCAAAATATGGCGGAGAATCCATCGCCAAACAGGATAATAAGACAATTCTGCCTGCCAAACAAAATGCAGCTGATGTGAATGTCTGTCCCCGGTCGGGAAAGAGCCAGACTGCTGCCAGACTGGATGAACTAAACATTGTGTTCCACATCCGCCACGGAGGACAGGAGCGCACCTGGCTGCGTGCAGGTGCGCTCCTGTTCTTCTGGTCGGCGCAGGCTTGCTGCCGCTCCGGTCGCTCCCCGTAAGGGAGCGACGGGCGAGGTAGCCCATCTGCCGATAGATGTAGTTATTTCAATCCACGCCCCACAAAGGGAGCGACTTTTCCTCGTGCGCACGTTATGCGCCTATGCGATTAGAATTTCAATCCACGCCCCCGCAAGGGGAGCGACTCCCGCAGAAGTCCACGCCTATAACGATCTCGTTATTTCAATCCACGCTCCCGCAAGAGGAGCGACGGATGGTCACACTCGCAAGAGAGTAGCAGCTCAATTTCAATCCACGCTCCCGCAAGAGGAGCGACCCATCCCGGACAGCGTCACCAGCATTGAGCAAAATTTCAATCCACGCTCCCGCAAGAGGAGCGACTGATGGTCAGAGTCTTTGCATCTGCGTCAACGGAATTTCAATCCACGCTCCCGCAAGAGGAGCGACGTCTCCGAACTCGCTCACCCATCCGGAAATGTCATTTCAATCCACGCTCCCGCAAGAGGAGCGACTCTGTCAGCTTCTCCGAAATGTCCTCCACCTTGGTCAATTTCAATCCACGCTCCCGCAAGAGGAGCGACCTGTCCACCTCGGAGTAATAGGTGATGTCCACGGCATTTCAATCCACGCTCCCGCAAGAGGAGCGACTGGCGGGGGCGCTGGTGTACTTCGAGTGCGAGCTATTTCAATCCACGCTCCCGCAAGAGGAGCGACAACCGTCCGAGTGCCGCCATAGGTCACGTCAATGATTTCAATCCACGCTCCCGCAAGAGGAGCGACCCCACTTCTCAAGGTTCTGGGCCTTGCTTGCCTCATTTCAATCCACGCTCCCGCAAGAGGAGCGACTCTTGTCATACTCAACGGCTTCACCTTTCACAAAATTTCAATCCACGCTCCCGCAAGAGGAGCGACCCGGAGGTCATAGGTGGTGATAGTACTAAAGCCATTTCAATCCACGCTCCCGCAAGAGGAGCGACCGGGGTCAGGAGTGGCCCACTGGGTCAAGGTAATATTTCAATCCACGCTCCCGCAAGAGGAGCGACGTACAGGAGATTGTGAATGAAGCATCTGTTGACGATATTTCAATCCACGCTCCCGCAAGAGGAGCGACGGCTCACGACCTGACGTTGTACCCGCACAAGGAGATTTCAATCCACGCTCCCGCAAGAGGAGCGACCCGCTAAAGGCGTATAATATAATCATCAAAGGGATTTCAATCCACGCTCCCGCAAGAGGAGCGACTCAAGGCCGGGAGACGGGGCTATACAATCGAGCTATTTCAATCCACGCTCCCGCAAGAGGAGCGACGATTTCATCGACTGCGTAGCATGGCGGGGAACTGCTATTTCAATCCACGCTCCCGCAAGAGGAGCGACTGATTGCGTGGAAGAGCTGAAGCGGATGGAGACATTTCAATCCACGCTCCCGCAAGAGGAGCGACAGAAATGTGGGCCAGAGCAGAGGCAGAACATGGCATTTCAATCCACGCTCCCGCAAGAGGAGCGACGATGCACTTGCCCAGCTGATTGACGCTATCAAGGGATTTCAATCCACGCTCCCGCAAGAGGAGCGACCCACAGAGCAGAGGCCCACCATATGAGGTGGACGAAAATTTCAATCCACGCTCCCGCAAGAGGAGCGACCTTTGTAGGGAGTCTGTCACCGGATGACCGCCAGAATATTTCAATCCACGCTCCCGCAAGAGGAGCGACAGGGGCCGCAGCACTTTCTAATTGAAATAATATTATTTCAATCCACGCTCCCGCAAGAGGAGCGACGCGCAAACCATACCACCGCCCTAGAGGGCAGAAAGATTTCAATCCACGCTCCCGCAAGAGGAGCGACGTTTGGAACGAACCGTGTTGGCCGGACGAGTATGTCAATTTCAATCCACGCTCCCGCAAGAGGAGCGACGACATAGCTCAGAAAATCCACGTCCCCGAAGCTATTTCAATCCACGCTCCCGCAAGAGGAGCGACGTCCGACAACCCTTTCTCACCCGCATATAGCGGAGGATTTCAATCCACGCTCCCGCAAGAGGAGCGACTGGCAATGCCGTTGGAAGTTGCAACCTGAACCGATTTCAATCCACGCTCCCGCAAGAGGAGCGACTTTGGGATACCGTGTATCCTATCTGATATTTTAGACATTTCAATCCACGCTCCCGCAAGAGGAGCGACGCTTTACCTGGACTATCGCAAGAGCCAAAGCGGACAGATTTCAATCCACGCTCCCGCAAGAGGAGCGACTTGGGGTCAACCTGCTCATAGGTGCCCTCGTAGACATTTCAATCCACGCTCCCGCAAGAGGAGCGACAAAATAATCTTATGCGTGAGGTCTTACAAACCACTATTTCAATCCACGCTCCCGCAAGAGGAGCGACAGCAAAAATACACAAAAAGAGAGCCGCTTCAATGCGCATTTTTGCGATAAATAGATAGCCAAACGGTGAAACTACAGCCGGTACAAGAGAAGAAAGCACCCAAACCGGCGTATTTTGACCGTTCAGACCGTGCGAACGGGGCGGGCTTTTCGTGCTCGCTACCTGTTCGCACCCGGGGATCAGAGAATCAACGGCCCGGCGGCGTCGTAGCTGCCCTTGGCCCCAAAATGCTCGATCCGATTGTGATAGCTGTTCCCGAGATTGTAAAATCGCAGGCTGTCCCGCTCCGGGTCTATCATATCACACAGCTTTGCCTTCAGCAAGCGGTACTGAGCGGCGTCCAGCGAGCACTCAAACACGGAGTTTTGCACCCGCTGGCCGTAGTTGACGCACTGCCTTGCCAGCCTGCGCAGGCGGCGCTGTCCGGCAGCGTCCTCAGTGTTGACATCGTAGGTAATGACGACAAGCATATCGGCCTCACTTCCACAGAAACGGCGGATAGCCGTCCAGATCGCCCCGGAGATACCGGGCCAGCAGCAATGCCTGTACATATGGCACCAGACCCCAGGGCAGCTTTTCCTTCAAAAACGGATGGGTGATGACGACCTGCTTTCGCTCCTGCCAGGCCCGTTGCACCTTTTTGCGGCCCTCATTCGTCAGGAAAACGGCGCCGTTCTCCTGCTCCTCAAAGTCCTTGCCGGAGATCTCCTGGTTGTTGATGAGGGTTAGCACAAAGCGGTCTGCCATGCAGGGCCGCAGCTCCTCCAGGAGATCCTGGGCCAGGGAGGTTCGGCCCGGGCGATCCCGGTGGAGAAAGCCCACATAGGCGTCCAGGCCCACCATCTCCAGGGCCGAGGCGCACTCATTGCCCAGCATCGTATAGACAAAGGACAGCAGGGCGTTGACCCGGTCAAGAGGCGGACGGCGGCTCCTCCCGTGAAAGGAAAACACGTCCTTGCTGCGCAAAATCATATCGTCGAACAGGCCGAAATACCCGCTGGCCCCGGCGCCCTCCAGTCCTCGCAGGGAGTCCAGAGAGGTCTCCTCCATCACCTGGGGGAGCAGGCCATGAAGCTGGTCGGAGACGGCCTGGAATCGCTCCACGTCCAGCCGGGGAGCATGATCCCGGCGAGCCCGATCCAACACCTGCCGGGCGTTGCTCAGCTTGCCGAAGATCATGTTCCGGGCGATGCGGCAGCTTTGCAGCGGGTCGTCCGCCGCCCGGTACTGGGTGCGGCGGAGCAGCACATTGCCCTGGCTCATGCCGCAGGTGCGGGCCAGGAACCGCCCTCTGGGGGTCAGGAAAACCAGATTCACATCTTCCCGGGCGCATTTGCCCATCAGGGCAGGGGAGGCCCCAGGGTAGGTGAACAGGAAGATACCCTCTAAAATGTGGAGCGGGAAGCGGCCCAGGATCTCCTCCTCCCGGCGAATCACCACATTTTCCCCGTCCAGGGTGGCGTAGGCGTCCTCCACCGTGACAAACAGGGTGTTCAGCAGATGCCTCATGGCTCGTTCAGCTCCCCTCTCAGATAGTCCGCCACGCTGGGCGTTCTGGACAGACCGGGCAGACACAGATCCTTCAGGGAGCAGGCATTGCATCCCTTTGAGGGCTTGCTCTTTGGGGTGTACCCCCGCTGAAACAGCTGGTGCATCTCACCGGCAGCACGCTCCACTGTGGCCCGCAGCTCTGGGGTGAAAACCACCTCCTGCCGTCGCCGGGGCTGACCATAGAACAGGGCCCCGGCTGGGATGGCGCAGCACAGCATCTCCTCCAGGCACATGGCCTGGGCGCAGAGCTGGGCCTCGTCGCAGGCGGTGGGCTTGGCTCTGCCCCGCTTGTACTCCACGGGGTAGGGCAGCCACAGGCCCTTTTCCCCTGTCAGCGGCACCCCGTCCCCGGAGCGCCGGAACTCCACCACGTCGCAATCCCCGGAGAGGCCCAGCCGGGCGGAGTGTACCCGCATGGCCCGGATGGTCAGCAGGTCGCCCCGGAGGGTGCGCTGCTGGTCGTCGTGAGCGTTTTTGTGGAGCAGCCGCCCCTCAGCGGTGCGCAGATTTTCCGCCCACTGCTGCTCCAGGTGGATGAGGGCCCACTGGCGGCGGCAAAAGACAAAGTGCTGGATGCCGGAGAGCTGCAAATAATCGCCCTCGTCAAACGCCATCGATCACTTCCGGCTCCAGACCGGGCAGCGGCTCCAGGGTGATCTCATAGTCCTCCACCGAGGTGGGCAGGGCGGAGGGATTCTTCTGCGTCACCTTGACGGAACGATGCACCCGGGCGGAGGAATACTGCCCGTCCTTGCAGTTGTGCTCCCACCAGTAGAGCCGAACCACCTCCATGGAGCCGTCCGGACGGGCGGAGGAAGCGTCGTTGACAAAGAGCGTCCGCAAACACTCCTTTACTGTCTCGGCATCCGCCTGGGTGAAGCCGGTCTTTTCCGCCAGCTGCACATTGATGGAGCCTTTGACCTTGTACAGCCCGAAGCGGACGAAGTGCTTCATACCCATACGGTCGGAGGAGAGCTTTTCGCTCTTGTCTCCGTTGACGCTTTTGGTGATCTGCATATCCGCCACCTGAATGGGGGAGACGCTGACCGCCTGGTGGACAGAGACAGGGCCACGAACCCCCACGGAAGCGCCCTTGGCGTCCTTAAAGGCGAATACCTGCCCGAAGGAACGGACATCCAGCCAGGTTTCGCAGGCTTTTTTGGCATAGGCATCCCGGTCGTTCATCTTACCCAGCTTTTGGGCCCGCTCGCTGAGGCTGGCGCATCCGTCGTCACAGCGCTCCTCCGACTGGACAAAGATGGGGTTGCCCAAATCCTGCATCCGGTTGCGGAGCTTCCGCTTGATGCACACGTCGGACATCTCGCCGTAGCCGTTGTAGTCGGTGCGGGGGCTGTTTCCGTTCAGGGGATCGCCGTTGGCGTTGGCCATGGTCACGGAGAGCAGGGCCACAAAGTCGATCTTATGCTGTAATACGCTCATCTTCTGTTACCTCCTTACAGTTCTTCTGTTGTCGCTTCGGTTGCGGTTTCCTGTGCGTCGTCTTTTGGCTTACGGTAGGCCCGCTGGTGGTAATACCCCAGCACATAAGTCTCCTCCAGCTTCCGGTTCAACGTCTCATCATTCGGCGAGAGCTTATCGGCGATTTCAGCGATTTCTTTTCTGTAATACTCACGCAGACGTGGCGGGAGCTTCTCATAATAGGGGATCAGACGATCCTTCAAAACACTCCAGGTGTACAGCGGTCGCTGCACAAAGACCGATTGCAGCCGGATGGCGTTGGGCTCCCGGGTCTCCTTGTCATCATAGGTGCTCCGCTCCACCGCCTCTGCAACGGCCAGCAGTCGGCCAAAGAGATAGCTCCGGTCTGTGTTATTTTTGTCCAATGACATCCCGTATTCCTCCTTTGTGGTGTCATAATGGTATTTTCGGATGGCGGCGCAGGTGAGAAACAGCAGCCGTTGACGCTCCTCCCGGGGCAGCAGTTGCAAATTGGACGCCCGCTGCACCAGCAGACGCTCTACATCCACCGGGAAGATGGCCCGGTCTATCCGGCAGGCCATCAGCCGTTGCATCTGCTGCTTTAAAATTTTGTCGTCTATAGCCCACTTGTTTTCCCGGTAATTGCCAAACGCACAGGTCGCCAGCCAGTACAGGCCGGGGGACTGAATGCCGAACCCGCCGTTCACCCAGCAGCAGCTCTTGTCCCAGTCGTACAGCCGTTGCAGAAAGTCAGAGCCCTTGAGCTCGTTGTAATAGGTCAGGGCCAGCCGCCCGGTGGTGGCTGCATCAAAGGCGGCGATGACCACGTCCGCATTGTCCGGCAGATCGACCCTCCAGCCAGAGAGGGTCTCCTTCAGCCGCTTTTTGTATTCAGTGGGATTTTTTGCACTAGGTTGACTCTGACGATTTCCCCGGCTCATTGCGCCGGTGGGTGACGGAACCGGCTTCCCCTGGGGATTCCAGCAGAGGAAGGTTCTTCCTCCCATGGTGACGCCCTGGTTGTCCGCCAGCCAGCGCAGGGCGTTGTGGGCCTTTTGAGAGGCGGTATACCCCACGGTGGCCGCCTGCCAGCTCTCGTCAAAGCGTCCCCGGTAGGTAAAGCCGCTGTTGTCGTTGGAGGAGATTAGCTTGGCGTTGCCGTTTGCGGGAATGATGCCCTTGATGTGCTGCCTGGCCAGCACGTCCCAGTCCCCGGAGATCATGCAGAGGTTTTTCGACCAGCCCTCCTTGCGGCTGGCGTAATACCGGCCATAGGCCCCCATCAGCCCCCGGTTTGTCCAGCATGGCCCGCTGTCTGCCGGGTCTAGCCCCAGCACCCTCCAGCGCACCAGCGCCTTTTCGTTTTTGGGCCGTCCCTTTTCGTCCAGGGCAATCACCCCGTCCCGAACAAGGTCGTTCAAAATCGTCTCTCCCTGGATATAGGTCAAGATCGGCAGTAGCTGGGGATGGCTGTAGGGCGAGGCGGCCCAGTCCGCCAGCTGCTCCACATACAGGGCGTGCTTCTTTTCCTCATAGGGAGCCAGATAGACCAGCAGATCGCACAGAGGATGAGCGCAGGGGGCGCTGGTGCGCCCGGCGGAGTCCTCCGTGACCGGAATGATGATCTTGGGCTCCGTTTTCTCCACCGCCCTGGCGGACAGGAAGCCGCCGTCCTGATCCAGCGTGATCTCAATATCCGCCCGGGTGGAAATGTAGCCAAGCGGGGCCAGCGTGGCCCTGTCCTGAACCTCCACACCGGCCAAGTGCTGGAAGGTATCGTAGGTCTCGCAGGCCTTTTGCAGCAGTCCCATACGTCACACCTCCCCAAATTCCGCCAGACCGGAGAAATTGCCCTGCTCCACACCGAAGGGCTTGATCTCCATGGAGCGCAGCGGCTTGGTCAAAGGACAGTCCTCCGGCCGAACAAAGGAGATGACCCCGTTTTTCATGGTGGGATACCAGAACCGGGCGGTCATTCGGTGGGCCGTCTCAGGAGAGTAAGCCTCGTCAGCATAGGTGATGCCGTGATACATCAGGCCAAAGCTCAGCTCCGGAACAGTATCGTAAGCGCCGGCTCCCTCCCCGAACACGCAGGGCTCCACATAGCCCTGGCACTCCCGCACGCCCAGGAAAATATCCCTCCTGCCGCCCTTTTGGATCATCCGTTTGGCAATGTTGTGATGCTTCTCCTCGTTGCGGTCTCCGGCAAGCTCCGGGCGGTTCTCGTTCCATTCAAAGTGGGCACGCACCTGATAGCGGCAGTTTTTCAGGTAGGTGTAGTAGGACAGGTCGTTGCCGCTTTTCCCATATTTGATGGGGCGGACGCCCTTGACCTCCGTTTGGATGGGATTCATCACCCGGACTTCGGTGATTAGCCACATGAGCGTCGGGCGCCAGTACACAGAAGAGAGGATGCCCTTCAACGCTTCATAGGTGGGTACCTGATAGGTACATTTCTCCCCGCCCACCCGCATGATCGGGTCGGAGAAGAGAGCGTAGTTGCCAGAGACTTCAAACTCTACGACATTTGGATA
The DNA here is from genome assembly GCA_021205725.1 of Clostridiales bacterium. GTDB lineage: Bacteria > Bacillota > Clostridia > Oscillospirales > Oscillospiraceae > Onthomonas. The sequence continues at coordinate 71,458 of JAJPWY010000051.1, forward strand.
CTTCATTGCATGGATACACCTCCAATTGCATCAACGTAATGTTCGTTTGATGGATTATGTAAAAATAATACAGCGGAGAGGAAGAAATGTCAAGGCTCAATTTTATTTTTTCGGTGCTTTTATTTGGCGGGAACTATGCCATACGCATTCCCCGGCAGTCCACCTTTTCTTTTTCTCTGCTTTACTTGCGCTTCCTGAGCATAAGCGTTATAATTAACACGTCAGCGCAAGCTGTGGATTGAAAAGTTTGTTGGATCATGTACGTTTCCAGCTGCCCGGTGAAGTTTTGCTTCACCGGGCCTTTTCTTTCTCTGCTCCGATCATAACAAAAATACTGTCCAATAAAATGGACTAAAACTATAAAATCAAAGCTTCTTTGCGCTCCCTGCTGCCTTAGTCAACGCCCAGATAGGGCATTGCACCCGGCTTTTCCTCCAGTGTAAAACCGGTTTGCGCATCATAATGTCCGACCAAAGCGGTTGCGCCGCTGCAAAGAGGCAGCAATGCGCCTTCCCGCTCCAACACATCGATCTGATACCGATAGAGGGAGACAGAGTAGGGCTTTGCCTGCTGTAGCAGCTCTTTGGCATAGGCCAAATCGTGCTCCGCCCGGCTGCTGTTCAGCTTGCCAATCAGCTCTTTCCCCTTGCCGTAGGGGACAATGACATCGACGGAGTCCTCGTCAAACACCTCGAACAGCGACCCGGCCAGCCGAAACGCCTGATTGAAGTAGTAAGGAAGCGGTTCGTCTGGGGTCAGCGTCTCGTTTAAAGAAAGTAGGGAAAAAAGCGTAAAAGACTGATTTTTCACCTTATAATCCTGTGCGCCCAGCGGCATCCGGGCATAAAGCTGCTGATAGTAATACCGAATGGCCTGGTCAGAGGCCAGGTCATTTCCAAACCGTTCCGGATTCCGGCGGAATGCGTGGAATAGCTCCAGCGTGGCGTCCTTTCCCCTTTGGATATCCGGCAGCGACCCCAGCCGCTCCCCCCGACATTGAACCACAAGAACAGGGGCGACGACGTCCGGGCCCGCCTCGCCGATCCGGTTACACCGACCCGCCGTCTGGACAGCGCTGTCCATACCGGCGGCAAGCCGCACCGCCCGGCCAAAGGAGATGTCCACTCCGGCCTCCACCACCTGGGTAGCGACGCACAGGGTTTTCCTGGCCTCCCTGTGCTCCAGGGAGACGTTGAGGGCCTGGAGCACATCCCGCCGATGGGCGGGACACATGGCGGCGGAGAGGTGGAAACAGTCTCCGTCCATGTCCTTCAGACTGCAAAACAGGGATTGAGCCTCGTCCTTTTTATTGCACACCACCAGCAGGCTGTCCGCCTCCTCCAGCAGCTCCCGGGACAGATCGGCGATCTCGTCCAGCGAGGCGCTGCCGCCGTCCCGCAGCTCTGTCCGGCGAAAGACGGCCCACAGCGCCGGGTCATAGGGCAGCAGCTCTCTGACCGGGCCGTGAAGCGGGTGGGCGGTCTGCTCCATACAGGGCTGTGTGGCGGAGCAGAGCACCACGGTTGCATGACAAAACTCTGCCAGAAAGTTCACCGCCAGGGAAAACAGCGACAGCAGCTTCACTGGTATGGTCTGTACCTCGTCAATGACGATGACGCTGCCGCACAGAGCCTGGAACCGGCGTACTGCGCTCATTTTGCCGGAGAAAAGGGTGTTCAGCAGCTGTACCAGGGTGGTGATGATGATAGGAGCGTCCCAGTTCTCCGTCAGCAGCTCCCGCTCGTCCAGCTCGTCGGAATCGGACGCCTCCCGTACCAGATTGGAGTGGTGCTCCAAAATCAGGCTGTCGTCCTGGACATAGTCCCGAATCACCTTGGCATTCTGGTCTAAAATAGTCAGCAGGGGTGAGACGAAAATAATGCGCCGCTTCCCGTTGGATTCCGCATGGGCCAGTGCGTAACGGAGGGAGGTCAGGGTTTTGCCGCCGCCGGTGGGGGCATTCAGGCGAAGAACGCCGCCGGGCAGAGTAGCGCCAGCCTTGCAGCGATCCGAGATCTCCCGCCTGGCCCGGTCGATTTCCGAGTCATGGGGGAGCCCGTCCAGCTTTTGCTCCACCCTGGCCAGACAACCGGCCCAAAGAGCGTGCAGATCGTCCTCCGTCCGGCGAGGGGCGAAGTGAAACCCCTGCATAAACTCCGCCGTATCCCGGCGATCTCCCTCCACCACGGCGGAGAGCATCAGGCGGGCCAGCAGCCCGGCATAGAAAGCGGTCTCGCTATAATATTGGGCGTTCGGAACATCATCGCCTGTCATGTTGCAGATACGCTCCAGCGCAGGGCACAGCTCCGCCGATGCAGCGGCAAAGTGAGAATCCAGCTCCGCAGGGGACATGACAAGACGAAAGTATTTTTCTCTGGCCTCCTCATAGCCGATGCCCGCCTTGGTCAGACGGTGCCGGAAGCCGGACTTCCTGTGCTCGTCCACGCAGTCGAACCAGCCGTGATGACCGCCCACCGCCAGAGCCAGCACCTCACAGGCCACGTCTGACTGCGTCAGCCCCTCGGGCGACTGGCAGTGATACCGCTCCAACAAAAGACGCACCCCGGCAAAGGTGTGATTGACTGAACCACGTAGAACCGACTCGCCATGAACAGAGCGGATGAGGTAGGTTTGAAACGCCTGGGTCAGTTTGCCGCAATCATGGAGCAGCCCAGCCATGCGGCCGCTCTGGGACAGGCCGATGCACGTTAGGGCTTCGGCGGCATAGCGGGCCGTCCCCTCCAAATGCTCTCTTACCGTCTGAATACGGCCGTCCTGGGCGCAGTGAGCGATGTGTTCTGTTATTTCCATATTTGCCTCCTTACTGGCCGATCCGAAACAGGGTCGATCGGTCCCTGAAAATGCGCTGTTTTGACTAAAAACATCATACGCTGGCAGCTTCAAATTGTCAAATATTACAGCGCTCCCATTCAGAAAAACCGGTTTGCCCCCCTGAGCCACCCCGCTGGCTGTGCCGCAATGTACAGATCCCCCGCAGGGAGGGTAAGAAAACGCAAAATGTGGGTTCCATTTCCGACGAGGCTGTTGTATAATAGAGGGACATTCTGAAAAGGGGAAACAAAATTATGGATAACACCAAGCGCAACGTTCAGTTCCACATCAATCTGGGCCACGATGCCCCGGTGGGTCGGTACTGCATCCTGCCCGGCGACCCCGGGCGGTGCGAGGCTATTGCGGCTCTGTTTGACGAGCCGGTACATCTGGGGATGAACCGGGAATTTAACTGCTGGGCGGGCAAGCTCCTGGGAGAGCCGGTCAGCGTCATGAGCACCGGCATCGGCGGCCCCTCCGCCGTCATCGCCATGGAGGAGCTGAAGGAGCTGGGGGTGGACACCTTTATTAGGGTGGGCACCTGCGGCGGCATCCGGCTGGACGTGGTCAGCGGCGACGTGGTCATCGCCACCGGAGCCATCCGTATGGAGGGCACCAGCCGGGAGTATGCGCCCATCGAGTTCCCTGCGGTGGCGGATTTTCAGGTGACCTCTGCCCTGGTGGAGGCAGCCGCCAGATTAGGCAAACGGGGCAAGACCGGCGTGGTTCAGTGCAAGGACTCCTTTTATGGTCAACACTCTCCCCAGCGGATGCCGGTCTCCTACGAGCTGGAGGCCAAGTGGGAGGCGTGGAAGCGCCTGGGCGTCCTGGCCAGCGAGATGGAGTCTGCGGCCCTGTTCGTGGCTGCGGCGTCTCTTGGCGTGCGGTGCGGCTCCTGCTTCCATGTGATCTGGAACCAGGAACGGCAGCAGGCGGGCCTGGATCAGACCGAGGATCACGACACCCAGGCGGCCATCCGTGTGGGCGTGGAGGCGCTGAAAATTTTGATTGCGCAGGACAGAGAAGGTAAGGAATAACGCCATGCTGGATGAAGCTCGATTGAAAGAGGCACTGGTCAATTACAAGCGGGATTTCACCGCATTCCAGTGGGAGAATGAGCAGTACAAGTGGAAGGCGATCCGGACATTCCAGGACAACTGGGATGTCAATGCCGCAGATTTTGCGGATATGCTTTCACGGTCGCTGTCTAAAACCTATAATCTGCTGGCATCCGCCAATTACTTCCCAGCAGGGAGAATTACAGAATTTGCCAAGGCAGCACCGGAAGATGTTCGTGCCATGTTTCTCGACCTGTTCGATGAGAACGCTGATGTGACGGAGCGCATAATGGCGTTCAAGAACAGTTCTGCTGTTATGCTTGAACGATACGGAAATGGTTGGCGTCAGCATTATCAGACGGAAAACGCTGTCAGCGTCTATCTGTGGCTTCGCTATCCGGATAAGTATTATATTTACAAATACGCCGAGGTGAAGAAGGCAGCAGAAGCCCTTGGCAGCGACTATCGCTTTAAAAAAGGCGCTTACACGGCAAACCTCCGTAATTTCTACCGCCTTTATGACGAAATCTGTGCTTATATCCGCACCGATACGGAGTTGACTGATCTTTTGAAGTCCCGGCTCACGGATGACTGTTATTCGGATCCGGAATATAAGACGCTGACGGTGGATGTGGGGTTTTATATCAGTCGATTTGATTCTGAACGAAAATCAGATACTGATGTTTCGGATGTTGATATTAATGGATTGCATTCCGAGGCTAAATTTGCTAATTGGTTTGTGCCACTGATTGAGACGCTGTTAAAGATTGGCGGGAGTGGAAAAAGACCTGAAGTACATGAATTGTTACTTAAAGAGTGGGCAGACGTAAAAGAACCTGATGAAGATATATCAAGAACAAAAAATAATATTGACTGGGCAAGGAACTACCTTGTGTATGAAGGCTTTATTTCAAATGATGTAAACGGAATCTGGGAGCTTACTGATATTGGTAAGTCAGTACGAATGACCAGAGAACTGGCGGGGAAAATCATTGCAAAGTGGGTTCGCATAAAAGCTGCGGAGAGGAATAAAACTCCTATACCAGAGATTGATTTATCGCAATATTATATTTATCGAGATGTGGGAAACGGCGGCCTGTGTGTACGATATACAAAAGGGGATTTTCTTCGTGAGGTCTTTCTGTCCGAACAGCGGTATGATATGCTTACAGCCGTGCTGAAGACGAAAAAGAACCTCATCCTCCAGGGTGCGCCCGGCGTGGGCAAAACGTTCGCCGCAAAAAGACTGGCTTACTCCATCATGGGGGAGAAGGATGAGAGCCGCATTGAATTTGTCCAGTTCCATCAGAACTATTCCTATAAGGATTTTGTTATGGGCTACAGGCCCTCTGAAAACGGCTTTAAGCTGGAAACGGGGATCTTCTACCGCTTCTGCCAAAAGGCGGCCAGCCAGCCGGAGCAGGCGTATTTCTTCATTATTGACGAGATCAACCGGGGCAATATGAGTAAGATCTTCGGCGAGCTGCTGATGCTGATCGAAAACGATTATCGCGGCATAGAAGCGACGCTGGCCTACAACGGAAAGCCGTTCTCTGTGCCGGAAAATCTCTACATCATTGGGATGATGAACACGGCGGATCGAAGCCTGGCCATGATCGACTATGCCCTGCGCCGCCGGTTCAGCTTTTTTGAGATGGAGCCGGGGTTTGACTCGGAAGGGTTTATCCGGTATCAAAACGGCCTGGAGAACGAGACGTTCAACCAGCTCATCGAGAAGATCAAAGAGCTGAACCGGGAGATTGCCGGTGACCGGTCGCTGGGAAAAGGATTTTGCATCGGTCACAGTTATTTCAGCAATTGGAGCGAATGTACGGACGAAAAGATGCAGACGGTGGTAGAGTTCGACGTTCTCCCGATGCTGGAGGAGTACTGGTTTGACGACCCGGCGAAGCTGCAGCGCTGGAGCAATATCCTGCATGGGGTGTTTCAATGAAGCAGAATAGGCATATTCTGATAAAAAACATTTACTATATGTTGTCTTATGCGTTTCAGGCTTTGCGTCAGTCCAATTTTGACGATATAGCGACCGAGGAGTTTGACCATGCACAAAACCTGTTCGCTGCGATTTTGTGTAGGGGGATTGGCGCGCAGCTAAAACAGGGACTGTATCGTGATTATCAGATTAGGATGGAAGATATCTCCACTATGCGGGGCCGCATCGATATGCCGGGAACCATCCGGCATAAAATTGCCCGGCGGCAGATTCTTTCCTGTGAATACGATGAGCTGTCAGAGAATACCCTCTTGAATCAGATTTTGAAGACAACCGTTATGCTACTGCTGAAAAGCAGTGAGGTGGAAGCGCAGTACAAGGATATACTGAAAAGGGAGATGCTGTATTTCTCTGCTGTAGACCTAATAGAACCGTCCTCCATCCGCTGGGAGCGCCTCCGCTTTCATAGGAACAATCAGACCTACCAGATGCTGATCGGCCTGTGCCAGCTGATTTTGCAGGGAATGCTGCTGACGACAGAGTGCGGCGAAAACAGGCTGGCATCCTTTGTGGACGATCAATGGATGTGCCGCCTGTATGAAAAGTTCATCCTGGAATACTATAGCAGAGAGTTTCCAGAGCTGCACGTTGCAGCATCACAGATTCATTGGGCGCTGGATGACGGCATCGGAACGATGCTCCCTGTTATGCAGAGCGACATTACGATCTCCTATCATGATACGGTGCTGATTATTGACGCTAAATATTACAGCCATACCACCCAGGGACGATATGGCGCTCACACGCTGCACTCGAACAATCTGTATCAGATATTCACCTATGTAAAGAACCAGGAGGCGGAGCTTGCGGGCAGGCCCCACGCCGTTTCGGGGATGCTCTTATACGCCCACACGGACGAAACCATTCAGCCGGATCAGTCCTATCGAATGAGCGGAAACCGCATTGATGTGAGAACGCTGGATTTAAACTGCGAGTTTACGGCAATTGCAAAGCAGCTCGACCAGATAGCGGAGGACTTTTTTGGAGTGAAGCGCAGTGCGTAGCATTTTTAAAAATCGCCTTGCGTGCTGATGAGCGCCCCTTCCCCGAAAAAACCTGAAAAAACCCGCAAAAAGGGGGTTGACAATCGGGGGAGCACCGGATATAATAATCAAGCTGTCTGCGAGAGCGGCGG
>JAJPWY010000078.1 GCA_021205725.1 Clostridiales bacterium
AGGGCCGTCTGGAGCTGGAGTATTACGGCGTGGACGACCTGAACGACCTGCTGGAGGCCCTGCACCGCCTTCCTAAACGAAACTAACCCACCAGAGAGAAGAAGGAGCCAGACACCTATGCTGGATATCAAATTTGTCCGGGACAACCCTGACATCGTCAAGCAGAACATCAAAAACAAGTTCCAGGAGGAGAAGCTCCCCCTGGTAGACCAGGTCATCGACCTGTACGCCCAGAGCCTGGAGGCCAAGCAGGCCGCCGAGGCCCTGCTGGCCAACCGGAACAACATCTCCAAACAGATCGGTATGCTCAAGGGCCAGGCGAAGAAAAATCCCGCCCTAGCGGAGGAGAACGAGGCAAAGATTGCCCAGCTCTCCGCCCAGGTCACTGCCGAGGCCCAGGAGCGGGAAGCGCTACTGGCGAAGCAGTCCGAGCTGGATGCCAAGGTCCGGGAGATCATGCTGGTCATCCCCAACATCATCGACCCCTCCGTCCCCATCGGGCCAGATGACTCCTGCAACGTGGAGGTGCAGCGGTTCGGAGAGCCGAAGGTGCCCGACTTCCCCATCCCCTACCACACCGACATTATGGCCTCCTTTGCAGGCATCGACCTGACCAGCGCCCGGAGAGTCTCCGGCACCGGGTTCTACTATCTCATCGGCGACATCGCCCGGCTCCACGAGGCGGTGCTGGCCTACGCCCGGGACTTTATGATCGACCGGGGCTTCACCTATGTCATCCCCCCCTATATGATCCGGGGCGAGATGGTGGAGGGAGTCATGTCCTTCCCGGAGATGGACGCCATGATGTACAAGATCGACGACCCCACCGTCACCGACCCCAAAAACAACCTTTACCTCATCGGCACCTCGGAGCACTCTATGATCGCCCGGTTCAACGGGCAGATTATTCCCGAGCAGGAGCTGCCCCTGACCCTGACCTCCTATTCCCCCTGCTTCCGCAAGGAGAAGGGCAGTCACGGCCTGGAGGAGCGGGGCGTCTACCGCATCCACCAGTTCGAGAAGCAGGAGATGATCGTCATCTGCAAGCCGGAGGAGTCCATGGACTGGTACGAAAAGCTGTGGAGAAACTCTGTAGACCTGTTCCGCTCCCTGGATATCCCGGTGCGTCAGCTGGAGTGCTGCTCCGGCGACCTGGCCGACCTGAAGGTGAAGAGCTGCGACATCGAGGCGTGGTCTCCCAGGCAGCAGAAGTACTTTGAGGTCTGCTCCTGCTCCAACCTGGGCGACGCCCAGGCCCGGCGGCTGGGCATCCGCTACAGCCAGCAGGTGGAGACGGTGGATAAGAAGGGTAAGAAGAAGGTCAAGACGGTGAATCAGCTGGCCCACACCCTGAACAACACCTGCGTGGCCCCGCCCCGTATGCTCATCGCCTTCCTGGAGAACAACCTCAACGCCGATGGCTCCGTGGACATCCCCGAGGCCCTGCGGCCCTACATGGGCGGCAAGGCCAAGCTGGAGAAGGCCAAAACCTATATCCCGCCCCAGGATTGAGCGCCGTTTCATTCCATCAGCATAAGCCCTGCGCTTTTCTGATATTGCATCAACCATCCCCGTCTGTACCGTCCACACCACACACAAAAAGAAGACAAAAGAGGTGCTTCACAAAATGAAAAAGATCGTCAAAGTCATCGGAGCCGCCGGAGCCGTCGCCCTGGCCGCCAGCCTGATCCCCTATCACTTCAAGTCCGACAAGGAGTCCGGCGAAATGGAGCTGGGCGGCCTGCTCTGGAACCTGAAAAAGACCCCCGGCGAGGAGGAGGACACCTACACCATGGAGCTGCTCCCCTTCATCGGCAAGGAGAAGGAGGAGGCCCCTGCTGAGGAGGCTGCCGCCGAGGAGGCCGCTCCCGCTGCCGAGGAGACCCCTACCGAAGACGCCGCCGCCGAGGAGGCTGCCCCTGCTGAGGAGCCGGAGGTAGAGGTGGACGTCACCGTCGAGGTGGCCGAGGAAGCCGCCGCTGAGGAGGAGTCCGAGCCCGCCGCCGAGGAGGCCCAATAACGACTCTGTCCACTGTCCGGTCAATGCCGGAACAGATGAAAATTCAGAAAGAGGGAACGCTCTATGGAAAAGAAACCCAGCTGGATCGATGAATTTAAGGAATTCATCATGCGGGGCAACGTGCTGGATATGGCCGTCGGCGTTGTGGTCGGCTCCGCCTTTACCGCCATCGTCACCTCCATCGTGGAAAACCTGCTGACCCCCATCATCGCTCTGATTATGGGTGAGGCAGACTTTGCCTCCATCACGGTAGGCCCCTTCGGCATCGGCGCTGTCATCAACGCCATCATCACCTTCCTCATCACCGCCTTTGTGGTGTTCTGGATCGTCAAGGTGGTCAACACAAGAAGAAGGAGGAGGAGCCCGCCCCCGAGGCGCCCGCCGGCCCCACCACCGAGGAGCTGCTGACCGAGATCCGTGACCTGCTGAAGCAGCAGGAACAGGAGAAGAATGGAAAATAAACGGATCTGGGCCATGGTGGGCGTGGTCTACATGGTCATCATCGTCCTCCTGTCCACCTACTGGATCGCCACCACCACCCTCATGAGCGGCATCACCGGCATCATGCTCTTTCCCCTCTGCGGGGGGATGGCCGCCCAGTGCTTCAACAACCGGTGGAAGGTCATCCACGCAGACGGCCCGGGGAATCCGGTGATCTACCTGCTGTTGGGTATCGGCTGCACCGCAGCTGCTCTGCTCATGTTGGTACTGGGCATCCAACAGGTGGCCGCCGCTCTGGGTCTTTGATTCACTCCATTGCAATTTCACAGCGCCGTCACAGGCCGGACACGGGCATCCTTCCCTGTTCGGCCTTTGGCGACCTGTGAGCCTGTGTGATTTCCATTTTCTTCCAGTCCTCCATTTTTCCGTCAAGGAGCTGTCCATGAAAGACATTCTCACCCGGGGCCTGGAGGCCCTGTCTCTCCCCACCGATTCTGTCCCCCAACTGGAGCAGTATGCCTCCCTCCTGCTGGAGCAGAACCGGTACATGAATCTCACCGCCATCACCGACCCGGAGCAGGTGGCCCGGCTCCATATGGCCGACTCCGCCGCCCTGCTCCACGCCGCGGACTTTTCCGGCAAGCGGGTGCTGGACGTGGGCACCGGCGCAGGATTTCCCGGTCTGGTGCTGCGGCTGATAGAGCCGAGCATCTCCCTCACCCTGCTGGACAGCCTGGGCAAGCGTATCTCCTGGCTTCAGCAGATCGCCCCGGAGCTGGGGGCCGACGACGTGACCGCCATTCACGGCCGGGCAGAGGAGCTGGCCCGGTCGCAGGAATTCCGGGAGCAGTTCGACATCGTCACCTCCCGGGCGGTGGCCGATCTGGGGACGCTGTGCGAGCTTTGTCTCCCCTTTCTCCGGCCCGGCGGGATATTTCTCGCCATGAAGGGGCCGGACTGCCGGGAGGAGAAAAACGCCGCCGGGCGGTGCATCTCCATTCTGGGGGGACAGCTCCGGCAGGACTACGTCTATACCATCCCGGAGACGGAGGTCTCCCACTGCGTCGTGCGGGTGGAAAAGACACGTCCCACCCCGGCAAAATACCCCCGCCGGTTCGCCCAGATAAAAAAGTCACCGCTCTGACACCCTTTTGTCACATAAAGTTCTTGAAACTCTCTTTTCCACTGTGTTATAATTCCATTGTATGGAGTCTGCAAACAAAAAGTCAATGGGTAAATGAAGAAAATTTAACAGCTCA
>JAJPWY010000072.1 GCA_021205725.1 Clostridiales bacterium
AACAGACACGGCTGGCTGCCGTGCCTATGTCCGTAACTTTATTGTAGGAGGCGAATAAAATGAAAAAATATTTCAAACGTATTTTTGCCAGTTTTCTTGTGGTTGTCTTTTTACTCTCGACATCATCTATTTCGGCATTTGCTAGGTCAAGTGAGCAAATCAATACATACGGCACGAATGCAACAGTACTGTCTGGTGGTAAAATTTATATTTCCTTCTCCATAACGGGAAAAGGTACCATGTCTGAAATTGGTGCTTCATCTATTTCAATAGCCAAATCTGTCGGCGGCCTTTGGGTAACTGTAAAATCTTACGATTCCGACGATGATGGGATGACAAAGACAAATGCAAACAGATGTAGCGGTGCCATTACATATTCTGGTACTGCAGGCACCTACTACCGCATCAAGATCACTGTTTTTGCCACTGATAGTAGTGGAACAGACAGCCGAACAGAAATCCACTATGTAACAGCGACAGCATAATGCAAAAAGCAAACCTTGAGCAGGGCATACCGACGGATGACATCTCTGTCATGAAGGATGTCTACGTTCAGGTAGCGAAATCGCTTGGCAAGATGACCAACGCAGTTTCCAGAAATGCGGAGCGTATGGCCAATCTATGTTGGAAAATGAGTTCTCTTCAATGTCTTGAGCAGGTGCTCGGTCGTTCTTCAACGGAGATTCCGCTATCTCCAGCGCCCAAGACAATCCTGATATATCTGGCTGTCTATTCCTATCTGGGTTTTCCTTATTTTTAAGCAATTGCTGACCACCCGGAGGTTTTTGCGTAATTAATTTACCCCCGAGACAAAGCCATTACTTACACATGCAAGAGAGCAATGCAGGGTTGTATTGCTCTCTTGTCTTGCCATTTTACGCCGTCTGTTTTGGGGCAATGGCACCCGGCGGCGACGGACAGCTTATGCCGTCCGTTTTGGGGTAATTTAGCTCGGCAGCGACAACCAATATAAAGCGACACCAATATAAACGGCCAGTAATTGCGTTGCTACACTTACTGGTCGTTTTTCTATATTCTATTCTGTTTATTTGAAAATTACCCTTGACAAAACTCGTCCCAGTTGTCCGTGTCCGTCTCGTCAAAGTTGGCCCAGGTGTAGCCGTACATGCTGACCACGGAGGGGGCGGTGGTGTTGTCGTAGCAGTAGGTATCCACCAGTCTGCCGGAGGGGTTGGTGTTGCCCACCAGGATGTCGGCCACGGAGTTCAGGCCCCAGGTGCCGGTGTAGCCGATCCACAGGGCGGCGTCGATGCCGTAGGCCTCGTTGTCGATGAAGTCGCACTCCATGGCGTTGGTGGAGTTGATGAGGACGATGACGGTGTCAAAGTTCTCGCCCACCATCTCCAGCATCTCCTGCTCCTCGGTGGTCAGCTCCAGGACGTTGGTGCCGTCCACGAAGCCGTCCATGGCCAGGTCGGAGCCCTCGCCGGCCACACGGGAGAGGACCACGATGGCGGCGTCGTTGTACTCACTGAAGGAGGCAGTCACATCGTCGGTGTACACGCTTACCGGTACCTCGTTGATGTTCCACTCTCCCCGGCTGCCCAGAGAGGAGCCCTTGCCGGGGGCGCGGACGTACTCGCTGCCCGCGCCGGTCTCATAGAAGTCCCAGAGGGTGGAGTTGACGGAGAAGCCCACATCCTCCAGCGCTTCCTTTAAGGTGGGGGCGGCGGAGGTGTCGATGTCAGCGGAGCCGGTGCCGCAGGTGACGATGTCCACCACGGAATGGCTGAAGGTGCTGACGGCGGAGCCGCTGGCCAGAGGCAGAGCGTCGTTGTCGTTTTTCAGCAGGACGATGCCCTCGCCGGCGAGCTGCTCGGCGATCTCCTTGTCGTGGGCCTCCAGCTCCTCGGTGCTGTCGTAGCCGGTCTCGTAGTAGACGGCGCTGTCGTCGCCGTCCACCGTCTTGGTGGTGCTGATGCCCAGATAGATGTTGATGACCTGTGCGCTGCCGAAGGCCAGGGTGTTGGCGTAGACCAGGGCGACGCAGAGGATCACAGCGACCACAGTGATCACCGACCACTTGACGACGCCGGTCCCCTGCTTCTTTTCCTTTTTCGGTTTGTCATTCTTTGCCATTTGGGGTTGCTCCTTTCCGATAAAATCCCCATTGTCCTCTGATATGGGCCGTTTTTCCGGAACAGACGCCTCCCCGTCCGTTCGGATTGGAAGAAACCACTTATATCAAAGAAGGAATACTGACTTATTATACCTTATTTTCCACAAAGCAACAGGCCCAAAACCGCCCAGATGTGACACTTGATTTTCAAAAAACCACCCCGGAATTTGTGCAACTTTTCCGCACCAGTGGGCCAGAAACAGCCAGGAGGAACCGTCCATGTATAAAAACTGCCAAAAGGAGCAGAGCGTTCAGCGTCAGGCCCATATCGCCCGGACCTTCACCAATATGCTGGAGCGCAGGAGCTTCCAGGAGATCACCGTCACCGACCTGTGCCGGGAGGCAGGGGTGCCCCGGAAGGCCTTCTACCGGTATTTTGACACCAAGGAGGACATCGTCCGCTTTATCGCGGACACCATCCTGCTCGCCTATCTCCGTATGGGAGACGAGCCGGGTCAGGGAGAACAGGTCAGCGAACAGAACTGCCGGAAGATGTTTGCCTTCTGGTATGAATACCGGTATCATCTGCGTATTCTGGTCAATTCAGAGTGCGTGGGTCTGTTCTCCGAGTACTTCACCCGGAGCGTTCTGGAAAGCGGCCTGGGCTTTGAGATGGGCGGCTGGTCTGAATCGGAGCATCTGCCGGTCGCGATCTTTACCACCGACGGGTTTATCAGCCTGCTGGTCTACTGGGTACGCACCGACTTTCAGGACACCCCGGAGGAGATGGGGAACCTGCTCTACCGGATGCTGACGCAGCCCATCTTTTGACCGGGAGGATCGGGCAAATTCACGGAAAATTTTATCTTTTCCGTGGCTGTGCCCCTTGCAATCCGGACAGACTGGATTATAATGATAACCAAACCAATGTTCTGCGCCGGACGCTGTCCTTCGCCAATGGCGGGGACGGTCTTTTGCGGCGCAAATTTCAGAAATGAGGCATCTGCTATGACGACTATCGACATTATCTCCGGCTTCCTGGGGGCGGGCAAGACCACCCTCATCAAGAAGCTCATCAAAGACTCCTTCCAGGGCCAGAAGGTGGTGCTCATCGAGAACGAGTTCGGCGAGATCGGCATCGACGGCGGCTTTATGAAGGACGCCGGCATCCAGGTCACGGAGATGAACTCCGGCTGCATCTGCTGCTCTCTGGTGGGCGACTTCGGCGTGGCCCTGCGCCAGGTGCTGGAGACCTACGCCCCCGACCGCATCATTATCGAGCCCTCCGGCGTGGGCAAGCTCTCCGATGTGGCCAAGGCCGTGGGCCGGGTGGCGGAGAACACCGACCTGACCCTGGGCAGCGCCATCACCGTGGTCAACGCCAAAAAGTGCAAGATGTATATGAAGAACTTCGGCGAGTTCTTTGACGACCAGGTGCAGCACGCCGGGACCATCATCCTCAGCCGCACCGGCGACATGAAGGAGGACAAGCTGGAGGAGGCGGTGAGCCTGCTCCGGGCCAAGAACCAGGACGCGGTCATCATCACCACCCCCTGGGAGCAGATCACCGGCGACCAGATCCTCAACGCCATGAAGGCCCACTCCCTGGCCGACGAGCTGATGGCCCAGGCCAGGGCCGCCGCCGCTGCCGGTGAGGACGAGGACGACGACGAGGACGAGTGCTGCCATCACCACCATCACCACCACGACGGCGATGAGGACGACGAGCATGAGCATCATCACCATCATGACCACGATGAGGATGAGGACGAGGACGAGCACCATCACCACCATCATGACCATGACGAGGATGAGGACGGGCACGAGCACCACCATCATCATCACCACCATCACCACGACGCCGACGAGGTGTTCACCTCCTGGGGCCTGGAGACGGCGCGGAAGTTCACCCAGGTGGAGATCCAGACCGCTCTGGACGCCCTGGACACCGGGGCCTATGGTCAGGTGCTCCGGGCCAAGGGCTTTGTGGCCGGGGCCGATGGGGCCTGGATCCACTTCGACTACGTCCCCGGCGAGGTGGACGTGCGCACCGGCCCGGCGGATGTCACCGGCCGCCTCTGCGTCATCGGTAGCGAGCTGAAGGAGCCGGAGCTGAAGGCCCTGTTCCGTCTGTGATCAAAGGAGAGACTGCACTATGGCAATTCAGCAGCAGCCCATCCCGGTCTATCTGATCTGCGGCTTTCTGGATGCGGGCAAGACTAACTTCATCGCCCCTATGCTGTCCAATGAGGAGTTCACCCAGGACGAGCGCACCCTCCTGCTCATCACCGAGGAGGGGGAGGAGGAGTACGACCCCCAAGCGCTGACCTATTATAATGTGACCTGCCACGTCATCGAGGACAAGGCGGACTTCAACCGGCAGAACCTGTTTCAGCTGCAAAAGAAGGTCCGTCCCACCCAGATCGTCATCGAGTACAACGGGATGTGGCTGCTCCAGGAGCTGGAGGAGGCCTTCCCGCCTCAGTGGGCCCTGTACCAGATCGTCACCCTGATAGAGGCCCCCACCTTCGACAGCTACGCCAAAAACATGGCCAGCCTGATGATGGAGAAGCTGCGCAACGCGGATATGCTCATCTTCAACCGGGTCACGGACCAGCTGGCGGACCAGCTCCGGCAGCGGAACCTGAAAATGGTCAACCGCCGGGCGGAGATGTATCTGGAGTACGCCGACGGCGACCGGGTGGAGGACTACGACAACGGCCTGTGTCCCTTCGACCTGTCCAAGCCGGTGCTGGAGCTCAGCGACGACGAGTTCGGCTTCTGGTACACCGACTGTATGGACAATATGGAGCGGTACCAGGGCAAAAAGGTCAAATTCCGGGGCATGGTGGCCAAGTCCCCCAAGTTCCCCCGGGGCACCTTCGCAGCGGGCCGGTTCGCCATGGTCTGCTGCGCCCAGGACACCACCTTTTTGGGGATGCTGTGCAGCGGCCCGGAGGTGAAAAGCCTGAAAAACCGGGAGTGGGTGGAGATCACCGGCCAGGTGGAGCTTCAGCGGCTCCCCATCTTCCAGGGGGAGGAGGGCCCTGTGGTTCGCACCCTGGAGGTCAAGCCCACCCAGCCGCCCCAGGAGGAGCTGGTCTATTTCTGAGAGGCCGTACTTCGTGAAAAGATTGACAAGCCCCCTGTCCCTGTGCTATAGTATGGGACGGGAAAGGCAAAGCACTTTTCGCAAAAGCAATGACCATCGTATCTGATTCCCCGTTGGAAAGGCGGTGACAAGGATGAAAAAAGGGAAGATCTCCAACGCAGTCATCCGGAGACTGCCCCGCTACTGCCGCAATCTGGCCGCTCTGCGCCGGGAGGGCGTGCAGCGCATTTCCTCCTCGGCACTGGGCCAGAATATGGGCCTCACCGCCTCCCAGATCCGGCAGGATCTGAGCTGCTTCGGCGAATTCGGACAGCAGGGCTACGGCTACAACGTGGAGAGCCTGTATCAGGAGCTGTATGAAATTTTATACCTCCATCAGAAGAAGGAGGCCATCCTCATCGGGGCCGGCAACCTGGGCCGGGCGCTGATGCAGAACTTCAACTTTCTGGACAGCGGCTTCCATCTGGCCGCCGCCTTCGACACCGACCCGGAGCGGATCGGCACTCAGATCAACGGCGTGCCGGTGCTGGATGCCGCCGGGCTGACGGACTATCTGGAGGAGCACCCCGCCTCGGTGGCGGTGCTCACCCTCCCCGCCCGGTACGCCCAGGAGACCGCAGAGCGGCTCATGGAGCAGGGCATCCGGGGCATCTGGAACTTTACCAACTACGACCTGGATGTGCCGGAGGCCCACGCCGACGTGGTGGTGGAGAGCCTCCACTTCTCCGACTCCCTCCGGGTGCTGAGCTATCTCATTGACAGTCCGGCAGGGGACGAGTGAGAGATCCCGACCGGGTGCAGGCCCGACGGGTGTATATCATATCTGCCATGACCGGACAAAAGCAATCCCCCGCATCTCAGGTGAGATACGGGGGATTGCTTTTGCCTGTCGTCGCAGCCGACCGACTGTCAGTGGCTTGCCTCATAGGAGGCCAGGGCGGAGACCGCAGCGGACAGCTTGCTGTAGTTGGTGACCAGCGCCTTGGCGGAGCTGCTCAGCTTGCTGTAAGCGGCCTGGGCCCATTCGATGCGCTTGGACATGACTTCGTAGTTGCTGGAGGTGATGTCCCCGGCGGCCTCGATCTCGTCGATGGCGTCCACCACGGCAGCGGCGATGTCCTCGTAGCTCTGGCTGCTGGTGGTGCTGCTCTCGGTGCCGTCCAGCTTGTAGACGATGATGGCGCAGGTGTCCGGGATATTCTCGTAGATCGTCTTAGCCGTCTCAATGGGCAGGTTGATACAGCCGTGGGAGCCGTTGGTCTTGTAGATGGTGCCCCCAAAGGAGGTGCGCCAGGAGGCGTCGTGGAGGCCCACATTGCCGCTAAAGGGCATCCAGTAGCTGACGGGAGAGGAGTAGTTCTCGCCCACCAGAGTGCCGTACCGCTCCTTATAGGTCAGGCTGTATGTACCGGTGGGGGTGGCGTCGTTTTTGCCTGTGACCACGTCCGACTCGATGATCAGCTCCCCGTCCTTGTAGAAGTAGAGGTGCTGGGCGGTCAGATTGACCTCCACATAGGTGTTGCCAAAGTCGCCGTTGGCGCCCTCCCCCAGGACGGCGGCCTCCTGATACCACACCGGCTCCATAGAGCCGCTCTGTCTGTTTTCAATGGCCTCGATGAGCTCCTGGGCGGTGGTGTCGTCGTCCATCCACCAGCCGTAGTCTCCCCCCTCCACCGTGATGGTCTCGCCGTAGGAGGTGGTGAATTCCCGGTTGGAGAAGATGGTGGCGTAGTTATACCGCAGGTTGGATACCCAGGTGGTCACCTGGCTCTCGTCCAGGGTGACGGTGCCGTCGTCGTTAAAGGTGAGCCAGTTCTGAAGGGTGGAGCCGTCGATGGTCAGGGTGTCGTCTCCCATCTGGTAGGTAATGACGATGCCCAGATACTCGTTCAGGGCCTGGGCCTTGGCAATGAGCGTGGGGTCGTCGGAGGTGACGGAGGGCTCCACATAGCAGCCCAGCTCCTCCAGATCCAGCTCGGTCTGCATGGAGGCCACCGCCTCCAAAATGGCGGGGAGGAGGATATCCTGGTCTACCAGGTTGCCCTCCACCTCCTCTACAATGGCCACGCCTCCCAGCTCGGCGTCATAATTGGAGATGTAGGCGTCCTTGGGCGCAGTGGAGGAGGAGCTGTCCATGCACCGGAGACTGGTGATGGCCTCGGTGAGCTTGGCGGTGTCGTAGGAGAAGATTTCATCCACCGTCATGGTGCTGGTTCGGTAGCCCAGCAGGGCCAGAGGCCATGTCCAGGAATTTTGACCGGCCAGCAGGTCGTCCACCTCACTGCCCAGGTTCAGAGCCAGGTCAATCTCATCGCCGGTGATGGTCTCGGTGACGCTGTCCCGCTCGATGAGGGTCAGGGTGTAGGACTCCTGGCTGTCCTCCAGCGCCCGCTCCGCCTGGGAGACGGTCATGCCGGAGACGTCGATGCCGTTGATGGAGGATCCGGGGAGGAACATCTCCTCATACCGCTTGGCGATACCGGCATAAATGCCTGCGACGATGAGCAGCAGACCCAGAATGACAGAGAGCAGCACAAGCACCCAGGAGCCGGTACGACGCTTGGGAGAGGTTGAGGTTCCGGCAGGCATAGCAGCACTTCCTTTCCAATGGGCAGAAATGCCCGTAAAATACAGGACGGTATGTGTTTAACATCATAACACAGAACTGCTCTATCGTCAAATTCAGGATGAAAAATTCAAAGAGGTTTCAGAATTGGGCGAAGCGGAGGGGATGTTTTTTGGCACAGTGCCGAAAAATGTGAACGGCCTGTGAAAAATCAAACGTAAACGATTGACAGCATACGTTTGATTTGGTATACTCTGGCTCGAATAACAGGAAAGGAGACAGTGCCCTATGGAACAGGGGCAGAAAAAAACAGACGAGTGCTGCTTTGGACCAGAGGGCCGGATCGACGTGGGTGGGCTCATCAAGCGCATCAACGACACCATGGAAAAACGGGCCAACAGCGAGCTGCAAAGCCATGACGTCACCTTTTTTCAGTTCAAAATGCTGCTGACTCTGCATTGTTTGAAGGACGGAACGGCGACGCTGAAGGAGCTGGAGCACTATTTCGGCGTGGCCCAGTCCACGGCGGCGGGGGTGGCTGGCCGTCTGGAGCGGAAGCAGCTCATCGAGAGCTACCCGGATCCCAACGACCGGCGGGTGAAATGCGTCCGCATCACCGAGGCGGGCCGCGCCCTCTGCGAAAACCACCGGGCGGCCATGGACCAGGGAGAGAGGGATATGTTCCGCTCCCTCAGCCCGGAGGAGCAGGAGCAGTTAAAGAGTCTGCTGCTCCGGGTCTATCGCGCCCTCTGCGACGCCCCCGCCGGGGGCGAAATTCCTCTGAAAGGATGAAGAAAGCATGCTGAAAACACTTATGGGACAGATTAAGCAGTATAAGCGTGACTCCATCATCTGCCCCATCTACACAGCCCTGGAGGTGCTGCTGGAGATTTTGATCCCCTTCATCACCGCCGCCATCATCGACCAGGGCATCGAGGCCGGGGACCTGCAAAAGGTCATCCTCTACGGCGTCGTGATGCTGGTGATGGCCTTTTTGAGCCTGTTCTGCGGGATTCAGGCGGGCAAATACGCCGCTTCGGCGTCCACCGGCTTTGCCTGCAACCTGCGGGACGCAATGTTTGAGAACATCCAGACCTTCTCCTTCTCCAACATTGACAAATACTCCACCGCCGGTCTGGTGACCCGGATGACCACCGACGTGACCAACGTTCAGAACGCCTACCAGATGATCATCCGCATCGCCATCCGCTCCCCGCTGACGCTGATCTGCAGCATGTTCATGTGCTTCTATATCAGCCCCCGGCTCAGCGCCGTGTTCCTGGTGGCCCTGATTTTCCTGGGCGTCGTGCTGTTCTATATCGCCGGGCACGCCATGCCCCTGTTCCAGCAGGTGTTTGACAAGTACGACGGCGTGAACGCCAGCGTTCAGGAGAACGTCTCCGGTATCCGGGTGGTCAAGGCCTTTGTCCGGGAGGACTATGAGGACGACAAGTTCACCAAAGCGGCGGAGAAGCTCTACCATATGTTCGTCAGGGCCGAATCCATCCTGGCCTTCAACAACCCGGTCATGATGTTGGTCATCTATGGCTGCATTATCGCCCTGTCCTGGTTCGGCGCCCAGTTCATCGTGGCGGGCACCATGACCACCGGCGAGCTGACCTCTCTGTTCAGCTACGTCATGAGCATGATGATGAGCCTGATGATGCTCTCCATGATCTTCGTCATGCTCTCCATGTCCATGGCCAGCGGCAAGCGGATCGCCGAGGTGCTCAACGAGAAGGCGGACATGACCAATCCCCAGGAGCCTGTGACCGAGATCCCCGACGGGCGCATCGACTTCGACCATGCCAGCTTCGCCTACCAGGCCAGCGGCTCCGGTGAGGACGTGCTCCACGACATCGATCTCCACATCCAGTCGGGGGAGACCGTCGGCATCATCGGCGGCACCGGCTGTGGCAAGTCCAGTCTGGTGAACCTGATCTCCCGGCTGTACGACGTGACCGACGGCTCCGTGAAGGTGGGCGGCCGGGACGTGCGGGAGTACGACATGGAGGCCCTGCGCAACCAGGTGGCCGTGGTGCTGCAAAACAACGTGCTGTTCTCCGGCACCATCCTGGACAATCTCCGCTGGGGCAAGGAGGACGCCACCGAGGAGGAGTGCCGGGAGGTCTGTGAGCAGGCCTGTGCCGACGAGTTCATCCAGCGGCTCCCCGACGGGTACAACACCTGGATCGAGCAGGGAGGCACCAACGTCTCCGGCGGCCAGAAGCAGCGGCTGTGCATCGCCCGGGCCATGCTGAAGAAGCCCCGGGTGCTCATCCTGGACGACTCCACCTCCGCCGTGGACACCGCCACCGACGCCAAGATCCGCCAGGCCTTCGCCCGGCACATCCCCGGCACCACCAAGCTCATCATCTCCCAGCGCATCTCCAGCGTCCAGGACGCCGACCGTATCCTGGTGCTGGAGGAGGGAAGGGTGAACGGATTCGACACCCACGAGAACCTGTTGAAGAACAACGCCATCTATCGGGAGATTTACGAGGCCCAGATGGAGGGCGGCGGCGACTTCGACCAGCCCGCCTGATGGGGAAAGGAGAGTGATTTTCTATGGCAAATACGGCAAATAACAGCCGCCCTGCCGGTAAGGGCGGCCCGGGCAGACGCCCCGTCTCCATGAAGATCGACCGGAATCAGCTCAAGTCCCTGGGCCGGGTCATGGGCTATGTGATGAAAAACTACAAGGGGTGCTGCATTATCGTGGTGCTGTGCATCCTTATCACGGCACTGACCACCCTGACCGCCACCCTGTTCATGCGGACGCTGATCGACGACTATATCGGTCCCCTGGTGGCCGCGGCCACCCCGGACTTTGCCCCTCTGGCCCAGGCGCTGATGCAGCTGGCCGCCATCCTGCTGGTGGGCGTGTGCTGCTCCTACGCCAGGAGCCGTATCATGGTCAACGTCAGCCAGGGCACCCTGAAGCGGCTGCGTATCGACCTGTTCACCAATATGGAGTCCCTGCCCATCAAGTACTTTGACACCCACGCCCACGGCGACATCATGTCGGTCTACACCAACGACGTGGACACCATGCGGCAGGTCATCAGCGAGAGCACCCCCCAGCTCATCAACTCGGTCATCACCCTGGTCTCCACCTTTGTCAGCATGATCGTCCTCAGCGTTCCCCTGACCCTGGTGTCGGTGGCCATGGTGGCGGTGATGCTGCTGGTGAGCACCCGGCTCAGCGGCGTGTCCGGCAGCTACTTCACCCGGCAGCAGCACGACTTGGGCACCGTCAACGGCTATATCGAGGAAATGATGCAGGGCCAGAAGGTGGTCAAGGTCTTCTGCCACGAGGACAGGAGCCTGGAGCAGTTCCGGGAGCTGAACGAGCAGCTCCGGGACAGCGCCAACAACGCCAACAGGATCGCCAACATTATGATGCCCATCAACAACAACCTGGGCCATATCAGCTATGTCCTCTGCGCTGTGGTGGGTGCGGTGCTGGCCCTGAACGGCAACTTTGGCCTGACCATCGGCACCCTGGTCTCCTTCCTGACGCTGAACAAGAGCTTCTCCCAGCCCATCGCCCAGATCTCCCAGCAGCTGGGCAGCATCGTCATGGCCTCCGCCGGTGCGGATCGGGCCTTCTCCCTGCTGGACGCCCAGCCGGAGGTGGACAACGGCTATGTGGAGCTGGTCAACGCCAAGGAGAACCCGGACGGCACCCTCACCGAGACCCCGGAAAAGACGGGCGTCTGGGCCTGGAAGCACTTCCACAAGGCGGACGGCACCACCACCTATGTGCGTCTGGAGGGCGACGTGACCTTCGATGGGGTGGACTTCGGCTACGACGACGACAAGATGGTGCTCCACGACATCCGGATGTACGCCACCCCGGGCCAGAAGATCGCCTTTGTCGGCTCCACCGGCGCGGGCAAGACCACCATCACCAACCTGATCAACCGCTTCTACGACATCCAGGACGGCAAGATCCGGTATGACGGCATCAACATCAACAAGATCAAAAAGCCGGACCTCCGCCGGTCCCTGGGCATCGTCCTCCAGGACACTCACCTGTTCACCGGCACCGTCATGGACAACATCCGCTACGGGCGGCTGGACGCCACCGACGAGGAGTGCATCCAGGCGGCGAAGCTGGCCAACGCTGACGGCTTTATCCGCCGCCTGCCCGACGGATATGAGACCATGCTCACCGGAGACGGCAGCAACCTGTCCCAGGGCCAGCGGCAGCTGCTGGCCATCGCCCGGGCGGCCGTGGCCGATCCCCCGGCGCTGATCCTGGACGAGGCCACCTCCTCCATCGACACCCGGACGGAGCGGCTGGTGCAGGAGGGCATGGACGCCCTGATGAAGGGCCGCACCTCCTTCGTCATCGCCCACCGGCTCTCCACCGTCCGCAACGCGGACTGCATCATGGTGCTGGAGCAGGGCCGCATCATCGAGCGGGGCACCCACGACCAGCTCATCGAGCAGAAGGGCAAGTATTACCAGCTCTATACCGGCAACGCCATCACGGCGTAAGCCCGGAAAACAGAAACAGACCCGGCGGGGAGGCTTCTCCCTGCCGGGTCTGTTTGCGCCCTATTTTTCATGCACCTGCTTGCCGGTAAGGTGTTCGATGGTCAGGGCGATGAGCTGCGCCCGGTCGCCGTGCTTTTCCAGCGTCCGCTCCCACTCCTCCGGCGAGGGATAGTATTTCATCCCCAGCCTGATGAGCTGCCGCCGCTTCCGGTCCGGGTCGTCCACCAGCTCCGCCCGGCCAAAGGCGATCACGGAGACCAGCGTCCAGGCCCAGTCTCCCTCCTTCTGCTCGCCCGTGTTCCAGGTGGTGAAGCACACCTTGTCACAGGCCCGGAGGGAATCGAACCGGTGCCCCGCCTTCGCCCCGTGGAGGTAGAGCTTCCCGTCCTCCGGGTCGTAGTAGAAATTCATGGGGATGCCGTAGGGATAGCCATCGTCGCCGTTGACCGACAGGACGCCCCGGCGCTCTGTCTCCAGCAGACGGATGCACTCCTCCCGGCTGACCGCTTGCTTTGACCGCCTCATCTCACGAAACATGGGTCAGCCCTCCTCATTCCCAGCTCTTCCACACGTCCGGGCAGTAGCCCACGGTGGCCTGTTTGCCGTTGCGGACGATGGGGGTGCGGAGCAGACTGGGGTCCTCCAGCAGATGCTCCAGCTTCTGGCTGTCCAGGGCCAGATAGGAGAGCATGGCGGCGTCCGGGTGCTTTTCGTCGATGAGGTTTTCCAGCCCCACCGCCCGCACCACGGCGGTCAGCTCTCCCCGGCTCATGCCGTAGCGGAGCAGGTCGATATTCTGAAACTTTACCCGGCGCTCCTTGAAGTAGCGCTGGGCCTTTTTTGTGTCAAAGCATTTGGACTTGCCGAAGATCTGAATGTTCATCCCTGTCCCTCCTCCGGGACCAGCTCCCGCCGGAGGGCCTGGTACTTCGCCCGCATCTCTGCCGCCTTGCCGCAGGACATTTTGCCCTCGGTGCAGCCGCCGCAGACGCAGCCCGGGCCCATATTCTCAAAGAGAGCCGGGGCCACGGGATAGACCAGCTTGTACATCTCCTCCGCCAGAGCCCGGATCTCCCACTGTGCCCGGTTGCAGCACCGCACCCGGAAGAAGTTCTGGAGGCTCCTGGCGTTCATGGTGACCACCATCTTCGTCTCGCAGGCGTTGGGGAGGACGAAACGGGCGTCCTCGTTGGCCAGCTTCTCCGCCTTTTTGTCCGCCTCCTGCTCGGAGAGCCCCTGAGCCATCAGCTCCTTCCGGTGCTTCTCCTGGAGGGCGGCGGCGATGTTCAGATAGTGCTGCCCCTCCTCCTCCATGGCCTGGAGAAAGGCGGCCTTGGCGGCGGGGTCTGCCTCCACCTCCGGGGGGATGACAAAATGAAAGTCGTCCAGCCGGACGTACCGCTGGCTCTGGACGGAGTAGGAGGCGATGCGGTGCCGGGTGATCTGGGCCAGCAGGGAACGGGACACCCCCTCGATGGCGAAGGTGAAGGAGGCGTGCTCGATGGGGCTGGCGTGGCCCAGCCCCGCCAGCATGCGGACAAATTTGGCGTCCTTCTCCGGGGTGGATTTCTCCAGCAGGGCGTCCACCCCCGCGGCGGAGTAGCACAGCCGGGCGGCGGCGGCCACCACCCGCTCCGGCTCCGGGGTGTGGGCCAGCAGCTTGACGTTGAGCATGTTCATGACCTCCTGTCTTACGGTTTCGGTAAATTCCAGCGGTAGCGGGTGGCCAGCACCCGCAGGAGAAAGGTGACGCAGACGCCCACGGCGATGGTCACGGGACGGCTGGCGCCCACCTGCTCCAGCAGATAGAAGGAGGCGGACCCGGCCAGAGCCGCCAGGGCGTAGATGTGTTTCGTCAGGATAAAGGGGATGTCTCCCAGGATGATGTCCCGGAGCAGACCGCCGCCCACGGCGGTGATCATCCCCATGGACAGCACCAGGAACCACCGGTGCTCATAG
Organism: Clostridiales bacterium; assembly: GCA_021205725.1. GTDB lineage: Bacteria > Bacillota > Clostridia > Oscillospirales > Oscillospiraceae > Onthomonas. Next base: position 14,224 of record JAJPWY010000072.1, read on the forward strand.
CCTGCCTCCATGGTCACCAGGGAACCGGCTACGGCGAACAGCCCCAGTCCCAGGGCGTCCACCAGATTGTTGGCCCGCTCCACCAGGGCCTCCTCCCGCTGCCACACGTCCTTATGGTATCGGGCCAGGAAAAAGACGAGCAGGGCCATGAGCAGGGCGATGATCACCCCTGCCCGGTTGGAGAACATGGCGGGAGGGGTCTCCCCCAGCAGCACGTCCCGGAGCATGCCCCCGCCCATGGCGGTGACCACCGCCAGAAAGAGGATGCCGAACAGGTCGGCCCCCTTCCGGCAGGCCACCATGGCCCCGGAGATGGCGAAGGCCGCCGTCCCCAGCAGGTCGCAGAGGCGGTAGGCGATATCGGTCAGCAGCATGACGGCACCTCACAGATAGACGGGCCAGCTCATCAGCCAGTAGCCCATGACGCCGGACAGGATGCCCAGCAGCGCCCCGGCGATTACGTCCCGGGGGAAGTGGACGCCTCCCACCACCCGGCAGAGGGCCAGCACCACCCCGGCCAGGAGAAAGCAGATTCCCACCGGGGGCAGCAGCCAGAGCAGGGTCATGGCGATGACAAAGACGGAGAACACGTGGCGGCTGGGAAAGCTCCTGCCATGGGTGTTCTTGTGGATGAGAGGCTGAATGTCCAGCACCTCATAGGGCCGGGGCCGGTTCCACAGGCTGCGGAACAGGGAGATGATAACGAAGCTGACCCCGGGCACCAGCAAAACGGGCATCCAACGCAGGTCGCCCCGGAAAATCAGCACCAGCAGACACAGGGGATAGGTCACATAGCACACCAGGGGGATGGCGGTGTTCACCGCCAGCAGCGCCCTTGTCCGCCCCGGCGTGCGGAAGGGGACGGAGAGGCGCTCATACTGCTCTTTGGTCATGGGGTATCCTTTCCGGCTGCCGCCTCCGGCAGCACCGGCAGACCGGTGAGACGGCGGCGCACCATGTCAAAGGCGGCGAGCACAGCGCTGTTGCGCACCCGGTCCCGGGCAGTTCCCAGATGAGTCTCCTTCACCCAGACCCGGTCCCCGTGGGCCAGACCGATGTAGACCAGCCCCACCGGGTTGCCCCGGTCGTCCGGGTCGGGCCCGGCCACCCCGGTGACGGAGACGGCCAGATCGCTGCCCAGCACCCGGCAGGCCCCCAGGGCCAGGGCTTCTGCGGTCTGGGGAGAGACGGCTCCAAAGGCGTCCAGCGTCTCCTGAGGAACCCCTAGGACGCTGTGCTTCACCTCGTTGGTGTAGCAGACCACCCCGCCCCGGAATACCTGAGACGCCCCGGCCAGGTCGGTCATCCGCTTGGCGGCCAGGCCGCCGGTGCAGCTCTCGGCGGTGGAGAGGGTCAGCCCCTGTTCGCGGAGCAGCCGGGAGACCTGTTCCTCCAGACTGCCCACGTCCGCCCCGTAGACCAGATCGCCGAACCGGGCCCGGAGCTCCTGCTCCACCGGCTCCAGCATGGCCCGGGCCTCCGCCTCGGTGGGGGCCTTGGCGGTGATGCGCAGCTCGCACTCCCCCTCCTTGGCGTAGGGGGCCAGGGTGGGGTTGTGCGTGGAGAGCATTTCCTCCCGGAGCTGGGCCTCCATGGCCGCCTCCCCGATGCCGTAGAGCTTCAGGGTGCGGGACTCGATGACCCCGTCGGAGAGGGATTTCAGATAGGGGACGACCCGGTGCTCCAGCATGGCCCGGCACTCTCTGGGGGGGCCGGGAAGCATGATGACCCGGACGCCTTCGGCCTCAAAGGCGCAGCCCGGGGCGGTGCCCCAGTCGTTGTCCAGCACGGTGCAGCCCTCAGGGAGCATGGCCTGCTGGAGGTTGTTGTCCGTCATGACCCGGTGGGGCAGCTTGAGCCGGAAATACTCCCGGATGCGCCCGGCGCTCCGCTCGTCGAACACCAGCGGCTTGCCAAAGGCGTCCGCCAGAGCCTGCTTGGTCAGATCGTCGCAGGTGGGGCCCAGACCGCCGGTGGTGATGATGATGTCCGCCCGGTGTCGGGCGACCTCCACGGCGGCCCGCACCCGCTCCGGGTTGTCGCCCACCACCGTATGGTAGTAGACGTTGATGCCCAGGGCGGAGAGGGCCTGAGAGATCATCTGGGCGTCGGTGTTGCAGATGTTGCCCAGGAGCAGCTCGGTGCCCACGGCGATCAGCTCTGCGGTATGGGGCATGGTCGTTTGCCTTCTTTCTGGAATGGGGTGAGAGGTGAGTGCGGATTCGCCGGGAGATTTTCACAAATCGCCAGTGCATGCTGCTCTCCCTCCGTCACGGCTTCGCCGTGCCACCTCTACCGCTTTGCGGCACTTCGCCTCAAGGAGGGAGGCAAGGGTTTGCCGCATCCCCTCTTGGCTCCCTCTTAGAGGCAGGGAGCGAAGCGGAAGTGCCGCTTGACGGCGGAGCTGGCTGCCCGAAGGGCAGACTGAGGGAGAGCGGCAGGGGCCATCGTCGAAACAAAATCCTCCGGCGAATTCGTACAATCTCAGCAGGGAATTTACCCCAGCTGCTCCGGCCGCACCTGGATGCGCTCGATGCCGTCGAACGCATCCTGGCACAGGGCCTCGTAGTCGTAATTCTGCTCGATCTCTACCAGCTCGGCCACGGTGGGGTGGGTCTTGGGGTGCGGGGGGGTAAAGACGGTGCAGCAGTCCTCGTAGGGGAGGATGGAGG
>JAJPWY010000009.1 GCA_021205725.1 Clostridiales bacterium
ACGTGTTCACCGTGAAGGCGGTTTATAATTCCAGTGTCAGCGCCTACAACACCACGGGCAAGACCATCATGAGACTGGCCGAGCCCACTATCACATTGGAGAACCTGGTGGGCGGTTTGACCGCCAGCTGGAACGCCGTGGATGGGGCAGAGGGCTACAAGCTCTACCGCCGCTCCGAAACGGGAAGCTATGTCCTGGTCGCCGATTTGGGTGCTGATGAGCTGTCCTACACCGACAAGGCGGCAAAGGCAGGTATCGTCTTCTACTACCGTGTCCAGGCCTATAACGGCAGCTACACCAGCTCCTGGACGTCCCAGTTCAACCGGAGGATCGGCCATACCACCCTGACCCTGGCAAAGGGTGAGGACGGCGTGGTGCTCACCTGGACAGAGAGCGGCGGCTGCACCGGCTACTACATCTATCGGATGAACGAGGACGGTAGCTACACCCGCATCAAGACCATCACCTCCGCCAATACCCTGACCTGGACGGATACGGATGTGGAGTCCGGAAACTCCTACACCTATTATATCCGGGGCTACAACGGTAGCAGTTTGGGGTCGTATACCCCCAAGAACATCACCTTCTAAGCACCGCATCCCCTGAGACAAAGCACCAGCCCTCCGGCCGTATCGGTCGGAGGGCTGCTTTGCAAAGCTGGAAACCAGGCAAATATGAGACAGGAAAATTACCGGGCCGACTCGATGCGCCGGTAGCCGGTGGAACGATCCACCACGCTCTCCATGGGCTGGCCGTTGAGATAGGCCGCCAGGTTGCGCAGGGCGATGTTCACCACTCGCCGCAGCGTCTCCGGGAGATTGTAGTTGCCGGAGACGTGGGGGGTGAGCAGCAGGTGAGGGGCGTCCCACAGAGGATGCTCCGCAGGCAGGGGCTCCGGATCCACCACATCCAGCACTGCCCCGCCGATCTGACCGGAGCGGAGGGCGGCGTTCAGGGCCTCTGTGTCCACGGCGGAGCCACGGCCCACGTTGACGAGGATGGCGGTGTTCTTCATCCGGGCCAGCTGCGCCGGGCCGATGATCTTCCGGGTCTGGGGGCTGTTGGGCAGGGACAGGGAGACAAAGTCCGCCAGGGGCAGCAGCTGATCCAGTGCGTCCATCTGATAGAGGGCGGAGAGGTAGTCCGGCCGGTCGGTGACGTTCCGCCGGATGCCGATGACGGTGCTGCCCAAGGCGTGCATCCGTCGGGCAAAGGAGCCGCCGATGTCCCCCAGGCCCACCACCAGGGTGGTGGAGCCCTCGATGGAGGAGACCTGCCCTTCGTCGTGCCACAGGTGCTCCGCCTGGTTCCGCTGGTACTGATCCAGGCGCTTGATAAGGTGGAGCACGCCGCCCAGCATACACTCGGAGATGGCCAGACCGTAGGCTCCGGAGGCGTTGGTCAGGAGAACTCCCTCCGGCAGCACGCCCAGGGCGGCGTAGTTATCGCTCCCGGCAAAATTGAGCTGGAGCCATTTCAGGCGGTTTGCGTTTTTCAACAGGGGAATGGGGACGTTGCCCAGGATGATCTCCGCCTGGGCGATCTCCTCCCCGGTGACCTCGGCGCCTGTGGTATACCGGACAGCGGCCTCCGGAGCGATGGCGGAAAGGGTCTGCCGCTGCTGAGCGTCCATGGGAATGGTGACGAGTATGTTCATGGGTGTTCCTCCTTGGGAGGGCACAGGCCCTCGATGGTGACGTGCTTCTCCAGCATCTGCCGGGGCAGCTGCATCTGATAGTAACGGTACAGCTCCCGGGCGCACAGGGCGCTCCGCTCCTCCGGCAGCTCCGGTGTCCAGAGGTGGATGAGATAGACCACGCCAAAGACGCAGTTGTCAAAAGGACAGGGGACAAAGCCGGAGCGCTGATAGAACCGGAGCCGCCGCTCCCGGAGGATTCGCTCCTGCTCCGGCAAATCAGGAAGGGGAGCCTCCGCCTCCACCAGGATGCCCTGGGGATACCGGGCCTGGAGCAGCTCCAGACAGGCGGTGCCCCAGCCGTGCCCCTTGTCCCGCACGGCCAGGTAGTCCAGCAGCACGTAGCGGCTACCCTCCCCCCGCAGGAGCAGGGCGTAGCCGTGGACAGCGCCGCCGCCCACCAGCTTCCACATGTCGTAAATGCCCCGGCGGTACAGCTCCAGCAGCCGGCTCAGAGGCTTGAGCTCGTTTGCCGGGAAGGTGTCCGCCAGAAAGGGAAAGCAGCTGGTCAGCTCCTCCGGCGACAGAGGCTCCAGGGCCAGATCGGGGGAGATCATCGTCCAAGCAGCTTTCTGAGCTTCCGTATGGGCCAGGTGAGGATCCGACCCAGGCGGTAGGAAATGGAGCGCTTAATGGTGGAGTTTTGCTTTTGAATTGCCATGAGCTGATTCTTAGTCTTGCCCAGTTCTCTCTTTGCCTGTCTCAATTGAGCTTCCGTATGGGCCTGAGTTTTTTTCGCCGCTTCCAGCTGAGCAGACAGTTTCTTGATTTGAGCACCCCGTTGCGCTTTCTCAGCATAGGTGCGTTGGAGCTTGGCGTTGATCTCGGACTTTTCGGCGTAGGTGCGTTGGAGCTTGGCGTTGATTTCGGATTTTTCGGCGTAGGTGCGGTTAAGCTTGGCGTTGATCTCGGACTTTTCAGCATAGGTACGCTGGAGCCTGGCGTAAAGGCTCTTGATTTCTTTGCTAGAGTTACCCATCCCCTGGTCATGAAACCGGGTGATCTGATAGAGCAGCTGATCCTCATCAGGGTCTGGAGCGGGAAGGTCAGGGCAGGCGCCCTCCTCCAGATCCTGGAACAGGGCCGCCCAGGGGGTATAAAAATCCTGCCGCTCATAGGTCAGGAAGCTGTTGTAGGTGAGATCGCTCTGCTGCTGCCAGTAGCTCCGGTCAGAGAGCAGACGGATGATGGCGTCCGCCGCCGCCGATGCGTCCAGCTGGGGCACAGACGCCCAGCCTTGGATGAGGGAGTAATATTCCAGCCAGGGAAGGTCATAGGTGACGGCGGGGAGACCAAAGGCGGCGCTCTCCGTGAGAGTCAGAGGGAACCCCTCATAGGAGGAGGTCATGAGAAAGACGGACGCCTGCTGATAATAGGACGTCACATCGGTCTGGAAGCCTGCCAGCCGGAGATGGCCCGCCATATTGGGCTCCTCTGCGGCGGCGGTGAGAGCGACGACATAGTCGTCGTCGCCGCTGCCCACCACAGTGCAGACGGCGTCCGGCACCTGCCGGAGGACGTGCTTCATAATACGAACGATCTCCAGGGGCTGCTTCTCCTTGGAGATACGGCCCAGCCAGAGGATATTGTGGCCGTTGCCGGGGGAGCGGACAGACTGAGCATGGTCGATATGGCAGGGATTGTCGATCTGATAGACCCGGGGGGTGAAGTGTTGCCAGTAGCGCTGGTCACAATGGGAGAGGACGATCAGGCTGTCCGCCATAGCGAAGGTGCGGCTGGTCTCCAGTACGGCGTGGTTCTGCTGTCGATAGACCATGCCGAAGCAGTTGTGACTGTGGATGCAGTAGGCGGGATGAGAGGGATGGCTCTTGACACAGAGCATGTCCCAGAAGTTGGTGGAGTCGATCTGTTCTGGTCAAGCGTTTTTGTAACATTTATGGCTAAGCATTATTGGATTG
>JAJPWY010000045.1:0-5757 GCA_021205725.1 Clostridiales bacterium
AAAACTATATGATGCCTTAATAGTAATAGCTCGATATTGATATATCAGCTGTAATGGCACTTGTGCTGCAATTTAGAATATAGACTGAATAAGTTACCCCTGACGCTGCGTTCTTCACTGTCACACTAAAGTTATTTGTTTTCTCCACACTTGCATAAGAGTAGCCGTTGGATCCAGAAATCAGAATTTTATAACTACCAGTGGCGTTTTTCACGTTCACTTTAAAAGCGGTATATGGATCGCTAAATCCGTTGCTCATGTCAAAACTTGTCGTATAACTGCTTCCGACAGAAATCTTATATGCTGTTTTGCTTATACCAACGCCCATGATGCTAATTTCCGGTTCATCGTCATCATTTTCTGTTTCTACCGCAAATTCACCATCTGGTGAAATTTCAATTGATTCGATAACATCGTTACTGATATTATCCGTAGTTTCGCTGGTATCTTCTTCAATGGCTATCTCACCTGTGTCCGAAAACACTTCATCAAAAGCTTCGGCGGTCACAAAAGTAACACTCATAAAAATAGCCAAAGCAACAGACAGAAAAATCGCCATTAAGCTTGGTTTTCTCAGTTTCATAATAAAAACAATCCTTTCTTTGATTTTATTTGAACCTAAAGGAGCTAGAAAAGTATAGTCTACTCGTTTTGATGACATTTTTACCAGCAGTTCAGCGTATTCGTGTCTGTGGCTCCATCCAAGCTTGGAAATGACTGCTTTATCGCAGCATTTCTCAATATCTAATTTCAATAAGTGCGATAAGACCCAAACTGCTGGATTAAACCAATGCACAATAAGTGCAACTGCCATGATGTAGTTCCATAAGTTATCTCTTCGCTTCACATGAATACCTTCGTGAAGCAATGTCATGCGTAGTTCCTGATCGGAAAGACCATATGTCAAGACAATTACAGGGCAGAAAACTCCAAAGGTAAAGGGGCCTTGCTGATCCGTACACGAAATCATTTTAAATTTGGCGAATCCATATTCTTTACAGTAAGAACTATGAAGGACATCGATTGGTATTGCATTACGAACCAACAGATAGGATTGAATCCATCCCCATACAAACCACACAAAAATACAGACTGCTCCAATGAAATAAATCATGTAAACAACTTGTGTTGCGGGAATTCCCCATGGAAGAGATTGTGTTGTATCTGTCCATGTTGTCGAAGCTGCCGAAAAAAGGCTTTTGGTACTTTGATCAGTATTAACTAACACTTCATGCTTAACGTTATTGCTTGCAAATAGACGTGGCAGATTATAAATTGAGAAAATGCTATTGGGAATTATAGGACTGAGTAGCCGGAATAGACATAGTCCCCACATAACCAGCCAAGTCTCTGGCGGTAAGTACTTCTTTAACAGGCTCCGGAGAAGTACAACTGAAAAAATCAGAAGTGTGCCTGTCAATGAATTTTCAAGAAGTTGAGTCAAAGGCATCACTCCCCATTATCCAATTTATGGATTAACTCTTTCAACTCTTTCGTTTCATCTTGAGAGAGCTGTCCGTCGGAGACGAGTGCCGAAACGAACTGGGATTTAGAACCAGCAAATAGTCTGACAATAAGATTATTTATTTCTTGACGTTGGATATCTTTCTTGCAGACAAGTGGTGTACAGATAAATCCGGGTTCGCTACGGGTGATAGCTTTCTTTTCGATGAGTCTCTTGATAACTGTATAGGTGGTATTCTTGTTCCATCCATAAGAACTAGCTAGGCGCTTCACTAGTTCTGCCGCCGTCTGAGGACCGTCGTCCCACAGAGGTTCCATTACTTTTAACTCCGAGTCAAATAACTGTTTCATGAAACTTGCCCCCAAGTTGATTTGTTGATTGTAAATTCCCAGGGGACTAGTGCACTAGTCTTCCTGCGTATAGACTATCATATTAGTCCAACGATGTCAAGCGTTTTTAGAAAAAGGTTTCAGAAGTAAATTTCCTCATAGTTCCTCCCCAGACGATCGATGCTCTTGATGCAGAGCAGGTCGTCCTTTTTCAGCCTCCGCACCAGCTTTTTGTACTGGGGCCGGTCAAAGTCCTTCCCCGACTGCTTGTCTGTGTAGATATTCCTCTCCGGCACGTCTGCCTCCCGGAGGGCGATCAGCTGCATGTCCTCGTTCTGCTCCTTCGTGCTGACCCGCACATAGCCATATGTCATCATACCCGTCCCCTTGTCCATCGGCCGATCGGTTGATCGGCGGTTTTTGTCTGATTATAATATGGGGAAAAGGGACAGATATCGGGTCACAGTTGGCAGAATGGGGGAAAGACGTAAAAAAGAGGTGCGGAAAGCCGGATAAGCGTTTCGCACCTCTCAGAGCTGTTTCGGTTTTCTTCCTAACCCAGCGCCACATCCAGCACCATCATGATGAGAAATCCTGCCATAGCCCCCAAGGTGCCCAGATCGCTGTGAGGGCTCATGTTGGCCTCGGGGATTAGTTCCTCCACCACCACGTAGAGCATGGCTCCGGCGGCGAAGGCCAGCAGCCAGGGCATGGCGGGCTGGAGAAGTCCCGCCGCCAGCACCGCCAGCAGGCCAAAGACCGGCTCCACCACTCCAGAGAGGGCGCCCACGGCAAAGGCCCGGCGGCGGCTCATCCCCTCGTTGCGCAGAGGCAGGGACACCGCCGCACCCTCGGGGAAGTTTTGAATGCCGATGCCCAGGGCCAGAGCAGCGGCGGCGGCCCAGGCTGCAGACTGGTCTCCCATGCTTTGGGCGGCCAGGGCGAAGCTCAGCCCCACCGCCATCCCCTCCGGGATATTGTGGAGAGTCACGGCCAGCACCAGAAGGGTAGTGCGGCGCAGGTGGGAGGGCAGGCCCTCCCGGACGTTGAGGACGGTGTGAAGATGGGGCAGCAGGTGATCCAGTCCCAGGAGGAACAGCACCCCCAGACAGAAGCCGGTGGCCGCCGGGAGCCAGCCGGGAAGCCCCATCTCCGCTCCCAGCTCAATGGCAGGGAGGAGCAGGCTCCAGACGCTGGCGGCGATCATCACCCCGGCGGCGAAGCCCAGAAAGCACCGCTGGAGTGCGCCGGAGACGTTTCGGCGGAAGAAAAACACCAGGGCGGCCCCGGCGCAGGTCATGAGAAAGGTAAAGCCGGTTCCCGCCCCGGCACAGGCAAGGTTTTGCAGCATAGTTTGCGCTCCTTTTAACACGGTGGGATGCTGCATCCTATGCGGTATCGTCCGCTGCGGTGCCTGTCGGCGGTCGAAACGGACAGAAAAAACGCCGGAGAAGGGAGTGCCCTCTCCGGCGTTTAGGTGATTTTGTGCGGTCAGCCTGCGGCGGTCTCGTCGTCGGTTCCGCCGTCCTCAGTGGTGCTGCCGGCGTCGTCCGTCGTCTCGTCAACGGCGTCTTCTGTCGTCGTATCCTCCTCTAAGGTACTGTCCTCCGTTTCTGTCTCAGCCTCAGTCTCAGTGCTATCGTCTGTGCTGTCGTCGACAATGACGGGAGCTTCATCGCTGGGATAGACCGTGCCGTCGGAGCCGATGGTCACGTCATAGGAGTACGCCTCGATGAGGTCGACCACCTGGTTCCACTCCTCGTCGCTCTCGGTGAACCGGGTGACGCAGCCGGACTGGATGGCAGGAGTGACGGTGAAGGTCACATTCTCCTCCTCGGCGTTGCCGGTGAAGTGGATCTCCAGCAGGAAGGTCTCCAGGGTCTTTTCGTTGAACCAGCAGGTGCCCAGATTGTAGAAGATGGGCTTGCCGTCGTAGTACTCGATGCCCTGGAGACAGTGGGAGTGGGTGCCCACGATCACGTCCGCTCCGGCGTCGATATACTCCTGGGCGGTGGTGCGCTGAGTGTCGTTGGCCTCATAGCTGTACTCGGTGCCCCAGTGGACGCAGGCCACCACAAAGTCGGCATTCTCCTTGGCGTTCTGGATGACCTGGACAAAGGTGTCCGTCTCATAGCACAGCAGGATTCCGGCGGAGTCCTCGGTGGCCTGGGGGGTATAGCGGATGTTCTCAGCGCAGGAGGCGTTGACAAAGGCCACGGTGTAGCCGTTGAAGTCCACATAGTAGGGCTGGCAGGCCTCCTCCAGATTTTCTCCCGCCCCAACGTGGGCGATGCCTGCGCCATCCAGGGTATCCAGGGTGTCGGTCAGGCCCTCTGCGTCGTAGTCATAGACGTGGTTGTTGGCCAGGGTCACCAGATCCACCCCCATGGTCTCATAGATGGAGATGTTGGACGTCTTGGCCCGGAAGGTGTAGGCCTTGCCGTCCAGGGCGGTGCCTCCGTCGGTAAAGGCGAACTCGCTGTTGACACAGAACAGATCAGCGTTCTGCATCCGCTCCAGCAGGCTCTCGCCGATGCAGTCGTAAATGCCGTTCTCCTGCTCCACCAGATAGGTCATGTTGTACCAGGTATCGTCCAGGTTCACATCTCCCATCATGGCAACGGTGAAGTCGTACTCCGTCTCAGCCAGAGCAGCGGCCTCCTCCTCTGCCTTCTGCGCAGCCTCCTCCTGCTCGGCCAGGGCAGCGGCCTCCGCCTCCTCCTGGGCCTTGGTTTCGTTGTGGGCCAAAATCGCCTGAACGCCTCCGATGCAGAAGCAGATCAGGATGATGATGAGACAGGTGGCGTTGAGCACAAAGCCGGGCCGCAGTCTCCGACGGCGTTTCCTCTGGCTGCGCCTGGAACGGCGGGGCTGGTCATATCTATCTTCCATAGGCAACTCCTTTCTCCGGGGACGGATGCCCGGAACAGCAAAACAGACCGCTTTTCAGCAGCCTGTGATCGGTAAAAACTATGATACTGTGGTCAAAACCGCTGCTTTTCATTCTAACACAATCGGTCTGTCCCGTCCAGTGGGACACAGTAAAAAGTGGAAAAATCGGCTAAACGATAGCAGATATTCGGGAAAATACGGAACACCCCTCCGCAACTCTCCGGTCTGGCGGCGCCGTCTGCCGGGAGGATCCGCTGAAACGGCGAAATTAGATGATTGCAATTACAGTATTCCATGATAAAATAAATAGGGAGAATTGTAATGCGGTCGCATCAGGTATGAGATTCCCCTTGTACCGAATGACCTCTGCGATTTGGTATCTCTCCGTTGACAGATAAAGAGAAATGAGGAAAGAGCAATGCTGGAAGAGGAAAGCGGGAAACGCTGGTCAGACTTGAGGCGGGAGGAGGAAAACAGCCGCCCGAAGGATGAGCCGAGAATCACCTCACTGTCACTGACTCCGGAGCGGACGGAACTGAAGGTGGGCCAGACCTCGGTGCTGACCGCAACGGTCAATATGACCGGCGGCAGATATAGAGGGCTGGTGAGATGGCGCAGCAGCGATTCGTCTGTGATGACTGTGACCGCCAGTGGCGCACAGATGGCCACAGTCACATGCGTCGGCCGGGGAGGCTGCCGCATTACGGCGGAGGCGGAGGGCTGTAGCCAAAGCTGCCTGTGTATCGGCCTGGAGGAGCAGAAGGCGCCTCCCGTCCCGATACTGGCGGCAGTGATTGTTGCAGTCGTCATCTGCATCGGAATTTTTGCGTTTATATTTGGCGGCAGCGGCGGCAGTACGTCGGATTCTACAGAGAATGCTGACAATACCACAGAGACGGACGCAGTCGCCACAGAACCGGACAGCGAACCGGACAGTGAACCGGTGGTGAGCTCCCTGGAGCTGGATGGCACAACGGCGGAACTGTCAGAGGGCGAGTCCCTCGTCCTGACGGCGACGGTCGCCATGTCGGAGGGAGACTATGCCGGGACAGTCCAGTGGAGCTCCAGCGA
>JAJPWY010000045.1:5857-16372 GCA_021205725.1 Clostridiales bacterium
GCGCAGGGAGCTGCACGGTCACGGCAACGGCAAGCGATTATACCAGGAGCTGCCAGATCACCTGCGCAAGAACACGATCCCTGAACAATACCATGGGAAATGTGGGGAGCAAAAGCAGCACGTCCCTGGACGGAACGACGAAAAAAAGCAAAATCACAGAAATTTATTTCCTGAACTCTCTCTCGGATGCGCCGTCAGATGCAAAAGACCTCTCCGCAGACGGGGGCGGTGGCGTCCTGTGCTGGACAGAGGGAAGCACACAGTACATTGCAGGGGAGGGCGGCGTGACCGCAGGCTCCTCGTGCAGTCGGCTGTTTTGGGAATATGAAAATCTGACTGCCATTCACTTCTCCGGTAACTTTGATACCTCCAATGTCAAGAGCATGGCGCAGATGTTCATCTATTGTTATAAGCTGACATCGCTGGATATCTCCGATTGGGATACCTCCAGCGTAACGGATATGACCGCAATGTTCAACCAGTGCTATGCGTTGAACGGTCTGGATCTGTCCGGCTGGGATGTGTCCAATGTGACGAGCCTGTATGCGACATTCCTGAGCTGCAACAGCCTGACATCACTGGATGTCTCCAACTGGGACACCTCCAGGGTGACAGATATGGGCGCCCTGTTTATGCAATGCAGATTGCTGACATCATTGGATTTGTCCGGTTGGGATACCTCCAGGGTGACGAATATGTTTGAAACCTTCCGTGAGTGTACCTCGCTGAGATATCTGGATTTGTCCGGTTGGGATACCTCCGGGGTGGAGGATATGGGCAATATGTTTATGAACTGCTACGCTCTGGAGGACTTTGACCCCTGGGTGCTGGATACCTCCCATGCGGATACCACGGATATGTACATCGGCACCGACTGGGAATGGATATCGAACTGAGCAAACGCACCGTCTGATAAGGGAAAATGCAACAGTGAAGCTGCCATAGACAAAGGGAACGCTCCCCGACCACACCACCGGTCGGGGAGCGTTCTGAAAGAAAGGGAGAAAGAAAAGAGAAAGGAGAAAAAGAGAGGGGTTTGCGCTTCGTTCCTGACAATGGCTATTATAGCAGACTGCCGGGGAGATTGTTGAAGAAATTGAAAACCGTTTGTGAAGTATCTGTAAACATCAAAAATGAGCAAAACAGAGAACTTTCAGCGCAATTTCAGCAAACGGAGGAAAAGGCTCAGGCGATATAGATATAGTACACGGACAGCCACAGGTGGGCTACCACACACAGCCAGAAGGGAACGGAGGTGAGGCAGGCGGAGCGCTTCTCCGACGCAGACCAGCTGGTGGGGCCGGGATAGAGATTGCGCCAGGGCTTTTTGGAGACCAGGTAGTAGATGGCGTAGCCGATGCAGAGGTAGATGACGGCGTCGAAAATGCCCCACACCAGGTCGTTGTCCGGGAGATAGTCCACCAGCACGCCGCAGAAGAAGTTGATGAACATGTGCAAACCGATGTTCCACTTCATCTGTCCGGTCATGATGTGGATATAGCCCAGCACCAGCCCCACCGCCGTGGCATAGAGGAACTGATACAGATTGGTGTGGAACAGGCCGAAGAACAGGGAGGAGAGCAGCAGCGCCGACCAGTCTCCCAGAAAGAGCAGCCGATCCAGCAGCAGTCTGCGGAAAAGCAGCTCCTCAAAGATGGGGGCGATGACGACGGTAAAGAGAAGGGCCACCAGGAGAGGCTCCTGAGAGATGGCTTCGTTGGCATAGTCCACCGTGTCCGTGTCTGCCAGGAGCAGCTGTGTGAAGATGCTGGCCAGGTACAGGAGGCCTACCCCCACGGCGATGCCGGAGAACACCTGTCCGGCAGAGGGCTCCGGCCCCTTGGCCAGGCGGGGGTAGGGGAATTTTCGGAGCACCAGCCCAAAGGCGATAAAGCCGGCGGGATAGATCACGATGGCGTCCATGGCGTAATAGTACCAGTCGCTGTAAAAGAGCCGATAGTTCCCCGTGTAATAGGGGATATAGTACAGCTGCACAGCGACCTCGACGAGGACGGTAAACACCAGCAGGGCAATGCTGGCCATGCTGTAGTAGTGGCGCAGCTCCTGTTTTGTCTGGGGAAATGTCATGACAGCCCCTCCTTGTTTCATTCACAAAGATTTTACCACAAATCGCAGAAAAAGGATACCATCTATTGGCAAAATCCGATATAATACAGGTGTGTCCGGGAACAAGACACGGCAAAAGAAAAACAGAGCGGCTGAATGAGCCGTCAGATAGACAGGAGGAACGTTTTTTATGAGCGAACGAGCAGATGTGGTCATCATCGGCTGCGGCGAGGCGGGGATCTTCGCCGGCTATGAGCTGGCGAAGCGCTGCCCGGAGTTAAAAATCGTGGTGCTGGAGCAGGGAGCGGACATCTACTCCCGTACCTGTCCCATCGTCCAGGGAAAGGTGGATCGGTGCATCCAGTGCAAGACCTGCGGAACCATGTGCGGCTTCGGCGGGGCGGGGGCCTTCTCCGACGGGAAGTTCAATTTCACCACCGAGTTTGGCGGCTGGCTGACCGACTACATGGAGGATCGGGAGGTCATGGAGCTGATCCACTATGTGGACTCGGTGAACGTCCATTTCGGGGCCACGGAGAAGGTCTACTCCACCTCCACCCCGGAGGCCATGGCCCTGGAGCGGGAGGCGCTGAAGTACGACCTCCACCTGCTCCAGGCCCAGTGCAAGCACCTGGGGACGGAGAACAATCTGCGCATCCTGGCCAATCTGTATGAGTATTTGAAGGAGCTGGTGGATTTCCGGTTCCACACCGCCGTGGAGCGGATCGAGCCGCTGACGGAGGGAGGCTATCGCCTGTGTACCGACAAGGGCGACTTTGTCTGCACCTATCTCATCGCCGCCCCCGGCCGCTCCGGAGCGGAGTGGTTCGCCAGCCAGTGCAAGGGTATGGGCATCCCTCTCATCAACAACCAGGTGGACATCGGCGTCCGGGTGGAGCTGCCCGCCAAGGTGTTCCAGCACATCACCGATGTGGTCTATGAGTCCAAGCTGGTCTACCGGACGAAGCAGTATGGGGATCAGGTGCGCACCTTCTGCATGAACCCCTACGGCCATGTGGTGGCGGAGAATGTGGAGGGCATCAACACGGTCAACGGCCACTCCTACTCCGACCCCAGCCTCCGGAGCGAGAACACCAACTTCGCCCTGCTGGTGTCCAACCGGTTCACCCAGCCCTTTAACGAACCCTACCGCTACGGCAAGCACATCGCCTCTCTCAGCAATATGCTGGCGGGAGGGGTGCTGGTTCAGCGGTTTGGCGACCTGGTGGGGGGTCGGCGGACCAACGACCACCGGATGAGCAAGTCCTTCGTCCATCCCACCCTCACTGCCGCTGTGCCGGGAGATCTGTCCCTGGCCCTGCCCAAGCGGCAGCTGGATGACATCATCGAGATGATCTACGCCCTGGACAAGCTGGCCCCGGGCACCGCCAACTATGACACCCTGCTCTACGGCGCAGAGGTGAAATTCTACTCCAGCCGCATCCAGCTCTCCAGAGAGCTGGAGACCCCCATGCCCGGATTCTTCGCCATCGGCGACGGAGCGGGCACCACCCGGGGTCTGGCCCAGGCAGGGGCCTCGGGCATCAAGGTGGCCCGGGTGATTGCCGACAGATTGGGCAGCTGCGGCTAACAGAGGGAAAAAGTACAGACTGCAATAGAAGAGGCTCCGCCGGCTGCGGAGCCTCTTTCTTTACGGGAGGAATTATGTCCCAGACAGACGGAGTGAATATTCATCCCCGATACTTTTGGAAAAAATGACCGGTCTGTCGGTGGAAATCCGGTTCCACAGGACTTTTCCACATTTTCCACAGAGTTTTGCACACGGAATTTCTGGCGGGATGAGGAAAAAATATGCATTGGTGGGTTGACGTAACAACAGAAGAAAGGGAAACCGGCGAGAAAGGGCAGGGGAAGGGGCCTTTCCCCGAATGGGGTCAAAAAGTTTTGTAAGAAACCTTTCCATACAGATAGCCTCCGAAGGAGAGGGAGAGGAGGCCCGCCCCGGGGGCTGCTGTCGGCCTTACCGATAGTCCCGGGGAGAGACGTGATAGGCGTTCTGAAAGGCCCGGAGAAAGGTGGAGTAGTCCGCAAAACCGCTCTGGTTGGCGGCCTTCATCACCGGGGTCCCGGAGCGGAGGAGGGAGGCGGCCAGGATGAGCCGCTTTTGCAGGACGTACTGGTGGACGGTGCAGCCGGTGATCTCCCTGAACCGGTGCATCAGCCAGGAGGGGGAGAGGAAGAACCGCTCCGCCAGGCTCTGAACCGACAGGGATTCCGTCAGATGGGCGTTGATATAGGCCATGATCTCGTCGATCTTGGGGTCGGAGCGGAAGGACTGTCCTCCCTCCGGGGCCAAATTGCCCAGACTGCCCCGGTTCAGGTGGATGAGAAACTGCAGGCAGCAGGTGCGGGCCAGCAGATCGTGGCCGAAGCCCTCGTCGTCCAGGGCACGCTCCAGCTGGGCCAGCAGGTCCATGAGCTGACTACGATTCCCTGTGCGAACCAGATGAAAGCCGGTCTCCCGCACCCGCTGAAAGCAGGGGGAGAGGCCCTCCGACTCCAGAAAATCCGGGGCCAGCCACAGGATGTACCGCTCATAGGTGGCCCCGCCGATGTCCGGCTGATGGATGTGGTGGTGGGGCACCAGCAGCAGGTCTCCGGGGGAGAGAAAGTAGGCCCTGCCCTCCACGGTGTAGGTCACCTGACCGGAGAGAAAGACCACCACCTTGTCAAACTCGTGGTAGTGATAGGAGAACCGCTGGGCCCGGGTCTCCCTGAGGTGAAAGAGCCGGAACTCCTCCAGCAGGTAGCCCCGCCGGTCGGCGTCCGGGGGCGGCTGAGTGGTCATGGTTGGGCGCCTCCTCTCCGGGAATGGTATTTCTATACAGATTATACCATATAAAACCGGAAGAAAAAAGGAATTTAGCCTATTTTCATTCATCAGGATTGCATAGGAGGGAATTTTACGCTATAATACCGTCGATTGTGAAAAAACTGCCAAGGCAGGAGAGGAATGACGGAAGATGAACTACGCAGAGGAGTCGTTAAAGCTGCACTACCAGTGGGCGGGCAAGCTGTCCACCGTCCCAAAGATGGAGGTTAAGGACAAGGACGCCCTGAGCCTGGCCTACACCCCCGGGGTGGCCCAGCCCTGTCTGGAGATCCAGAAGGATCCGGCCAAGAGCTATGAGCTGACCGGACGCTGGAACACGGTGGCGGTGGTCACCGACGGCTCTGCCGTCCTGGGCCTGGGGGACATCGGCCCCGAGGCGGGGATGCCGGTGATGGAGGGCAAGTGTGTCTTGTTCAAGGCCTTCGGCGACGTGGACGCCGTCCCCCTGTGCGTGCGCAGCCACGACGTGGACGAGATCGTCAACACCGTGGCCCTGCTGGCCGGCTCCTTCGGGGGCATCAATCTGGAGGACATCTCCGCACCCCGTTGCTTTGAGATCGAGCGGAAGCTCAAGGAGCGGTGCGACATCCCGGTGTTCCACGACGACCAGCACGGCACCGCCGTGGTGGTGCTGGCGGCGCTGACCAACGCCCTGCGGCTGGTGGGCAAGCGGATGGAGGACATCCGGGTGGTCACCTGCGGCGCCGGGGCGGCGGGCATCGCCATCATCAAGCTGCTCCAGGCCCGGGGCCTGCACAACGTCATCATGTGCGACCGGAAGGGGGCCATCTACGAGGGCCGGGAGGGCCTGAACGACGCCAAGCGGGAGATTGCCGCCGTCACCAACCGGGAGCGGCGCTCCGGCTCTCTGGCGGAGGTGCTGGTGGGAGCGGACGTGTTCATCGGGGTCTCTGCGCCGGGGATGGTCACTGCCGAGATGGTAAAGACCATGGCCCCCAACGCCATCCTGTTCCCCATGGCCAACCCCACCCCGGAGATCATGCCGGAGGAGGCGCTGGCCGCCGGGGCCGCTGTGGTAGGTACCGGCCGCTCCGACTTCCCCAACCAGATCAACAACGTCTTGGCCTTCCCCGGCATTTTCCGGGGAACCTTCGACGTCCGGGCCAGCGACATCAACGACGCCATGAAGATCGCTGCCGCCAACGCCCTGGCCTCCCTGGTGTCGGAGGAAGAACTGAGCGCGGAGTACATCCTCCCCCACGCCTTTGACGAGCGGGTGAGAGGGGCGGTGGCCTCCGCCGTGGCCCAGGCCGCCAGAGAGAGCGGCGTGGCGAGGATCTGATCGGAACAGCGTCATATTATTTATATTTTTATATTGACCGGGAACGGTAAGCCGCAGAAAAGCGGCCCACCGTCCCCGGTCTTTCGTTTTAAAACGAAAGAAAAGGACGGCGACATAGAAGGGGCGGCTTCGGGCCATACTCTCCACATCTGAGAAAAAAGAGGGTGGAGAGATGAGCCTGTTTGGAGCGGGGGCCGGACATGTGGCCCACCATCCCAGGCGGGAGCCGGAGCTTGACGGCCCCCTGACCTGGGAGCGGGTGGAGGCGGTGTTTGCCGACTGCGAGGATTTTTCCCACAAGGAGGTGCGGCCTCCCCACTGGGAGACGGGTATCCGGGTTTGCTGGCTGGGAGGGATGGTGCGCAGCGAGCGGCTGAACGACTACGTCCTCCGGCCTCTGGGGACGGTGGACATCCCCCAGGGGAAGCGGCTCACCCGGGCCCTGCTGGACGGGGGCGTGTGGAACCAGGATGCCCGGGAGCAGACCACGTTGGACGACACGGTGGCTCAGCTGCTGGAGGGGAGCTGCGCCCTGTTCCTCCCGGACGGGGTCATCACCTGCTCGGTGGAGACGGAGGAAAAGCGGTCGGTCTCCGAGCCGGAGAACGAGACGGAGACAAAGGGGGCCAGAGACAGCTTTGTGGAGTCGGTGCGCACCAACACCTCCCTCATCCGGCGGCGGCTCCGCTCCCCTCATTTGAAGATACAGCGCCATGTGGTGGGGCGGCAGACCCGGACGCCGGTGGAGCTGCTCTGGCTGGAGGGCTTGACCGACCCGGCCCTGCCCGCCCGCATCGCCCGGCGGCTGGACGAGATCGACGAGGACGGACTGCTGACCACAGCGGAGCTGGAGGAGTATCTCACCGACCCCAGAGCCACGGCGTTTCCCCGGATGCTGTTCACCGAGCGGCCCGACCGGATGTGCCGGGGACTGCTGGAAGGGCGGGTGGCCCTGCTCATCGACGGGCTGGCGGTGGGGGCCCTGCTCCCGGGAGACGTGAGCCTGTTTCTAAAGGCGCCCCAGGACAGGAGCTATCACTGGCTGGCGGCCACGGTGCTCCGGGTGCTACGGTATGTCTGCGTCGTCCTCACCCTGCTGCTGCCGGGCTTTTATATCGCCGTGGCGGAGTTCCACTTGGAGCTAATCCCCACCAGTCTGGCTCTGTCCATCATCGCCAGCAAGCAGGATGTCCCCTTTCCCACCGCCTTTGAGGTGATCGGCCTGCTGGTGGCCTTCGAGGTTTTGCAGGAGGCGGGGCAACGGCTCCCCAAGACCATCGGACAGACGGTGTCCATCATCGGCGGCCTGGTGGTGGGTCAGGCGGCGGTGGACGCCAAGATCGTCTCTCCCGTGGTGGTCATTGTGGTGGCGGTGGCCGGGGTGGCGGGATTCACCGTCCCGGACCAGGATTTTGCCAATGCCCTGCGGCTGTGGCGGCTGCTGCTGGCCCTGCTGGCGGCGTTGGCGGGACTGTTCGGCGTGACCGTCGGGGCGGCGCTGCTCATTGCCCACCTGGCGGGGCTGGAGGACCACGGATTTCCCTATCTCGGCCCCTTTGGTACGACCGGGCGGAACGCCCTGGAGGGAGGCCCAGTGATCCGCCGCCCGGTGCCGGAGGACAAGCTCCGGCCCACCGAGTTGAACACGGAGAACTGGAGGAAACGAGGTTGACGGGACGAAAAAAGGGAGGACTGCTGCTGATATTGGCCCTGGGGCTGTATCTGCTCCTCTCCGGGAGCAGCAGCGACCTGCTGCCCTGGGCCAGGGACATCAGCCAGGTCAAGCTCATGCGCACCATGGCGCTGGATGTGGGAGAGGAGGATCAGGTTCAGGTGACCCTCTCCGGGGGGCTCCAGCGGCAGGACCAGGATAGCTCGGACGCGCTGCCCCTTCTCCTGAGCCGACAGGGGTTGACGGTGTTTGGCAGCGTCCAGGCCCTTCAGACGGAGAGCGACGGCTATGTGGAGATGGGCCACTTGTCGGACTGCGTCATCGGGGAGGCGCTGGCCGGAAAAGGCATCGAGGGACTGGCGGACTTTCTGGAGCGGGATTTCTCCATGCGGCTGGGGACACGGCTGTTCCTCCTGGCTGGGGACACCGGGGAGAACGCCCTGCGTATGACATCCTCCAAGACCACCGCCCTCACCGACCGGCTGGAGGCCATCAGCCAGAACCGCACCTATGGGGGGAAGGACTGGCCCTTTACCGTCCGGACGTATCTGGCGGATACGGAGGACAACGGGGTGTCTCTGCTCCCGGTGCTGGAGCTGGCGGACAATCCGGACTACGACCCGGAGGGCCAGGGAGAACAGCCGGAGAAAGAGATTCACCTCACCGGCCTGGCCTGTCTGACAGACCAGAAACTGACGGGGACGCTGACCGGGGAGGAGTCCAGAGGGGCGTCTCTGCTCTCCGGGTGGGACCAGCTGGACCGGTTTCAGGTGGAGCTGCCCAACGGGACGGTGGCGGGGGTACGGCTGGTGCTGTGCCAGTGCCGATGGGAGCCGGAATTTGACGAGAAAGGACTATTGATCGCCGTCACCGCCCGGCTGGAGGTGCAGGGAGAGCTGAATGAGCTCACCGGCTGGGTCGATCTGACGGACACGGCGGTGCTGGAGGCGCTGGAGCAGGGCTTTCTTGGCCAGGTGGCAGGATTGGCCCGGGCGGCACTGGACCGGAGCCAGGAGGACGGAACGGACTTCCTTCACATCCGGCGGCAGCTGGTGTTTCAGTGCCCGGCCCACAGCGCACAGCTGATGGCGCACTGGGAGGACTGGTTCCCCACAGTGGAGCTGCGGGCGACGGCAGAGGGCAGGGTGGAGCGGAGCTATGACGTGGATCTGCCCATGAGAGAGGGAGCGTGACCGATGGAACAGGAACAGACGACCACCCGGCAGATGGCGATTTTGCTCTTTTGCGGCCTGCTGGCTCCGCTGCTCCGGGTCATTCCGGAGGAGACGGGGTCGCTGGCGGGGGAGGGCGGATGGATGGCGCCCATCCTGGCGTTGCCGGTGTTTCTGCTGGCGCTGTGGGCGCTGGGGCGAACCTTTCGGCGGCTGCCCCGATCGGCGGGACTTCCTCAGATGTACCGGCTGGCCTTTGGAACGGGACTGGGCAAGGTGCTGACGGCGGTCACTGGCCTCTGGCTGGCGGTGATGAGTGCATTCAACCTGCGGCTCTACGGGGAGAGCTTTGTCTCCTCTATTTACACGGACACCAATATTCTGATGTTTCTGGCAGCGATGATGGCGGTGGTCTGCCTGGTGAGCCGCCAGGGGTTTGCTACCGTCTGCCGGATGGGGAGGCTGTTCTTCTACGTGCTGATCGTCACGGTGGGATTGGTGATCCTTCTGGGCGTCCGGGAGGTGCGGCTGTACAACCTGTGGCCGGTGTGGCTTCAGGGGTGGGACGGGCTGCTCCTGTCCGCCGGGCCAGTGCTCTCCGTCCTGGGGTTTAGCATCCCTATTCTCTATTGTAAAGGAAGAGCGACCGGACAGGGTCAGGGGGAGCGGATTATGGCGGCCTGGTTTACGCTGCTCTGCCTGCTCCTCTCGGCGGTAGGAGCGGTCATGATCGGGATGTTTGGCTGGCAGACGGCGATCCGGCTCCAGACGCCCTTTTTCAGCATGGCGAAGGAGGTGAGCCTGGGGGAGATCACCGAGCGGATCGAGGCAGTCGTGGCGGCGGTCTGGGTGTTCTCCGACCTGGCACTGCTGGCGGCACAGGTCTGCGCCATAGGGGAGTATGGGAAGGAGCTGTGGAGCGGTGTCAGCCGAAAATGGCTCATCTGGGGCATGGGGATCGTCATTCTCCTGGGTGCGGCGTGGATGGATACAGCTACCTTTGAGCTACAGGGGATATGGAGAGAGTTACAGGGGTGCAACGCTGTCCTTTGCTATGGCCTTCCCCTTCTGGCCTGTCTGTTCCTGCGGGTACGGCGAAGGATTTGATACAATATCTGGGGGAGGAAAGATAGCTCAGGCCCAATATTTAGCAGAGGAAAACAACGGCAAAAAGTACCAGAAAAAGAATAAAAAAGGGTTGACAAACGGGAAAACAGCTCGTATAATAACGATTACTTTCAATGAGAACAAAGTGCTGCGGCCCTTGGCTCAGAGGGAGATGTATATCACTGCTTACAGGTTGCAAGAAAAAATATTCGGGAAGCCGAAAAAAGTTCTTGACAAGCCGAGCGGAAGCTGATATACTAAATAAGCTGTCCACGAGAGCGGCCAGCGAGGCGTGTATCTTGTAAATTAAACAACGTGAAACAAAACGAAGCACCAGATA
>JAJPWY010000028.1 GCA_021205725.1 Clostridiales bacterium
GGCTGGGCCTCCACCAACCCCATCTACGGCGGCACCGGCTCCGGCTCCTCCGACAGCTCTGACGCCATCGACATCCTGACCTCTCTGGCGGACGCCGGGTTTACGGTGAACCAGAGCCTGGTGGATATGTACACCGAGTACAGCCCCACCCGGAACCTGGGCGGCAACGTGGTCAGCGTGACCTACACTGACTGGTCCCTGCCGGAACCCACCCTTGACTATTACACCGACGAGCTGATGGACGAGGCCAAGGAGTTTTCCGACACCGCCCTGATCGTCATCTCCCGCTCCGGCGGCGAGGGCCAGGACGTGCCCCGGGACATGAACGCCGTCATCAACGGCACCTATAACATCGCCGACACCGTAGCCAACGGCAACAGCAATTACGCCTACTTCGCCTGCAACTACACCAACAACGGGGACTACGACGACTTCGACGAGGGCGAGCATTATCTCCAGCTGTCCAATACCGAGGAGGACATGATCGACCTGGTCTGCTCCGAGTTTGACAATGTCATCGTGGTCATCAACGCCAACAACACCATGGAGCTGGGCTGGGTGGACGAGTATGACTCCATCGGCGCCGTCATCCTGGCTCCCGGCACCGGCGCCACCGGCATGGAGGCCCTGGGCGAGATTCTGAACGGCACCGTCAACCCCTCCGGTAAGACTGCCGATACCTTCGTCTATGACCTGACCGACACCCCCACCTACAACAACTCCGGCAGCTTCACCTATTCCAATGTGGAGGACCTCCAGGCGGCCTTCACCGAGGCGGACGACGCCTACCAGGGAGTCATCGCCTTCGTGGACTATGTGGAAAACATCTATGTAGGCTACAAGTTCTATGAGACCGCCGCAGAGGAGGGCCTCATCGACTACGACGAGAAGGTGCTGTACCCCTTCGGCTACGGCCTGAGTTACACCACCTTTGAGCAGACCATGGAGAACTTCACTGACAACGGAGACAGCGTCTCCTTCAACGTGACCGTCACCAACACCGGCACCGTGGCAGGCAAGGACGTGGTAGAGGTCTACTACACGCCTCCCTACACCAACGGCGGCATCGAGAAGGCCTCCGTCAACCTGATCTCCTTTGAAAAGACCGACACCCTGGAGCCGGGCGCTTCCCAGACATTCTCCTTTGAGATTGCCAAGGAGGATATGGCCTCCTACGACTCCAACTGCCTGAAGACCGAGAACGGCGGCTATGTGCTGGAGGCCGGGGAGTACACCGTCTCCATCCGCTCTGACTCCCACACTGTTCTGGACGAGGCCAGCTTCACCGTGGACGCCGACATCGACTACAGCGTCACCGGCCGCTCCTCCGACGACACCGCCGCCGTCAACCAGTTCCAGGACTACTCCACCGGCAACGTGACCTATCTCTCCCGGGCCGACAGCTTTGCCAACTATGACGAGGCCACCGCAGCCCCCGACGAGTCCGAGTACCTGATGGACGACGAGACCCGCGAAGAAGTTTCCGCCCATTCCGTGGCCTATTACGACTCCACCCTGTACGACGACGACAGCGACGAGATGCCCACCACAGGGGCGGACAACGGCCTGACCCTGGCGGACATGATGGGCCTGGACTATGACGACCCCCAGTGGGACGACCTGCTGGATCAGCTCACCGTGGACGACATGATCAACATGGTGAACCTGGGCGGCTTCCAGACGGTGGCGGCGGACTCCATCGGCAAGGTGGCTACCCTGGACTCTGACGGCACCTCCGGCCTGAACGACTGGTACATCGGCGTGTATGGCACTGCCTACTCCACCGAGCTGCTCATCGCCCAGACCTGGAACAAGGATCTGGCTTACCGCATCGGCGTGGCCGAGGGCGCAGAGTATGCCGACTGCGGCATCTACGGCACCTATTCTCCCGCCATGAACACCCACCGCTCCGCCTTCTGCGGCCGGAACTTCGAGTATTACTCCGAGGACGGCACCCTGGCCGGTTACATGGCCGCCAATACGGTCAACGGCCTGGCCTCTCAGGGGGTGTACGCCTACATCAAGCACTTCGTCATGAACGACCAGGAGACCAACCGCTGCTCCATGCTGCTGACCTATTCCGACGAGCAGGCCATCCGGGAGATCTACCTGAAGCCCTTTGAGATCTGCGTGAAAAACTGTGGAACCGGCACCTATGCCGTCATGTCCTCCTTCAACTTCATCGGCTACAAGTGGTGCGGCGCCAACAGCAACCTGCTCAATGACGTTCTCCGGGACGAGTGGGGCTTCCGGGGCATGGTGCTCACCGACTGGAACGGCTCCTACGGCTACCAGAACACGGATGACGCCGTCCGCAACGGCAACGACGCCATGCTGGGCTTCTTCTCCTATGAGTCCAACCAGATCACCAACACCTCCGCTACCCTGGTCACCGCCATGCGGCAGGCGTGCAAGAACATCTGCTACACCGTGGTCAACAGCGGCAACTACACCCTGGCGGAAGAGACCTCCGGTCTGGACAACATGACCTCCCTGTTCCTGACCATCGACATCGCCGTTGCTGTGGCGCTGGTCCTGGTGGAGAGCATCGTCCTCATCCGCTGGCGCAAAAAGAGCAAGGCGGCCGACTAAACCCTCCCCTTACCGGTCCTTTCCCCTGAGGGCCGGTAGATAACACTCCATCGTCTCTTTCAAAGCTGCTTCCCTGAGCGAGAATGAGCGCTGGACAGAAAAACGAGCCCGGAGACAGTGGTGGTGCGCTGTCTCCGGACTCAACTCATTACAGCAAAGGAAGCATACCTGCCCCGGCCGGAATCCCGGCCGGGACATTCGCTGTTCTGCCGTTTTTATTTTGTGACCGCAATAAGCTACTCCAGTGATGCGCATCCGACGGCTCAGGGCAAAGTAATCACCCCCATTTCCCTGACATTCCGGAAATGGGGGTTGATCGTGTCATGCTTCAACGGGATGTCTCCGGCTTTTGCCGGAAAGCAAATCAGCTCAATAACAGCGGTGACTGCACTCGCTGCACGCTCCGGTGCAGCCCGAGGGCGCTTCCCCGCTCTTTTTGTCCGTCGAATGGTGAGAGGAGCAGGTGGAGCAATAGGCGCAGCCGCCCTTTTTCATCTCCTTCACCGTCGCCCGGAAGGCGAGGACGAACAGGACGATGAGGATGATCACTACAAGGACTGTTCCCATTTCGGATGCTCCTTTCAGACGATTCAGTCAAATTTCCTCACATATTTGCCGCAGCCCGGCGGGAGAGCCGCTCGCTCTCCGGCTTGTAGCCCGGGCGGGCCAGGAGGTAGATACCAAAGACCACCAGGGCGATGGCCACCACCGTC
The DNA here is from genome assembly GCA_021205725.1 of Clostridiales bacterium. Classification (GTDB taxonomy): domain Bacteria; phylum Bacillota; class Clostridia; order Oscillospirales; family Oscillospiraceae; genus Onthomonas. The sequence continues at coordinate 3,306 of JAJPWY010000028.1, forward strand.
CAGAAGCCGAAGGTGCAGACTCCGGTGAACAGACCGGCCAGCTGATAGACCACCAGCGCCACGCACCAGGCCAGCAGGCACTGATAGCCCACGGCGGCCAGGGTCCATTTGGTGGTGCCGAACTCCCGTCTCATGGCGCCGATGGCGGCGAAGCAGGGGGCGCACAGCAGGTTAAAGGCCAGGAAGGAGTAGGCGGCGGCAGCGGTGTAGGTCTGGCGCAGGATGGCCCAGGTCTCATAGCCGGACTCGGAGACCTCCTCCAGACCGGCGTACAGCACGCCGAAGGTGCCGACCACGTTCTCCTTGGCGATCAGGCCGGTGACCACGGCTGCGGTGGCCTTCCAGTCGCCAAAGCCCAGGGGCACGAACAGGAAGGAGAACACACCGCCCACTGTGGCCAGCAGGGAGTTGTCCATATCCTCCACCATGCCGAAGCCGTTTTCAAAGCCGAAGCTGGAGAGGAACCACACCAGGGCGCTGGCCAGCAGGATGATAGTGCCTGCCTTTTTGATGAAGCTCTTGGCCCGATCCCACATGTGGATGAGCACGCCCTTGGGACGGGGCATATGGTAGGCGGGCAGCTCCATGACGAAGGGAGCGGGATCCCCGGCAAAGGCCTTGGTCTTTTTCATGACGATGCCGGTAAACAGCACGGCAGCGATGCCCAGGAAGTAGCAGGAGGGGCCGACCCACCAGGCGTCGTTGAACAGCGCTCCGGCGATCAGGGCGATGATGGGCAGCTTGGCCCCGCAGGGCATGAAGGTGGTGGTCATAATGCTCATCTTCCGGTCGGACTCGTTCTCGATGGTCCGGGTTGCCATGACGCCGGGGATGCCGCAGCCCGTGCCGATGAGCATGGGGATGAAGCTCTTGCCGGAGAGGCCGAAGCGGCGGAAGATACGGTCCATGATGAAGGCGATCCGGGCCATATAGCCGCAGTCCTCCAGGATAGCCATGAAGAAGAACAGCACCAGCATCTGGGGCACGAAGCCCAGGACCGCACCCACGCCGGCCCAGATGCCGTCCAGGATCAGGGCCTGGAGCACCTCGTTGCAGTTGATGGCCTCCAGACCGGTCTGGAGCAGGGTGTAGATGCCGGGGATGTACACGGGGCTGTAGTCCGCAGGGTCAGGCTCCTCCACCTCGGCGGCGGCCAGGAAGTCCTCCACGGAGACGGAGAGGGTGTCAACGACCTCCATCTCCTCCAGATCCCAGATGTCCACGCTGACGGTCAGCCCGCCGTCCGCCTCGATCTCGGCGGCCAGGGCCTCCAGGGCCTCCACGTCGTCGCTCTCGCCGTCGAAGGTGTAGCCTGCGGCGATGGCCTGGTCGAGATAGCCGTCGGAGTGGAGCATGTCGCCCGCGTCGGCGTCGTAGTAGTCTGCGCCGTTGATGATCTGCTCCGCCTCGCTGAACTCGTCGGCGGCGTCGTCATAGTCGGAGCGGCCGATGCCGAACAGGAACCAGCCGTCCTCACCCAGGAACTGGTCGTTGGCCCAGTCCGTCCACCAGGAGCCTACCGTGGAGACGGAGACATAGTAGATAAAGCAGATGACCAGGGCGAAGATGGGCAGGGCCAGCACCCGGTTGGTGACCACCCGGTCGATCTTGTCGGACATGGTCAGGCCAGACTCCTTCTTGTGGACGGTCTTACCCACGATGCGGCCAATGGCGTCGTACCGCTGTCCGGTGATGATGCTCTCGGCGTCGTCATCCAGGTTTTCCTCCACCCGGGCGATAACGGATTCCAGCTCCTCGGGGAGGCTCTCTCCATAGCCCAGGTCGGCCAGCACCTTCTCGTCCCGCTCGAACACCTTGACGGTGTACCAGCGCAGGGCGGAGGGGACGGCCACCTTGCCCTCGATGGCGGCGGAGATCTCGGTCAGGGCACTCTCGATCTCCTTGATAAAGCCCTTGGGGGCGGGGGCGGCCTGGTGGCTGTTCGCCAGCTCCACCGCTTTCTTCGCCATCTCGTCCAGGCCCTCGCCGGTGACGGCGGCGGTCTCCACGATGGGGCAGCCCAGCTCTTTGGAGAGCTTCTCCACATTGATCTGATCCCCACGCTTCTTGACCACGTCCATCATGTTCAGGGCGATGAGCACCGGCAGGCCCAGCTCCAAAATCTGGGTGGTGAGGTACAGGTTCCGCTCGATGTTGGAGCCGTCCACCAGGTTAATGATAACATCCGGCTTCTCGTTAAGCAAGTAGTTTCGGGAGACGACCTCCTCCAGCGTGTAGGGGCTCAGGGAGTAGATGCCGGGCAGGTCAGTGACGATCACGTCCTTGTAGCCCCGGAGCTTGCCCTCCTTCTTCTCTACCGTGACGCCGGGCCAGTTGCCCACATACTGAGAAGCTCCGGTCAGGGCGTTGAACATGGTGGTCTTGCCACAGTTCGGGTTGCCCGCCAGAGCGATTTTGATCTGTGCCATGATTCTTACTTCCTCTCTTTGATGCGCTTTTCCTGGGAGTGCGAAAGCCGCTCAACTTCATCTATCAGCGAATTCGCCGAAAAGATTAGATCGCCTTAAAAGTGCCTGCCGCACCCTCCACCGCCTAACGGCGGTTCCCCTCCCCTTTCAGGGGAGGTAAATGTACGTGCAAACTTCTTTTTATTTGACCTCGATGCAGTCAGCGTCGCCCTTGCGGACGGACAGCTCATAGCCCCGGACGGTGATCTCCACCGGGTCGCCCAGGGGGGCCACCTTGCGGACGGTCAGATCAGTCCCCTTGGTGATGCCCATATCCATGATGCGGCGGCGCACCGGGCCCTCTCCGTGGAGGCGGATCACCCTGGCGGTCTGCCCCGGCTGTACATCTCTCAGTGTCTTCATTTCATTCTCCCCTTCTCTGTCATACCATAACGCGGTTTGCCATACTCTTGCTCAGGGCGATCCGGGTATCCTTTACGCTGACGATCAGATTCCCGGAGACCTCGCTGATCACCGTCACGCTTCCGCCCTCTACAAAGCCGAGGTTTGCCAGAAAGCGACGGGTCTCGTCCTTTCCGGTAATGCGCTTGACGGTATTCTCCTGCCCGGTGGGGGCCATAGTCAAAGGCATCATGTATCCCTCCATATGTCATTTGTTTGTGCTTTCTCACAAAGTTAAACTAAGCTAACCTTTGGTGTAATGTTAGTTTACTCCAACTAACTCCAGTTGTCAATAGCTAATTTCAGTCTTGAATGTTTGCACGATATGTGGTATGCTTAGAGCCAGAAATTCCGTCAGGTTGACGGAACAGACCACCCCGGGTATGGAGGGCCAAGCCGATGAAAATTCATGAATCCGCCGAAAACTATCTGGAAGCCATTTTGATGATACAGCTGGAGAAGGGCTCCGCCCGCTCCATCGACGTGGCCCACAAGCTGGAGTTTTCCAAGCCCAGCGTCAGCCGGGCGGTGAGTCTGCTCCGGGAGAACGGTTACATCACCATGGGAAAGGACGGTCTGCTGGAGCTGACCGACTCCGGCCGGGCCATCGCAGAGACGATCTACGAGCGCCATGTGCTGCTCACCCGCTGGCTGGTTTCCCTGGGCGTCCCCGAGGACGTGGCCGCAGAGGACGCCTGCCGGATGGAGCACGACGTCAGCCCCATCACCTTTGAAAAGCTGAAGGAGTACATCACCGCCCAGCTGCCGCCGGAGACGGCCGCCCCGGCGCAGGAGGGAAACTGATATGAGCAATGGAAGCATTTACCGGGAAAAGGCCGCTCAGACGGTCATTCAGGGCCTGGAGCGCCGGGGCATGACCGGGGAATACTGCCCCACCGCGGCGGACGCGCTAGAGGCGGGGAAGCGTTTCCTCCTTCCCGGCACGTCCGTGGCCTGGGGCGGCTCCGCCACCCTGGACGAGATCGGCCTGCTGGACGCCATCCGGGCCTCCGGCTGTCTGGCTCTGGACCGCCACGCCCCCACCGACCCGGAGGAGGTGCGGGAGGTCTACCGTCAGACCCTGTTCTGCGACACCTATTTTCTCTCCGCCAACGCCGTCACCCTGGACGGGGTGCTGGTGAACATCGACGGCAACGGCAACCGGGTGGCCGCCCTGGCCTTCGGCCCGAAGCAGGTGGTGGTGATCGCCGGGATGAACAAGGTCTGCCCCGACCTGGACTCCGCCATGAAGCGGGCCAGAAACGTGGCCGCTCCCACCAACGCCATCCGCTTCGGTCTCTCCACCCCTTGCACCAGCCGGGGCCGGTGCGCCGACTGCCAGAACCCGGACAGCATCTGCTGCCAGTTCCTCATCACCCGCCGCAGCCGCACCCCCGGGCGCATCCACGTCATCCTGGTGGGGGAGGAGCTGGGGTATTAACTCGGTCCTTTTTGTCAAAAAACAGGCAGGAACGTTTTGATTCGTTCCTGCCTGTTTTATCTGTTGTGATCTGTTAGGGCTCTATCGCCTCAAAGCTCCATAAATTGTTGATCTGGTCGGAGAAATCGCTGAAAAGCCAGCTCTTCTCGCTGTTGGTGGGGCTGTTGGGGTCCCGGATGGAGAGGGTTCCGTCCGTCTCGTTGTAGGCGTAAATGACGATGTAGTGGCCGTTGTCCGTGAAGATGCCCGCGCCCACGGAGCAGATGACCGGGTGGCCCGCCTCCAGGGCCTGGATGACCTGGTTCTCGTCCAGGGTCAGCTCGGTGGATCTCAGGCCGAAGTGCTCACAGGCTTCCCCCATGAGCGTCCAGGAGGAGCCGTAGCCGCTGACGTAGTAGCCGTTCTCCTGGGCATAGTTGGCGATGGATACCGGGTCGTTGCCGTCCCAGCCGGTCAGGTAGAGGGACACCATGGACAGGGCCGTGGGCCCGCAGCCAGAGGTGCCGATGACCCCGTCTCCGTAGCTCTCATAGCCCCACCGCTCGTCCCACTGGATGAGGGAGGGGAAGCTGGCAGAGCTGCCCTCGGCGGAGAGGTCGATGGTCGTCTCCGTGTTCCCCACCAGATAGTCCAGATAGTTCACCGCAAAGGGCATGGCTTCAGGGTAGCGCACCACAAAGGAGAGGATGTTCTCCGGGTAGACAGACAGATTTTTCAGCACCGTGGCCGCCTCCGGGTGGTCGTCCAGCAGAGCGTAGAGCTGTCCGCCGTAGCCGGTGTCGTCGGCGTACTGGGCCACCTCCGGGTCGTCCCTGGGGTCCGTCTCCGTCTCCGCCTCTGCGTCCTCCGTCTGAGTCTCGTTCTCCTCCGTCTCGTCGCTGACCTCCGCTGCGCCACCGGCCTCCACCGCCGACACGATGAGGCCCGCCACGTGGACAATCTCTGTGACCGTCATGACCAGAGCCAGCAAGGCGGCAATGCCGAAGAAGATCAGCTCCACCCTGGCCCAGGGGGTCTTGCGCCGCTGACGGCGGCGGTGCTTTCGAACCGGGGGCGTATAGGGCGCTTCCGCAGTCTGTTCGGGCTCTTGCACCTGCTCCCAGGTAGTTGTCTCTGCCTGAGACTGCTCCTGTACCTGATCCACGGCGTTCCCCTCCTCTGTTCTCTCTGTTCGCCACATTATACCATTTCACGACACCAGGGGCAAGGAAAATCACCTGAATGAATCTGAATTGCTCCAAATCTTCGGTGGAGGTCAGTCCTCCCCCGCCTCCAATGCGCTCCGGTAGAGATCATTTTTGGAGAGACCTGTCTCCCCCGCCACCTGCCGGGCGGCGTCCTTCAGGCGCATCCCTCCGGCCTGGAGGGACAGCACCCGCTCCACCCCCTCCTCCAGAGGGGGTGTCTCCGCCTCCCGGTGGGGACAGCCCTCCACCACCAGGACGAACTCTCCCCGGGGCGGGTTGTCCCGGTACCAGTCCGCCGCCTGGCCCAGAGTGATCCGGCGGACCTCCTCGTGGAGCTTGGTCAGCTCCCGGCAGAGAGCCACCCGCCGCTCCGGGCCAAAGGTGTCCCGGAGGTCGTCCAGGGTGGCGCAGAGCTTGTGGGGGGCCTCATAGAAGATCATCGTCCGCTCCTCGTTCCGCAGAGACTCCAGGTGCCGCCGACGGTTCTTTTTGTTCATGGCGAGAAATCCCTCAAAGGTGAACCGTCCGGTGGGCAGGCCGGAGACCGCCAGGGCGGTGACCAGGGCGCAGGGGCCGGGAATGGCCACCACGGGGACGCCCGCCCCGGCGCACAGGGCCACCAGGTCCTCCCCCGGGTCGCTGACGGCGGGGGTTCCGGCGTCGGTGACCAGGGCGCAGCTCTCCCCGGACAGCAGCCGCTCCAGGATAGCGGGGCCGCTGGTCTCCGTGTTGTGGCGGTAATAGCTCACCAGAGGCTTTTTGATCTCCAGGTGGTTGAGCAGCTTCAGGGAGACACGGGTGTCCTCGGCGGCGACAAAGTCCACCGACCGGAGGGTCTCCACGCTCCGCGGAGAGAAGTCCCCCAGGTTCCCGATGGGGGTGGGGACAAGATACAGCGTTCCGGACATGGGATTCACCTCACGATCAGAGTGGGCAGAAGCGTCAGCCCGGGATGGCCCTGGGCGACGGACTCCAGCAAAATCAGGTTGGCGGGGCGGTCGGCGGCGGACTGCACCGGTTGGAGGCGCTTCGGCTCCAGGCCGCAGCCGGTCAGGGCGGCAAACAGCGCCGTCAATCCCTCCGGCCGGGCACACAGGGCGAACCGCCCCCCGTTGCGCAGCAGCCGCCTTGCCGCCCGGCACCAGGGGAGCAGGCCATCCTCTCCCCCCGTCCGGGCGACGCCCCGGGAGCCGGGGGCGGTCTCTCCCCGTCCGGGCTGAAAATAGGGGGGATTGGCAATGACCAGGTCATAGCTCCCGGGGGACAGCTCCGGGGGCAGGGCCTCCACCCTTCCGGCAAGCACCCAACCGGTCAGCCGGTTGGCGGACAGATTCTCCCGGGCCAGCCGGACACAGCCCTCCTGGCAGTCCAGCCCGTCCAGGGTCAGGTTTTCCTCCCGGCGGGCCAGGCACAGGGACAGCACCCCCACGCCGCAGCCCAGGTCGCAGACCCGGTCTCCCCGGCGCAGGGTGGCAAAGTCCCCCAGCAGCAGGGAGTCCCTGCCCACCCGGGGCAGGCCCTCCCGCTGGCGGAGGGTATAGGGGCCAAGTTGCTCTGTGGTGTCCATCGTCCTGCCCTCCCCGTTGTCCTTTTCTCCGTTTATTATGCCACAGATGGGGGTGGGTGGCAAGGGGTGGTGCAGGCCCTTGCCTCCCTCCATGAGGCGAAGTGCCGCCTTTGGCGGTAGAGGTGGCACGGCGTGAGCCGTGCCGGAGGGAGAGCAGCAGGCACTTACGACAAGCATAAATGTTACGGCGAATTCGCAGAGGGCCAGTACGAATTCGCCGGAGGCTTTCTACAAGACGACAGTGCCTGCCGCACCCCTCAGTCTGCCCTTCGGGCAGCCAGCTCCCCTTTCAGGGGAGCCAGGAGGGGGCCGCACTTCCCAAACAGTGACCCTCACACCCTCCTAATCCCCGCCCAGGCAAGCATCAGCAGGTCCCGGGGGATGAATTTGCACACCAGGCGGTGGAGGGTGCAGACCGGGCCGGGGGTAGAGACGGAAAAGCCCAGCCGGGCGTCGGTCAGTGCCCAGGAGACCACGGTCCGGGCTTTGGAGGCAAAGGGGAAGTGCTTCACGGCGGCGGGGTTTTCCGTCTCCCGGGCCACGGGGATGAATTCCGTGTCTTTGACCCAATAGGGACAGACCGCCGTCACCACAATGCCCCGGCTGCGCACCTCGAAGTGGAGGGAGCGGCTGTAGCTCAGGAGAAAGGACTTGCTGGCGGCGTAGACCCCCAGCCCGCCCAGAGGCATAAAGGCCGCCGTGGAGCAAATCTCCAGCACGTGGCTCCCCCGGGTGAGCCAGGGCATGGAGAGCTGGGTCATGTCCATAGCCGCCTTGCAGTTGAGCATCACCATTTGATCCAGGGCCGCCCGGCCGATCTCCTCACAGGTTCCCATCTTGCCGAAGCCTGCGGCGTTGACCAGCCAGCAAATCTCCGGCTGCTCCGCCTGGAGCCGCTTGGCGTAGGCGTCCAGGTCGGCCTCCCGGGTCAGGTCCAGGGGCAGGGGCCGCAGACGGGCGGTACTCTCCACCTGGGCACAGAGCGCTTTCAGCCTATCCTCCCGTCGGGCGATGAGCCAGATCTCCTCCAGCTCCTCCTCCGCAGCCAGACGCCGGACGAACTCCGCTCCCAGTCCGCTGGAGGCCCCGGTGACCACTGCGATCTTCATGGCATTATCTCCCTTCTTCCCCGCAGACACATTTGTGCGGTAATGCCCCTATTATACCACCCCGGCAGGGCAAAGCAAACGCTCCGCCGGGAGAAATCCTGTCGGCGCCGCAAAAAGCCCCTTCCGGCCGGAGGGGGCTGCACATGGTCACATTTGGGAGAACTTCTGATAGGTCTGGTTGATCTGCGCCCCGTCGGCCGGGCGGGTCTGGTACCAGCCCCGGCTGGTGGCCGCCTGGTAGAGATCGCTCTGGATATCGTGATCCTTGCTCAGCAGGGACAGGAACTGGTTCCGCAGCTGGATATTGGTGCACTCGCTGGCAAACTCGTTGTAGTTGGTGCTCATCTTCTTCTCCAGCAGAATCAGGTCGGTGATGCGCTCCTGGTCGTTCATTTCATTGCCCTCCTCATCTCAAAAAGGTCAGCAGGGTGTTGAAATTCTGCTGATGCTGTCCGGCGTGCTTGTTGTAGCACTCCCGGAGGGTGTTTTCCTGGGTCTCGGCGGCTGCGGCCTGGTATTTGGTCACGCAGACGCGCTCAAAATTGAGCTGATCGTCCAGGGCTTCCAGTTCCTTGGTGGTCAGATTGGCCATTTGGAATCATCTCCTTTACAGTCCTTATCCTTCCACCGGACGCCGGGATTATGCGCCCTGCCGGAGAAAAATTTCCCCTTCACCCCTCCGCCGACGGATACCCCCGGTCGGTCAGGAGAAAGGACACCTCCCCCCGGCCCACCCGGGCAAAGCAGAACAGGGGACGCAGGGGCATGGGCTGCCCCGGCTGCCAGGCATAGGTGATCTGCCAGCGGTCCCCCACCCGCTGCCAGCGGCCGGGGCGCTCTGCGGCCAGGGCTGCGGCGATGACCGGGTCGCGGGGCCGGATGGGGAGGCCGTTTTGGGTCTGCTCCGGGTCTGTCCCGGTTTGGGCAGGGTCGATCTCTCCCCAGACAGCTCCGGTCAGCCCCGCCCGCTCCAGTCCGGAGCGGGCCAGCCGCCGGGTCAGCCGCCAGCAGCTCCCCTCTGGGGCCAGAGTGCCCAGAAGCATCCGCTCTGCCCCGTCGCCACAGAGCCAGACCTTTCGCACCCCCTCCCCCAGTCTGCCCGGGCAGTCCGCTTGAAAGACGGTGTGTAGCCCGTCCTCCCGCCGGAGGAGGTCTCCCGCCCGATCGCCGTTTTGATAGATGGGCAGCCGCTCCACCATCCCGTCACCTCCGTCCCTTTTGGCTTAGCCTATGCGCCGGTTGGAGAGAACAGAACCGCTCCTGCCCTGGTGTAATTTGATGTCGTCTGACAGAAAAAATCCGCCGAAATCATCTGATTTCGGCGGGTTTCCTATCGGAGTGCCGGGATTTGAACCCGGGGCCTCTTGGACCCGAACCAAGCGCGATACCAAGCTTCGCCACACCCCGATGCAGCCTATACAGTATAAAGGTTTCCGGAGATGAAGTCAAGTTTTTTCGGGGAAGAATTTTGACGACGTGTGTAGGTTCCAAAATAACGTGACCGACAGCCAGAGGAAAGGCGACCGGCAGAGCAGTTCATCTTCCTGTGGTTTTGTTCCGCAGCCTGAGGTCTGTGCTTTCATTGGCGGTGGCATACCAGGTGACCAACCGGTACATCACAGAGGGCGGGTGCGAGCTGGTGCTGGTCTCCGCCCATTTGGGGGCCCGAACCAGGGGGGAAAATCAGCCGGAGCTGGCGGGGCACGACCGCTGGCAGGGCCGGGCCTACCGTATCCGGGGCAGCGAGCCGGGATATCCCAATCTGCTGGAGACAACGGGCTACGACATCGACCCGGAGACGGGAGAGGGCAGGGTGGTCAATCCTCTGGGGCTGCACGGGTACAACTGCCGCCACAGCCACAAGCCCTGGGACAGGCGGCTGCGCAACCCCTACCTGGACGAGAACGGCGACCTGACCATCGACACGGAGGAGAACCGGCAGCGGTACAGGCTGGAGCAGCGGCAGCGGGCCATGGAGCGGGCCATCCGCCAGACCCGTCGGCAGCTGCAGGTCAAGGCCCTGGAGCTGGAGGCCGACCCGGAGAACGCCGATCTGCAGGCGGAATACAGCGCACTGGAGAACAGGCTCAGTCGACAGGATGAGGCGTACAACCGGTTCTGCCAGGAGAACGGGCTGGCGGCACAGTATGAGAGGCTGAGGGTGACGGATGGGGACGGACAAGGGAAGCAGGTACGGGAGCAGGGCAAGCGAACCGAGCAGGAGCGCAGCGCCATTATCTCTCCCAGCATCAAAACAGCAGAATACCGCCGCAAAATCGACCAGCTGGGAGAGAACGTGGAAACATCCCGAACCATCTGGCAGCAGGCCACACAAATGCTGAACCACCGCTCCGGCACGCTCTACGAAGACCTGGCGTTTATCGACAGCACCACCGGGGAGACGCTGGTGCAGGATGCGTATAACGTGGAGCGGGCATGTATGCCTACTAAACGGATGAAGTCTATGCTCTTAAACAGCGAACCCAACACCGTCATTGCCGTACATAACCACCCCGGCAGCAGCGTACCAAGCGTCGAGGATTTAAAAGCTGCGCTGTCCGGCAAGTATAAATATGGCGTTGTGGTGTGTCATAACGGCGTGATTTTCAAGTATAGTGTGCGAAATAAATTTGATGCTGACCTTGCTAACATCTTTCTTGACAGCCTTCAAGATGCTTTGTATAATGGAAATGGAACCATAGCAGATGCAATAGAAAAAATTGAGTATCTCGGAATCAGCATGGAGGTGATATCGTGATGTTCTCATATGAGGAAATATGCAAAAAAATCGGATATGACCCGTTGAAAGAGCCCTACCCCATCCCATTTAACGGACATGAGGACGATTCCCACGAAAGCCCCTTCGCTCCGCTGAACCGAGAAGAACGGGATTTCCTCGCTGATTACATTATTCAGCATCGTTATAACAAGGTGATTTCGTGACATTCTCATACGAAGATCTATGCCAGGAAATTGGGCTTGACCCGCTGAAAGACCCGTATCCCATTCCGTTTAATGGTCATGAGGATGATTCCCACGAAAGCGTCTTTGCCGCACTGTCGCCGGAAGAATTAGACTTCATGTTCTATTATCTCAAAGAACACCTGAAACAGAACTAAACCGCCAAGGGAAACCAAGGCGGTTTTGCCATGCCCTCGATGTTGCAAACCTCAATCAAAAAATTGAAAATAGTTGAGAACCACGAATTGCCGACCTTGGCAAGACGTGGTTTTTTCATGCTCATTTTCAGGAGGCACGAATGGAAGAACAGCTCTCATTGTTCAGCAGACCGGCAACGCCTGAGCCGTCTGTGACCGGGCCGCCCGGCGGAAAAACACTGTCCGACTGGGCTTTTCTATACACAGCAGGAAGGGCAGGCCACAACACCGGCATCCGGTTCATGATGAGCCGGGAGGACGCTGTGGCGTGGTGCGAAAGCGACCTGTCCCATGGAAACGTACACGGCAACCCCTGGGCCTATTTCTTTACTAGCGTGGAGAACTTCTGCAACTGCCACTGGGGGCAGCTTAAAGGCGTAACGCTGGATCTGCGCAAACTGACCGACAACGGCCAGTGGGACGAGAAGATATCCGGGCTGGGCCTGACCAAGTACGGCAAGGGGGATATCAGGAAGATTTTGGAGCCGTATGGGATTCGGGTCTTGATCTGATTATCCGCAACCCGAACGACCCGGACTTACAGGCGGAATACAGCGCACTGGAGAACAGGCTCGGTCGCCAGGATGAGGCGTATAACCGGTTCTGTCAGGAGAACGGGCTGGCGGCGCAGTATGAGAGGCTGAGGGTAGCGGATGGGGAGAAAGATGTTGAAAAATCCGGTGATGATGGTATACTGGAGCAAAGCAGCAAACGAGAGTATCCCGTCACCCAAGAGTCCATAGACAGCGTTCCGCTGGTGCAGCCTTCCGGCTGGAGTAATCAACAGGCAACTGTACTCCAGAAAGCCCACAAAGAGCTACTGCGCTATGTGCAGAACGAGTCAGAGGGTACGGAAGCGGGATTTGTCTGTGATATGGATGGAAATGTTTTAGAGCGCAGGATAGGCGAATGGGGAAAAGTAAAGGTTCCGGTTGACGTGAAAGAGTGTGTCATTATACACAACCATCCGGATTGCAACATATTCAGTGGGACTGACATAAAGCAGTTTATATGGCAGGAAAATATTTCTGTGCTTACCGCCGTAGGTAACGATGGTAGAGTGTATGCAGCAATCAAGCATGATGTATTTTATGAAGGGTACTTTTCGACAGTACCGAAAATGCATCATGACTGAGGCTCGTTTGTGACGAAATGGACAGCAGTTATGAAGACTGGGGGCGATAATCCCGGAATTATCGTAGCTGCAAACGATTTCGACACGAAGGGAGCTTTCTATGGACATCACTTACACAAAATGCGGGGACTATTACCTCCCCAACATCGCACTTTCTGACACCACACACTACCACATCGGAAAATACGGCAGGATGCGCCGGACATTTCTCCAGGAGCACCGCCCCATTCAGTACAGTGACCTGGTGCTGACGGAGAAGCTGTTCCCCCACCTGGCGGAGATCGACGAAGCCTGCCGCCAGCGGCTGGAGATCATGATTCCGGCTATGGCTAAACAGGAGGGTGTGACCGCCGCCCTGAAAAGAGCCGATCAGATGGAATGGGTGCGACGTATGAACAGCATCAAAGTCAGGGCTGAGAAGGTCATTTTGGCGGAGCTGGTCTATGCCGATTAAAAGAAAAGGCAGGTAGATATATGGGCAGTGGTAAATCCTGAAATGGAGATTTACCACCGTGAGACCATCCCGAAAATTGTGTAAACCTCCATCGTGGAGTAAAATAGACGCAGCA
>JAJPWY010000084.1 GCA_021205725.1 Clostridiales bacterium
TCCTCGATCTGCTGGATGCAGTCCTCCATAATGCGCCGCACCGCCCCAACCAAAAGCTGGTTGGAGATGCCCGCCGTCAGGGGGTAGATGGGGAGGATGCAGCGGGTGAACCGCTGGTTCTCCTCCGGCTCGAAGGCGGGATTGGTCATGAGGAACCGGCTGCCCTTCCGCTCCACCGTCCCGAAGAACAGATAGACCTTCCCCTGCGCCAGGGCGGTGCGGAGATAGCTCTGATTGAAAAAGGTCAGTTCCATGGCGTCCTGGTCGTCCACCACGTTGACCTTGACCAAATCAAGGCCCTTCCGGATGTGGGCGGCCCGGGCGGGGGTGGCGACCATGGCCCGGACGCAGACGGGGCGATCCTGGGGAGCTTCCCGGATGGAGGCAACCTCCCGGCGATCCTCATAGCTCCGGGGATACCAGAGCAGCAGATCCTTCGCAGTGGCAATGCCCAGCTTTTCCAGCCGGGCGGCACGGACAGGGCCGATGCCGGGCAGGGACTGCACCGGGTCGGTGAGATGATAGGTCATGGCGCACCTCCTTTCATCGCCTGTCAGCGGAATGATTTCCTTTCCTAAGTGTACCACATTTCCGGGAAAAAGGAAAACCCGAAAACCGACAACCCGAACAGAACGAAACCTTTTTCACAGATAGAATTTTCACAAACTGCCCATCAACATTTCGTGGACACCTGGGAAAAATCATGCTATAATGCTCACGCCGGAGGCAGAAATGTCTCTTCCTGCCGAAAGGAACCGGGCGTTTTGCGGGGAAATGTTTCAGGTTCGCAGGAAAGAAACGATTACCCGGGAAGGAAATCGTCAAAATAGACATTTGCAAAAGGAAAAGGAAAGCCGTTTTGCGCATATTGCACATTTTTTGAAAAGTGCGTAAAATTTTCATTTTAGGCTTGATTTTTCCTGCCGGTATGATAAAATGAAACTGAAGCTGAATCACTTTTTCAAAAGTTCGGTAAAGGAGTAAAGAGTTATGGCAACCTACAACACTGCCGAGCTGCGTCGGCAGAACCGCAATCGTGTGTTCCGGTATATCTATTCCGCCGGACATCCCGTTACCAAGCAGGATATTGCCCAGGCCCTGTCTCTGAGCCTGCCCACCGTGGGCCAAAACCTGAAGGAGCTTCAGGAGGCCGATCTGCTGGAGTTTCAGGGCACCTTTGATTCCACCGGCGGCAGAAAGCCCCGGGCCATCGGCATCTCCAACAATGTCCGCCTGGCCATCGGTGTGTATATCGGCCACCAGCGGATCCACCTGGCCTGCATCAACATTCGTGCCCAGCTGCTGTGCAGTCAGCGGGTCACCAAGCCCCTGGCCAACGATGACGAATACGCCGATTTTCTGGCCCAGGCCATCGAGGACTTTATCCACACCAACAGCATTGACACCAACCGTCTCCTGGGTGTGGGCATCGCCGTCTGCGGTATTCCGGACATGGAGAAGGGGGTCGCCGGGATGTCCCCCATGCAGCCGGTGAGCGAGCTGGATCTGAACCGGATCGCCAGCCGTATCCCCTATCCGGTGCAGTTCGAGAACGACGCCAATGCCGGTGGCCTGGCCACCTGGTGGGTCAATCCGGAGAAGAAGAACATGGTCTATCTGTTCCTCCACCGGGGTATTGGCGGGGCCATGCTCCTGGGCGGGGAGACCTATCACGGCAACACCCTCCACGGCGGCGAGTTCGGCCACATGACCATCGTTCCCGGCGGCCGTCAGTGCGGCTGCGGTCAGAAGGGCTGCCTGGAGGCATACTGCTCCACCAACCGCATCTCTGAGGATCTGGGCATCTCCATCGAGGCCTTCTTCGAGGGACTCCAGAACGGCAACGAGGAGTACCAGAAGCTGTGGAAGGACTATCTGGATCACCTGGCCATCGGCATCAACAACATCCACATGGTGCTGGACTGCCAGACGGTGTTGGGCGGACTGCTGGGCGGCTATATCGGCCCCTATCTGTACGACCTGCGCCAGCGGCTCCAGAAGCTCTCCTGCTTCGAGACGGACGGCAGCTATTGCACCGTCTCCAGCTACGGCTACTGGTCCACCTGCGTGGGCGCTGCCCTGTGCTTTGTCAACCAGTTCATCTCCCAGATCTGAGCGCAGGCGGACAATGTTGTCCTCGCCCAACGCAGATTTTGCGATTTCTCCGATTCCCCCGGTGTGCCCCCTTGCACCGGGGGAATCCTTTGTGTATAATGTGACCAGTATTCCCGAAAATGACGGAGTATTGTGACAAAAACTGACAAATGATTCCGATCAAGGAGTGTGAAAGAATGACCTCAGAGGAAAAGAAACAGCTTACTGCCGCTGCCTGCAGGGTACGGATGGGCGTGATCGAGTCCACCCACGGCGCAAAGGCGGGCCATCCCGGCGGGAGCCTGTCTGCGGCAGATGTGTTTACCTATCTCTATTTTAAGGAGATGAATATCGACCCGGCGGACCCGAAAGCGGACGGACGGGACCGGTTCGTCCTCTCCAAGGGCCACACCGCCCCCGGGCTGTATGCGGCCCTGGCCAACCGGGGCTTCTTCCCGGTGGAGGACCTGCCCACCCTGCGGCACATCGACAGCTATCTCCAGGGCCACCCCAATATGCACACCGTCCCCGGCGTGGACATGTCCACCGGCTCTCTGGGCCAGGGCGTCTCTGTGGCTATGGGCATGGCTAAGGGCGCCAAGCTCCAGGGCAAGGACTACCGGGTGTATACCCTGCTGGGTGACGGCGAAATTCAGGAGGGCCAGGTCTGGGAGGCACTGATGTTCGGCGCCCACTACAAGCTGGACAACCTGTGCGTCATCATCGACAACAACAACCTCCAGATCGACGGCAAGGTCTCCGATGTCATGAGCCCCTATCCCATCGTGGAAAAGCTCCAGGCCTTCGGCTATCAGGTGCAGGAGGTGGACGGCCACGACTTTGACCAGCTGGAGGCCGCCTTCGACGCTGCCAGAGAGACGAAGGGCAAGCCCTCCGCCATCGTCATGAAGACTGTCAAGGGCAAGGGGGTCAGCTACATGGAGAACCAGGTGGGCTGGCACGGCAAGGCCCCCAACGACGAGGAGTACCGCATCGCAATGGACGAGCTGAACGCTCAGCTGGCAGAAGTGGAGGCAAACTGAGATGGCAGACGTGAAAAAGATCGCCACCCGGGAGAGCTACGGCAACGCCCTGAAGGAGCTGGGTGCCGAGCACGAGGACCTGGTGGTGCTGGACGCCGACCTGGCGGGAGCCACCAAGACCGGCGTGTTCAAAAAAGCGTTCCCCGACCGGCATATCGACTGCGGCATCGCAGAGGCCAATATGATCTGCGTGGCGGCGGGCCTTGCCACCACGGGACTGGTGCCCTTCGCCTCCTCCTTCGCCATGTTCGCCGCCGGGCGGGCATTTGAGCAGGTGCGCAATAGCATCGGCTATCCCCACCTGAACGTGAAGATCGGCGCCACCCACGGCGGCATCTCCGTGGG
>JAJPWY010000063.1 GCA_021205725.1 Clostridiales bacterium
GGTAGTTGTTGGCGGAGGAGATCTGTGAGGCGGTGAGGATGGAGAGAAAGGTGTAGGTGTCGTCTGCCACAGTCATGATACCGTCGTCGCTGTCACCTTCCGATCCAGAATCCTCATCCTGGGCGTCTGAGACGGCCACTTCTGAGGGATCCGCCTCTGACTCTGACGCTGACGTCGGGTTGGATGCTGTTTCCGGCTCGTTCTCAGCCTCCGGTTGTTCTGCGGTTTCGGTCTGTTCGTCTGTTGCCGATGTGCCCGTGCTCTCCGTCACCGTCGTCTCCGTGGCCGAAGCCACAGAGAGGCAGGCGAGGAGAGTGACTAGGCACAGAAGGAGCGACAGACATCGCTTTCGTGTGTTGTGCAAGTGGATCATCCTTTCGTGCTGGGATGGTTGGGATCGCTCGTCGTCCTATTTGCCACGCCCCCGGACGGATGGGAGCACTGCGGGCCGCCCTTGGCGGGGCTGTCATAGCTCTGGGCTGCCGTGCATGGCGCACAGTCCGGAGACTCTCCCAATCTATGGGGAGCCGTGAGGAAGTATCATGATAGGCCCACAGTGTCATGGCGTCCGGCTTGCCGGGCCGGATGCAGGGCGGCGTTGGTCGCTGGGCAGTGCTCTGCCGTCTCGGCGGCGCCCCCTGGTCGCTCGGCTGTGGGTGGCTGTGCCCGCAGTGCTGTATATGAAATTGTCAAGATGCAGGGGGAGAGGAAATTTGCCTCTCACTAAGCACGGGAAAAAGCGGGTTTGTCAGGCAGTTGTCAGGGTGTTTTCATAGAAGGTTCACAAAAAGTTTATAATCCTGCGAAAAACCTTCGACAATTTACGCTTTGCAGCAGACAGACTTTCCGAGACAGATTGTTTTGTGACATTCTCCGAGTGGGCGATCTCGCCTACTCGCATGCCAGCGGCGTACAACATGAGCCGCCGCCGCTGGGTGATCGTCAGGGTGCGCTTTCCCAGATGGTAGGCAAGCCGAAACTGATTCAGTTGCCGCAATTCCTGGGGAACAGCCTCCCCTTCATCCTCCTCCATAAAATCCAGCAGTACCGCAGCAGACTCCGTGGCCTCGTCCAGTACGAGGTGCGTTGCGGACGGACGGTTTTGCCGCTCTGTCTCCCGATAGTTCTGATCCGACCAGTGCTTCCACTGGAGGAACTCTGCCTCGGTATCGAAATCGGCTTTGGTCAGGATGATGGTACTGCCCGCTGCCTGATAGATGATGGCCTCCGGTTCGCCTTTGTTTACTGCGTAATCGCTTTTTGGGTCAAACATAAAAATAACCTCCGTTTAGAATGCTGCTTAGCTTCTAAACGGAGGGGGTGGAGAACGGGAATGAGGGAAGATGATTGGCATTTTCAAAACGGAGAGAAAACAGGATTGTGGACATAAGAAAAAGGTGCGAAAGCCCAACGGCATTTCGCACCTCTAAGAGCGGATTTGTATGGTTATCCTTCCCTGTGGCAGAGCTGTTTACGCTGTTGCTGTCGTACAGATTTGAACATACAGGGAAACCGAAGCAGGAATCCCGCTAAGACGCTCCCAAAATGGGGAGCGAGGATAGGGCGGTCCCTGATCGCTGCATCCTCAGCCTCTTCAGCTATCTTCCCCGGCTGCATAAAACGACACGGCTCCTTTGGCGCAGCTGCTCGAAAAAAGAAATGCTCGAGCCTGCGCAAAGGGGGCCGTTTATGCCAGGAAAAAGGGGCGGGGGTGTAGTGCGAAAGTGAGACTGGCTACGTCACCGTCTGCTGCCCAGGTTGCCAGGATCATTCAGACACCCGCCATTGGAGGCGATTATCTGCCGGTAGGCGTAAAAGGAGTCCTTGGGGATGCGCCGAAGTTTGTTGGCGTAGTCCACGAAAATAAGACCAAACCGGTCGTCGTAGCCACTCTGCCACTCAAAATTATCCATCAGACTCCAGTGATAGTACCCCATCACCGGCACCCCTTCCCGAATGGCGTCCCTCAAAGCCAGCAGATAACGCTGGAGATAGTCGATGCGATCCGGGTCGTGTACCTGGCCGTCCAGAAAAATGCGGTCGTTGCAAGACTGACCATTTTCCGACACATAGATGGGAAGATGATAGCGCCGATAGAGAAAAGCCGGGCCGTAGTGGAGGGACTTGGGAGAGACTGACCAACGCAGCGCTGTCCGGGGCCAGCCGGTAGGCCGGGGGATGAGCCGCCCGCCAGCGTCTATCTCGTCCCCGGAATAGATATTGGCGGCGATAAAATCCAGGGGCTGACAGATCTGGGCCAGTTCGTCTGGGGATACCGACTGGACAAAGGCATCCAGCTCCGGTGGCCGCTGCTCCGGATAGTGGCCCAACACCATGGGATCCAGGAACCAGCTGTGCATGAATGTCCAGTTCTCGCCACAGCGGAAGGTGGCATCACAGGCAACAGCACGGTTTTCCACCGTATCCTCTGCGGGACAGACAATGCTGCCGGTGGAGGCGACGCCGACCTCCACTGTGCCGGCGGTAGACCGCAGGGCTTGGACGGCGTAGCCGTGGCCCAGGAGCAGCTGATGGGCTACGGCGGCCTGGGTCAGCGGATCGGTGCGGTTTCCAGGGGCGTGAACGCCGTTTCCATAGCCCAGGGCGGTGATGCACTGAGGCTCGTTGAGGGTGAGATAGCGGCGGACACGCCCCCGAAAAGCCTTACCCACCACCTCTGCCAGACGGGAGAACGCCTTGGCCGTCTCCGGGTTCAGCCAACCGCCCCGGCGGTGGAGGGCCAGGGGCAGCTCCCAGTGATGGAGGGTGACGCATGGCTCAATGTCCGCCTCCAGCAGATGGTCGATTAGCCGGGAGTAAAAGTCCAATCCCGTATGGTTGATTGGCCCGTTTCCATCGGGCAGGATGCGGGGCCAGTTGATGGAAAAACGATAGGAAGTGATCCCCAGCTCTTTCATCAGGGCCACATCCTCCGAAACACGGTGATAGTGGTCACAGGCAATGTCGCCGGTCTCTCCGTTGTGGATGTGGCCGGGCGTGTGGCAGAAGTGATCCCAGACGCTGGGGTCTTTTCCGTCCTCGTTCCAGCCCCCCTCGATCTGATAGGCGGAGGTAGCGGCGCCCCAGACGAAATCCCGGGGGAAAGGGACACAAGATGAAGTCATGTGAGTTTTCCCTTCCATTTACAGAGTGACCTCTACCGTCACCTGTTCTTTGCCAGGGAACAGGGGAGCCAGGTTTCCGTCCACCGTCCGCCCGTCGGCGGTCATGGAGGGCGTACCAGTACGCCGGACGTGGACGACATACACCGTTCCCCGAAAGCGGCGGCGGACGGTGTACTCTGTCAGCCAGTCCGGAAGACAGGGAGCTACCCGCAGGCCGTCATACTCCGGCTGAATACCTAAGATCGCTTGACTCACCGAGAGAAAAGCCCAGGAGGCGGTGCCAGTGTTCTGGTCAAGCGTTTTTGTAACATTTATGGCTAAGCATTATTGGATT
>JAJPWY010000047.1 GCA_021205725.1 Clostridiales bacterium
CTCGGTGAGCACGCCGTTTTTCAGATCCCGCTCAAAGTAGATGTCCAGGAAGGTGGAGATACGGCCCACAGACATGGCCGCACCGTTCTGGGTCTTGACGGCGGCCAGATAGCCGAAGTACAGCCATTGGCAGGCCTCCTTTGCGTTGGCGGCGGGCTGGGAGATGTCGAAGCCGTAGGCTTTGGCCATCTCCTTCATCCCCTTCAGGGCGTTGATCTGCATCTGGAGCTCTTCCCGCTGGCGGATGACGTCGTCATACATATTGCCGCAACCGCAGTTGCGCTTGTCCTGCTCCTTGGCCCGGATGAGGTAGTCGATGCCGTACAGGGCCACCCGGCGATAGTCTCCCACGATACGGCCCCGGCCGTAGGTGTCCGGCAGTCCCGTGACCACATGGGTCTTTCGGGCCAGCCGCATCTCCGGGGTATAGGCGGCAAAGACGGCGTCGTTGTGGGTGGTGACATAGTCGGTAAACACCTTTTTTAACTGGGGGTCGATCTCGTAACCATAGGTTTCGGCGGCCTGGACCGCCATCTTGATGCCACCGTAGGGCATAAAGGCCCGCTTCAGGGGCTTGTCTGTCTGGAGGCCCACCACCTGCTCCAGGTTCTTCAGGGACTCGTCGATATAGCCGGGGCCGTAGGCAGTCAGGCCGGAGACCACCCGGGTCTCGCACTCCAGAACGCCGCCTCTGGTGCGCTCCTCCTTTTGCAGCTTCTGCAGAGCGGCCCACAGCCGGTTGGTGGCGTCGGTGGGCCCAGCCAGAAAGGACTCGTCCCCGTCGTAGGGCCGGTAGTTCTTCTGAATGAAGTCCCGGACATTTACCTCGTCCTTCCAGATGCGGCCCTCAAAGCCGCTCCACTGCGGATAGTCGATCATGGTTGCTCCTCCTCTGAGTGTCCCTCTCAGAGAGGGACTGGTAATTTCTGTTAGCTATAGCTAACTTGTTGAACGGCTCTATCATAGCATCCTTCTCCGGCCATTGCAATATTCCAATGGAAAATCGTACTGCAAAATCTGGAGCAGAAGGACGGGAGAAAAACCGTCGTTCTGACGAAAGACGGCTAAAATCCGTCAGCCACGCCACACTATACCAGAGCGCAACTCATAACGCAAGAGGAAATGACACAAAAGGGCACAAGATATTGTGGTAAAAGCAATAAAAATAATACAAGTGCTGGTAAACCTGAGATAACCTGGCATTTCCGGTCAGCGCAAGGGGCAGCTTATTGGATTTTACACAGATTTTACCTGGAGCCGATAGTGATTTTTACATACCATGCATTATCATGAAGAAAACCAAACCTGTTCCTGACATTTCCCTTTAAAACAGGCGGAACGGGACAGACAGAGGAGATTTTGGCATGGACTTTTTTGACGTATTGACCCTCATCGGCGGACTGGCCCTGTTTCTCTACGGGATGTCGGTCATGGGGGACGGCCTGGAGCAGTGCGCCGGGGATCGGCTGAAATCCGTTCTGGAGCGGCTGACCTCCCGGCCCCTGGCGGGATTTCTCACCGGCCTGGGCGTGACGGCGGTGATCCAGTCCTCCTCCGCCACCACGGTCATGGTGGTGGGCTTCGTGAACTCCGGCATTATGACCCTGCGCCAGGCTATCAATATCATCATGGGGGCCAATGTGGGCACCACCGTCACCGCCTGGATTTTGAGTCTGAGCGGCATTGAAAGCGACAGCTTCTTTGTCCAGCTGCTCAAGCCCTCCTCCTTTACCCCCATCCTGGCCCTGATCGGCGTCATCTTCTATGTGTTCCTCAAGGACGGAAAGCACCGGGACGTGGGCACCATCCTCCTGGGCTTTGCGGTGCTCATCACCGGCATGGAGACCATGTCCGGGGCGGTCTCAGGTCTTAAAGATGTGCCGGAGTTCACCAACATCCTGCTCCTGTTCTCCAACCCCATCCTGGGCGTGCTGGTGGGGGCTCTGCTCACCGCCATCATCCAGTCCTCCTCTGCCTCGGTGGGCATTTTGCAGGCCCTCTCCGTGACGGGAGCCGTCACCGTGGGCAGCGCCATCCCTATCATCATGGGCCAGAACATCGGCACCACCGTCACCGCCCTCATCTCCTCCATCGGGGCAAACCGGAACGCCCGCCGGGCTGCCCTGGTGCATCTATACTTCAACATCATCGGGACGGTGGTCTGTCTGACGGTGTACATGGCGGCGGACGCCATCTTCCAGTTCACCTGGACCGAACTGCCGGTGAACCAGGCGGGAATCGCCATTATCCATACCGTCTTTAACGTGGCCTGCACCCTGATCATGCTGCCTCTGGCCAACCTGCTGGAGAAGCTGGCCTACCTCACCGTGCCGGACGAGCCGGTGCAGGAGCAGCAACCCCTGCTGGACGAGCGGCTGATGGTGACTCCCTCCGTGGCTCTGAGCCAGTGCAAGCGGGTCAGCGTGGACATGGCGATCCAGACCCGGGAGGCCTGCGAAAAGGCCTTCGCCCTGGTGGAGAACTGGGATGACAGCAGCGCAGAGATGATACAGCAGACGGAGGCCGACCTGGACGCCTTCGAGGACGCCCTTGGCTCCTATCTGGTGAAGCTCTCCAGCAAGAGCCTGTCCATCGGGGACAGCCTGGAGCTGAATCTGCTGCTACACACGGCGGGAGATTTTGAGCGCATCAGCGACCACGCCATGAGCGTTCTGCTCTCCTGCCGGTCGCTGCACCAGAATGACAAGCCCTTTTCAGAGGACGCCCGGCGGGAGCTGCGGGTCGTCTCCGATGCGGTGCTGGAGGTGCTGGATCTGGCCATCCAGGCGTTCAACCTGACCGATCTGGAGCTGGCCGGTCGGGTGGAGCCGCTGGAACAGAATGTGGACCGGCTCTGCGGCAAGCTCCGGGAGCGGCACATCATGCGCCTCCGGGAGGGGGTGTGCAGCCAGCGTCAGGGGCTGATCTTCACCGACCTGCTCTCCGACCTGAGCCGCATCAGCGACCACTGCTCCAACATCGCCGTCTGCATCATCGAAAACCGGAACGCCAGCTACGACACCCACCGCTATCTCTATGAGGTCAAGACACAGGACAGCCGCTATCGGGAGCTGTACGAGGAGTATGCGGAAAAGTATCGCCTGAACCGGGAGACGAAGGCCTGAGTGCCGCTCCGGCGGGAGCTTATAACAATTTATAGGGAACGTTCTCCCCGAAAAGTGTTGACTTTTGCGCTCTGAGATGTAATAATTGGAAAACGAAGAATGTGCTTAGGCTGGACAGTCTGGGCGAACACTTCCACTATCTATCCAGGAGGTTAGGTAAAACTATGGCAAACATTGATTTCTCCAAGTATGGCATTACCGGAACGACTGAGGTCGTTTACAACCCTTCCTATGAGTCCCTGTTCGAGGACGAGACCGATCCGTCCCTGGAGGGCTATGACAAGGGCCAGGTCAGTGAGCTGGGCGCCGTCAACGTCATGACCGGCGTTTACACCGGCCGCTCTCCCAAGGATAAGTTCATCGTCATGGACGAGAACTCCAAGGACACCGTGTGGTGGACCACCCCCGAGTATCCCAACGACAACCATCCCGCTTCCGAGGAGACCTGGGCTGCTGTGAAGAAGATCGCCCAGGATGAGCTGTCCAACAAGAAGCTGTATGTGGTGGATGCGTTCTGCGGCGCCAACAAGGACACCCGCATGGCCATCCGCTTCATCATGGAGGTGGCCTGGCAGGCTCACTTCATCAAGAACATGTTCATCGTCCCCTCCGACGAGGAGCTGGCCAACTTCGAGCCTGACTTCGTGGTCTACAACGCCTCCAAGGCCAAGGTGGAGAACTACAAGGAGCTGGGCCTCAACTCCGAGACCGCCGTTGTTTTCAACATCACCAGCCGTGAGCAGGTCATCATCAACACCTGGTACGGCGGCGAGATGAAGAAGGGTATGTTCTCTATGATGAACTACTATCTGCCGCTGAAGGGCATCGCCGCCATGCACTGCTCCGCCAACACCGATATGAACGGCGAGAACACCGCCATCTTCTTCGGCCTGTCCGGCACCGGCAAGACCACCCTGTCCACCGACCCCAAGCGTCTGCTGATCGGCGATGACGAGCACGGCTGGGACGACAACGGCGTCTTCAACTTCGAGGGCGGCTGCTATGCCAAGGTCATCAACCTGGACAAGGACTCCGAGCCCGACATCTACAACGCCATCAAGCGCAACGCCCTGCTGGAGAACGTCACCCTGGACGAGAACGGCAAGATCGATTTCGCCGACAAGAGCGTCACCGAGAACACCCGCGTCTCCTATCCCATCAACCACATTGAGAAGATCGTCCGCCCCGTGTCCGCCGGTCCTGCCGCTGAGAACGTCATCTTCCTGTCCGCAGACGCCTTCGGCGTGCTGCCTCCCGTGTCTATCCTGACCCCGGAGCAGACCCAGTATTACTTCCTGTCCGGCTTCACCGCCAAGCTGGCCGGCACCGAGCGTGGCATCACCGAGCCCACTCCCACCTTCTCCGCCTGCTTCGGCCAGGCCTTCCTGGAGCTGCATCCCACCAAGTACGGTGAGGAGCTGGTCAAGCGCATGGAGAAGAGCGGCGCCAAGGCCTATCTGGTCAACACCGGCTGGAACGGCACCGGCAAGCGTATCTCCATCAAGGACACCCGCGGCATCATCGACGCCATCCTGGACGGCTCCATCAAGTCCGCCCCCACCAAGATGATCCCCTACTTCAACTTCGAGGTTCCCACCGAGCTGCCCGGCGTTGATCCCGCCATCCTGGATCCCCGGGACACCTACGCCGACGCCTCCGTCTGGGAGGAGAAGGCCAAGGATCTGGCTCAGCGCTTCATCAAGAACTTCGTCAAGTACCAGACCAACGACCTGGGCAAGAGCCTGGTCGCCGCCGGCCCTCAGCTCTGAGATGCTGATTCTGGCGTAAGCTGAAACGTACAAAACAGCAGACGTTCCATTTCGGAGCGTCTGCTGTTTGCTTTGCATGACGATCACAGCAGAATAGAGAATAGACCTGCATCTCGATTTACCGTTGAGTCATCCCAGAATGATTGACACAGTCCTTTTTATCGTCTATAATAAACTAGAACAAATGATTTAGTGGGGTGAGTATCCATGCCCTTCATGCTGGTGCGCAACGACATCACGAATATGCAGGTTGACGCAGTTGTCAACGCTGCAAACAGCTCCCTTGCTCCTGGAGGCGGTGCCTGCGGGGCTATCTTTCGGAAAGCGGGATATTCCCGGCTGCTTCAGGCCTGTCAGGACATCGGCCACTGCGACGTGGGGCAGGCGGTCGTAACGGATGGATTTTCTCTCCCTGCACAGTATATCATTCATGCAGTAGGCCCCGTCTGGCAGGGCGGAGACAAAAATGAGAAGTCTCTGCTGAGAAGCTGCTACACCAATGCGCTCTTGCTGGCAGAGAAAAAGGGCTGTGAGTCCGTCGCTTTCCCTTTAATCTCCTCCGGTATATATGGATACCCAAAAGAGGAAGCGCTCCAGGTGGCGACATCTGCCATTGAGACATTTCTCCGGGAACACGATGTGATGGTGTATCTGGTCATCTTCGATCAGGAGCTGCTCACCATCGGCGAGCAGCGATATGGGGATATTCAACGGTACATTGACGATCACTATGTGGAGGAGTACCGACATACATATGGAACTAGGCGGAGCGAGCCTGCCCAGAGCATTCAGCTACGGGAGCAGGAGAACCTGACCCCGACTGTCGCAGAGAGGGAGAGGTGGGACGGTAGCTTTGATGGGGCCGCAATGTCCCAGATGCCGACACCCTGCGCATCCGTGCCCCCGAAAAAGAAAAGAGGAAATCGTTCTCTGGACGATCTTCCTCTGGACGAGTCCTTCTCCACCATGCTGTTTCGGCTCATTGATGAGAAAGGAATGACGGATGTAGAGGTCTATAAACGGGCCAATATGGATCGCAAGCTGTTCTCCAAGCTTCGGAAGGCGGATTACAGCCCCAGCAAGCAGACGGTCATCGCCCTGGCCATTGCCCTGCGGCTGAACCTAGACGAGACGAAGGATCTGCTGGGCAGGGCCGGGTATGCCCTCTCTCACAGCATCCGGTTTGATGTTATCATCGAGTATTTTATTGTGAAGCAAGAATATGACATCTTTGTCATCAACGAAGGGCTATTTTATTACAATCAGCGTCTGCTGGGCGCATAAGCAGCTACAGGGGGTGCATCCATGATTTATACAGAGCTGACAAAGCGTGCGCTCAGGCTGTGTTACGCTGCTCACCGAGATCAGACAGACAAGAGCGGCTTGCCCTATGTGTTCCACCCGTTCCATTTGGCAGAGCAGATGACGGATGAGACGACCACCGTGGTCGCCCTGCTTCACGATGTGGTGGAGGACACCGATTACACCCTGGAGGATCTGGCGGAGATGGGATATCCGGCCCCGGTGCTGGAGGCACTGGCGCTGCTGACCCATGACCCACCGGTTCCTTATCTGGACTATGTGGCAAGGATTCAGCCGAACCCGGTGGCAAGGGCGGTAAAGCTGGCTGATCTACGGCACAACAGCGACCTGACCCGGCTGGACAAGGTTGGCGTGCGGGAGCTTCAACGAATCCAAAAATATCAGGCGGCGATTCGGCTGTTGGAGACGTCGGAAGAGGGGAGAGGTACAAAATGAAGGCAGATCTGATTGCGGCGATCATCTGGTTTGTAGCGGCGGTAGTGGCCCTGGTCTACGGGCTGGCGAGCGACCAATGGGGCTATCTGCTGTTGGCTGTGATTTGTGTGATCGGCGGAGGCTACAGGGTGAAGAAATATCTGGACTCCAACAAAAACGGCGACAGCGAGTCATGAGAGGAGGCCGGAGAATGAAATGACGACCCGAGAAGATGCAATCCGTGCCTGTCTGACGCTGCCCTTTTCCTATGAGGACTATCCCTTTGACGATACCAACTGGACGATCATCCGGCATCTGGAAAACAAAAAGATTTTTGCCATGATTTTTCAGCGGGAGGGACGCATCTGGATCAACGTCAAGGCGGAGCCGGTCAGCGGCGACTTTTGGCGGCAGATCTATCCGGCAGTGGTTCCGGCATACCACATGAATAAGCAGCACTGGATCAGTATTATCCTGGACGGCAGCATGGAGGAGGATGACATCCTCCGGCTGATTCAGGACAGCTATGCGCTGACGGCACCGAAAAAGAAGGGGAGAGGCCCTGCATCCCAAGATAACGTACAGGCGTAAACCCTCCATCCCTCCCATATATTGCTAATGGGAGGGATGGAGATGAAAAAAGCAACACGGAGACGGGCGCTGCTCAGTCTGACCCTGGCGGCAGCCATGGCTTCCTTTACCCTGTGGTGCGGGCAGATGGAGGCGACAGAAATCCTTTTGCCTCAGCTGCGGACGGCTTACACTCTGGTCATTGACCCGGGCCACGGCGGGGCTGACGGCGGGGCCGTCTCGGTCTCCGGGGTGGCAGAGAGCGAAATCAATCTGGCCATCGCCCTGAAATGCGACCAGATCGCCGGGCTGTTCGGCCAGCAGACCGTCCTGCTCCGGGATACGGAGGAATCTCTGGCAGATCCGGAGGCGGAGACGGTGCGGGAGCAGAAGCGCAGCGACATGGAAAACCGGGTGGAGGTCGTCAACGCAACGTCAGACGCCCTGCTGCTGAGCATCCACCAGAACCAGTTTACCGACTCCAAATATTCCGGCGCACAGGTCTTTTACCAGCCGGACGAGGAGAGCCAGGGCTGGGCAGAGTTGACCCAGAGCCTGCTTCGGGAGTGCCTGGACAGCGACAACCGGCGGCAGGCTAAGGAGATGCCCTCCGACCTCTATCTGATGAGCCACATTACCTGCCCGGCTATCCTGGCGGAGTGCGGATTCCTCTCCAATCCGGAGGAGGATCATTGGCTCCAGGACGACGGTTATCAGACGCAGCTGGCGGTGGTGCTCATGGGCGCCTGCCTGGGCTACTGGTATGGAAGCACACAATAACCTGATACAGACGATACGGAGATAAGGATGAAAAGTAAAGCGATTTTTTATTGCACGAACTGCGGAAATGAGTTCCCCAAGTGGCAGGGGAGATGCCCCGGCTGCGGCAGCTGGAACACCATCGTGGAGCAGCCGACGGAGAGCCGGAGCAGGAATCCGGTGCCCTCCGTCTCCTCCGGTCGGCCGGTGGGCCGGGCCATGCCCCTTTCTCAGGTGGAGATGGGGGAGGAGATTCGCTTCTGCACCGGTATGGGGGAGCTGGATCGGGTGCTGGGGGGTGGCGCCGTCAAGGGCTCCTTCGTCCTGGTAGGCGGCAGCCCCGGCATCGGAAAGTCCACCCTGATGCTCCAGATCTGTGACACCCTCTCCGCATCCTATCGGGTGCTGTACGTCTCCGGGGAGGAGTCCGCCCGGCAGATTAAGCTCCGGGCCCAGCGGCTGGGCGTCGTGGGAGAGGGGATGTATCTGCTGGCGGAGACCAACCTG
The DNA here is from genome assembly GCA_021205725.1 of Clostridiales bacterium. Lineage (GTDB taxonomy): Bacteria > Bacillota > Clostridia > Oscillospirales > Oscillospiraceae > Onthomonas. The sequence continues at coordinate 8,468 of JAJPWY010000047.1, forward strand.
AACCAGGTTCTCAGCAGCGTGGAGGAGGTGAAGCCGGACATCCTGGTGGTGGACTCCATTCAGACCATGTACCAGGACGGGTCGGAGTCCCTGCCCGGCAGCGTGGCCCAGGTGAAGGCCTGCGCCATGAGCCTGATGGAGCTGGCTAAGGGCAACGGAATAACCGTCTTTGTCATCGGCCACATCAACAAGGAGGGCTCCATCGCAGGGCCCAAGGTGCTGGAGCATATCGTGGACTGCGTGCTGTCCTTTGAGGGAGAGCAAAATCTGGTCTACCGCATCCTCCGGGCCACCAAGAACCGGTTTGGCGCCACAGACGAGATTGGCGTCTTTGAGATGCTGGACTCCGGCCTCCGGGAGGTTCCCAACCCCTCGGAGATGCTTCTGTCTGGCCGACCCGCCGGAACGCCGGGGAGCTGCGTCACCTGTGTCATGGAGGGGGTGCGGCCCGTTCTGGCGGAGGTTCAGGCGTTGGTGGCCCCCAGCAGCTTTGCCGTCCCCCGGCGCACCAGCAACGGCATCGACTACAACCGCTCCATGCTGCTCCTGGCTGTGCTGGAAAAGCGGGGTGGTCTCCGCATCGGCGGCTGTGACGCCTATATCAACGTGGTGGCGGGCCTGAATCTGAACGAACCGGCGGCGGATCTGGCGGCGGTGCTTGCCCTGGCCTCCAGCTTCCGGGATCGCCCGGTGCCGGACGACCTGGCCGCTGTGGGAGAGGTGGGCCTGACAGGGGAGATTCGAAGCGTCAGCGTCCTGGGCCAGCGGTTGTCGGAAATTCACCGGCTGGGCTTCCACAAGTGCCTGGTTCCCGCCAGGGGCGTCAAGGACATCGACATCCCGGGGATGCAGCTCATCCCGGTGCGCAACATTCGGGAGGCGCTGGCGGTGCTGGTTTGAGCGCAGAACGGGGGAGAGCGGATGAAGGAGAAATATATCCGGCAGTCGGAGCTGCGGGCCTTTCTGAGAAAGCAGGTCGTCCTGAGCAGACGTCGGGCCAGAGCTGCCCTGGAGCTGAACCGGGACGAGTCGATGGGCGAAGATGCCGTAGAGGAAAAGAAGATCATCCTGCTTCAGCGGGCCGAGGAGGAGATGATCGTGGAGCTGTGGCGGTGGGCATCGGAAAACAGCTGTATGGGTGATTTGGTGCTGTTTACGGGAGAGGGGCCCGGTGTGTCCAGAAAGAACTCAGCATGAAAAAACATATCAGGCTTTTTAATAAAGTATATATTCTCCTGTCGATTGCCTTTTTCATATGCTTCGGTATAGCTGCTTATTGCGAAATCATAGGAACCAAAATGATCTATGTCAACAACGATAATGAAGCAGAAATCGCAGAGATGCTGGAAGATGGTGAAATCTCAATCAGTGGTGAACTGAGCTCTGTCGCCTGCAAGCAGGGGCTTGGCGATTGGACATTATATCTCCAATATGAGGACGGAAGCTGGGACAGTCATTTTCTGGATGACGGTGTAGCCACCGATATACACGGGTACATCAGCGAAAACGGTGTGGTCGGCGGCATCAAAGGGGTTGCGTCCAGATACGGCGCAGGGATATGCCTGATTTATGTCGTGCCGTATTCATTTTATAAGCTCATTATGTTCGGCAGAGATTTAGAGATGAAGAAATACAACAGAGATCGCCAATGAACGGGTTCGGTCACGCTGACCGGTCTGATATTGTGGTTGTTCTTGCCATGCCGTTCTTGACAGAAGCCTGCCGTTGTGGTATTCTAAAACCAACCAAACAAGGAACAGGAGGCAGGGGACTCCGCCTGAGAGAAGCGGCTGCGAAGCGAGATGCCGCTTTTTCCTAAGACACAAACCTGAACAAAATAAAAATTTTGTTCAGGTTGAGGGAGGTGAAAACCGCCTGACCGGGCCGGGGTACCCCTGATTTTGACCATGGACTACCGAGAATTTGCATCGCCCTTGCTGTGCGATTTTTTATCCTATCATGAGACGGTGAAAGGACATTCCAATCTCACCGTAGACGAATACAGTCTTGATCTGCGGAGCTTTTTCCGTTATATGAAGCGGCTCAAGCGAGTCGTTCCACGGGATATGCCGGAAAATGAGATCCCCATTGACGATATTGACATCGACTTTATCCGTCAGATTTCCCTCAGCGACGTCTACAGCTATCTGGCTTACCTGAATCGTGAGAAAGGCCTCAATGAGGCGTCCCGGGCCAGAAAGATTTCCGCTATCCGTTCGCTGTTCAAATACCTGACCGTCAAGACCCACAAGCTGGAGGAAAATCCCATCCAGGATCTGGACTCGCCGAAGATTCGGAAATCTTTGCCCAGATATCTGACTCTGGAGGAATCCGTCCGGCTGCTCAACTCGGTCCAGGGCAAAAATCAGGAGCGGGATTACTGTATTCTGGTGTTTTTCCTGAACTGCGGTCTGCGTATCTCCGAGTTGGTGAACCTGAATGTGTCCAGCATCCAGGGAAATACTGTCCGTGTGCTGGGAAAAGGCAATAAAGAGCGGATTTTGTACTTAAATGATAGCTGTGTGGACGCTTTGGAGAACTATTTGGTGGTTAGAAACGGTATGACCCTGATCGATCCGGAGGCTTTGTTCGTCAGCAACCAGAGAAAACGCATTTCTAAAAGTGCCGTCCATTTGATGATCAAAAAAGCTCTGGCCGCCGCAGGACTGGACCCAAGCCTGTATTCTGCCCATAAGCTCCGCCACACCGCCGCGACGCTGATGCTCCAGAATGGCGTGGATGTCCGCACCCTGCAGGAGGTTTTGGGCCACGACCATCTGAACACCACCCAAATCTATACTCACGTCAGCAGCGAAAACCTGGCAGACGCCGCAGAGATGAACCCTCTGGCCCATCTCAAGGGGAAAAAATAAAAGCCGATTGGGAAAAAATGTGCAGAGCAGACCCTTTATCGTCTGCTCTGCACTGTTTTCCTCGTCAGAGGATGATGCAGATCAATCCTCCGGTGCCCTCGTTGATGATGCGCTCCAGGGTCTCCCGGAGCTTGACCCGGGCATCTTTTGGCATCCGATTCAGCTTGCTCTGGAGATCCTCGTTGACCAGCTCATGGAAGGACTTGCCAAAGATGTTTGACTCCCAGATCTTTTGAGTGTCTCCCTCAAACTCCTGGAGCAAATAGTGGATCATCTCCTCGCTCTGCTTCTCGCTGCCTACGATGGGCGAGAGAACTGTTTCAATGTCTGCCCGGAGCATATGAATGGAGGGCGCACTGGCCTTGAGACGGACACCGTAGCGTCCTCCCTGGCGCATGATCTCCGGCTCCTCCAGGGTCAGCTCATCCATGGATGGAACAACGATGCCGTAGCCGGACTCCCGAACCTCTTGCAGTGCTGCGCCCACCTTGTCATACTCCTGTTTCACCGTGGAGAGCTGGGTCAGGAGCTGGATCAGGTCGCCGTCGTCTCCCACGGCAAAGCCGGACTGCTGGCTCAGGGTCTCGTAGAACAGACCTCTCGGCACCTCTACGGTGGCCTGAACCACTCCCCTGCCCAGGTCTACCCCGGATAGCTCGCACCGACTGACGCTCTCACAGGCGCCCAGCTGAGACAGACTGTCCTGTACCTGCCGAATACGGCTGATCTTCCCGCCGATGGCCTGGATGGACTGGTAGAGCCCGGCTTTGATGGGATGGTCATAGGAAAGGGCGTCCACCCAGGAGGGCAAAAACAGCTCCAGCTCCTGCAACGGGAACTCATAGAGGACGGACTGGATGATCTGGGTGACATCCTGCTCCCGAAGCTCCAGACAGTTCACCGGGAGACAGCTGACCTCATATCGGGAGGTGAGATCAGATGCGATGGCTTTCGCCCGGTCGGAGCCTGGCTCCTGGGAGTTGAGCAGCACCAGGAAGGGCTTGTTTAGTGCCTTGAGCTCCTGAATGACCCGTTCCTCCGCCTCCAGATAGTCCTCCCGGGGAATCTCGGTGACAGTGCCGTCGGTGGTCACAACGATGCCGATGGTGGAGTGCTCGGCGATGACCTTTCTGGTGCCCAGCTCGGCGGCCTCCGCCATGGAGACCTCGTGGTCGAACCAGGGGGTGGTGACCATTCGGGGACTGCCATCCTCCGTCTGTCCCACGGCTCCGTCCACCAGGTAGCCCACCGAGTCAATCAGCCGGACGGAGAACCGCACGCCGCCCTCCAGCTCCACCTGTGCGGCCTCCTCCGGGACGAACTTTGGCTCGGCAGTCATGATGGTTCGCCCGCTGCCGGATTGAGGCAGCTCATCTCTGGCCCGCTCCCGGCGATAGACGTTTTCAATGTTGGGAATCACCAGCGTTTCCATAAAACGCTTGATAAAGGTGGACTTCCCTGTCCGAACCGGGCCCACGACGCCGATATAGATGTCCCCTTCGGTTCGCTGGGCAATCTCCTCATAGAGCTTGACGTGTTCCATTTAACCCCTCCCTTACCGCTTCCGGGGGATCAGCAGCATCTGATCTCCTAGCGGCTGATCCTCTGTCAGACCGTTGGCGGCGCAGATCTCCTGACAGGTGGTGGAGCAGCGCTTGGCGATGTCCCACAGGGACTCCGATGGAGCGGGGCGACGCAGCACCACAGAGGGCTGTCCGGTGTGCTCCTGAGGATGCGATTCGTCCACCTCCAGTCCGGTCAGGCCGGAGACCTCAGCAATCTGTGTGGTCTGGGTATGGAGGGAAATCACCCCCCGCAGCTCAAGCCCGTTGGCGGCAGGCAGAGCCTCCATCTGGAGCAGTGTGCAGCTGCATTGAAGCCGTTGCTCCGGCAGACAGGATGGTTGGAAGGAAGCGGAAAAGGAATGCAGGACGGAAAACAGGCGTCCTCCCTCATCCAGGCACAGCGCAGTGGCAGAGACGGGGACGGTCACAGCGTACTGGCTGTCCTCCCTTGCCACCTGAGTAAGTCCCAATTCCCCGTGGCAGACCAGTACGGACTGAACGCTCTGTTCACAAAGGGCAAACGATCGGACAGGCTGCCGGGAATCTTCCTGACCTTGTCGACAGATGCTCCAACGCTCCGTGTGCAGCTCTGAGGGGTAATAAACGCTGTAGGCATCGGCTATCAGGTGGATGGGAATGCGCTCGCAGAATACCGCCTGGGCGCACAGCTCCAGAGTGATGGGTAAAGAGCGCCTGTCCCCGGAGAGCTGACCGAGCTGCCAGCTTTGAACCTGGACACAGACCTGGTATTGGGCCCCCTCCCCCACTCCGATAGCATCCAGCATCTGGGAAAAGGGGAGCTCAAAGCTGTTGGGGATGAGCCCCCCTCCCTCCTCCTGCCAGAGAGATTGAAGCCGGACGGTTCCCTTCAGCACCAGCTTGGAGCCGATCAGCCTGGCCTCTGCAGAGCAGGCCTCCGGTCGGAGCTGTAGCGGAGTGCCAGTAACAGTCCGACTGCCAGGCAAGCTCAGATCTTCCTCCAGAACAAAGACCTTCTCGGCAGTCTGTGTTATAAGGTCAGTTTGCTCGTTCTGCTGTCTGGTTTGGAGCCCAAGGGTATCATCGACTTCCGGTGGGTCGTAAACCTGGAGGGTCTGGAGTCGATAAAGCCGTACCTTCTCGCAGATATCCGTGCGGATCAAGACCTTTCTGGGGTTCAGAATCCGGGTCTCCGCCGAGGACACCCAGGCACTGGCCAGCAGGCGGGTACTGCCGTCCGCCTGGGCACACTCGCTCAGATGCTGAAAGGGCAGCTCTGCCTCCAGCCGTTGCAGACCGCCACCTCCCTCCGGGATGTACAGGATGGTCACCCTGACTCGACCCGTCAGTAGAGCTCCGGTGTCGCTCACCTCTCGACGGGTCAGGCAGCAGAAGCCCCAGGTGTCCGATATCTGCGCAATATCCGGGCAGGCGTCTGGGACGATCATCTCCAGCATCTCCTCCCGGTTATATTCGTTGTCCTGTATCTGCTCGAGGTGGTCAACGCTGGTTCCGTTCCATTCAAGTTCCAAAAGGCATCCTCTCCTTTGCGCCCGGTCAGGCCGGGCACGGTTCTAAAAGAGGGTATGCGCCAGCGGCATCTGTCATTCCTCAGAATCCATATGGAACACCAGCTTGAGCAGACCGGAGAGAAATTTCGGAGATCGTAAAATGATGATTTTCATGACTGTGCCCCCTTCCCTGGACGGTATCACCGGGACGGGTAAGAAAAAACGCCCCTCTGGATACCCTGTTATTACAGGATATGCAGAGGGGCGGCGGTTTGTGTCAGACGGATTGACGACTGCAACTCATGAAGCTACTGACAGACGGCAGAAACGCCGGTCTGGTCATACCAGCTGAGACCGTTGGCACTCTTTGCCCGAACCGTATAATAATAAGTCGTTCCGGAAACGCCTGTGCTGTCGGTATAGCTGGTTTGGCTGCTGTCCAGAGTGGCGATCCGCACCCAGTTGGAGCTGCCGGTTTTGCGATAGAGTAAATAGGAGGTCGCTCCGTTTACCGGAACCCAGTTCAACACGATGCCAGCGTCTGTACTGTATGCCGCACTGAGTTGGGGAACGGCCAGGTAGTGGAGCATGATACCTGTCCGATTATAGTCTCCATAATAAGTTGAGCCGTTTATAGTGATATAGGCTCGTACTGTGTAATAGTATTCGGTATTGTAGGAGGTGAGTGATGAGTCTGTATAGCTGGTTCCGGTAACTGAGTTCAGGAAAGTCCAGCTTTCTCCAGAAGTCTTACGGTAGATGCGATAACCGGAAGCATTTGCAACGGCGGTCCAGGAGAGCTTTACTCCGGCAACTGCAGCTGCAACGGAGGTCAGTTCAGGCGTCTCCAGCCATATGCCGGAGATGCCGTCTGTTTGATACCAGCTCAAGGATTTGCCATTGCCCGCACGAACAGTGTAACAGTAAACCATACCCGATTCGACGGTCACATCCGTCCACGAGGTTTCACTGCTGACCGTGGCTACCCTGGACCAGGAGCCGCCGCTCACCTTACGGTACACGTGATAGCAAGAGGCTCCTGTCACGCTGTTCCAAGTAATGGTCAGACCGGAAGTGATAGTAGTTACACTTTTTAGTGTGGGAATACCTAAATAGCAGAAACTGTAGTCGGAAGCCAGTGTGCCCAAAACAATAGAGTTATTCAGAGAGGCACAGCCTCGAACCGTGTAATAATAGCTGGTGCCAGAGCTCAGTGTGTTCTGGTCAAGCGTTTTTGTAACATTTATGGCTAAGCATTATTGGATTGA
>JAJPWY010000011.1 GCA_021205725.1 Clostridiales bacterium
CTATGAAGAGGAATCCATTCTTAAAAAAGAAGATGCAGGCAGTAAAGTGGCTGAAAACTTTCTGTTTGTGTTTTTTTCTGGCAGGTACATCAATGTCTGTTTTAGCCGTACCCAAAGAGAATACAGTTCAGGCAACTCAACAGGCAAGAACTATCACAGGAACGGTTATTGATGAAACGGGAGAACCTGTTATTGGTGCGAATGTAAAAGTAGTGGGAACAACCACAGGTACTATTACAGACCTGGATGGTAATTTTACCTTGTCAGCTCCTGCCGGTGGAAAAATTGAAGTATCATTTATCGGTTATGTAAACCAGGAGGTTAACATTCCGACGAATGGTGTGGTAAAAGTTACTTTAAAGGAAGATGCTAAACTTCTGGATGAAGTAATTATTGTAGGATACGGTACCCAACGTGTAAAAGACCTGACCGGTGCTGCCTCTGTTGTGCAGATGGATGAGATTGCCGATCTGCCGGGTGCATCCATTGTAGATGCGTTAGCAGGACAAGTGGTCGGATTGAACGTAAAACAGAGTGATGGACGTCCCGGCGCAACGGGAACTTTCACCGTTCGCTCTCCGGCTCCTAAACTTACAGGTGCTGTAGAATTCGGTCCGCTGATCGTTATTGACGATATTGTACAGGTAGATCAGTTGGGAAATCCGGACATGACCGCGTTCAATATGCTCGATCACTCCGAAATAGAGACCATGACGGTCTTAAAAGATGCCTCGGCAGCCATTTACGGTTCGCGTGCCTCTAATGGAGTTATTCTGGTAAAGACCAAACGCGGACAAATAGGAACTCCTAAGATCACTTACTCTGCCAAGCTGGATTTTGCCGATGCAGTGAGCCACATGAAAACCATGAGCGCCTATGAGAGCGGCGTATTTACCAACCGCATGTTCCGGCAGACCAAAGCTAACGGTGGGAATGATTATACCAATTACAGCTATTCAGACGCCGAACTGGAAGCTATGAAAGGGTTAAATTATAACTGGCTCGACAAAGCATGGAGTTCCTCTTTTTCCCATCGTCATTCCTTAACAGTTAGCGGAGGTGCCGACAGAGTAACGTTCTTTGCCGGTCTAACCTATCAGAACCAGGATACAAACCTGGGTAATGTACAGGAATATGAGAAATGGACCTTCCGCGCCGGTGGAGAGATGAAAGTAACTCCCGGGTTAAAGCTATCCGCCTCTATTGCCGGATATACCAACGAAAAGACTTCGGCTAAAGAACAAGCAAAATTCACTTCCGGCCCCTGGGGAAACCAGGCCTCTTCACAAGACTACGCGATCCTTCGCCACATGCCCAAGTATATTCCCTATTCAGTAGGGGTAGAACAAGAAGATGGTAGTATAAAGAACTTCTATACCTCTCCCTGGTTAGGTCCCCACTTTGTGAACAGCAGCAATAACGATAATGTCAGCAGTAACTATCCGGTATGGAACTTCTTTGCCAATGAAGCTTCCAAAGCCAGAAAAGAGGAAGAAGAGAATGGATATAATGCCAACTTCTCACTGATATACGAAGTACCTTTTGTAAAAGGGTTGTCTATGAAAGCAACGTATGCATTAAGCTACGCCAATACCCTGCTTCATGATGTAGGCGACTATTACACATTGGCAAGAGCCACCAATACGAATACCGACGGTAATCATCTGATCGGACCCAATACCACCTACGATTATATCTCATACGGTAGAAGTTCCAATATCGACAATCAGCCCAGAGTAAACTACAAAAAGTCCTCACGCAAAAGCGAACAGATGAACTTTATGATCATGTACGACAGAACGTTCGGTCTGCACGATATTTCCGCAACAGCTGTAGTAGAACGTGGAGAGGCCAGTGGTGACGGTCTTGAACTCCTCTACAAAGGCCCCTGGGATTCCTACAACGGAGTAAGCAGTTCTGCCGGAACACTGAGTTCAGGAGGTGCTGATAACCAGTTTACCCGGTCCGAAAGTGGAACACTCTCTTACATCGGACGCGTAAACTACAAATATGACAATCGTTATCTGGCACAATTCTTGATCCGTTCGGATGCTTCCACCAAGTTTGCTCCCGAAAATTACTGGGGAACATTTCCTACCGGTTCACTGGGTTGGGTAGCTTCCGAAGAGAAATTCTTCCAGAACAGCAAGATATCCAACTATATTGATTACCTCAAACTTCGCGCCAGTGTGGGTAAAACCGGTAAAGATAACGTAGCTGCCTGGTCGTGGATGCCTGCATTTGATGTAAGCACCACATCAGGCCTGGGCTTTGGTACATTGGATGGCCAACCCACTTTCGGTGCCGTATTTAAGAACAACGGCGTATTCAACCGTAACATCAAATGGGATACAACCATTAAACAAAACTACGGTATTGACATCAACATGCTTGATAACCGTTTAAGCCTGTCGGTAGATTATTTCTATGACAAAACCAAAGATCTCATAATGCAGGTTACAGCCGATGCTGAGAACGACCCGGTTTATCGCGGAGCAGGTGTACCGATGATCAACTATGGTAAATCGGATGCCTGGGGATGGGAATTCTCTGTAAGATGGTCCGATAGGATCAACCAATCCCTGATCCCTTCCTGGGGAGCCATCAGATATGGTATCGGAATGGACTACTCTATTTCCTGGGACAAACTGGTACTGGGCGAACAATGGGTATTCGATTATCCGGCTGAAATGAACGAAGCCATGCGTACCGGCCACAGAGGACCCGATTCCGAATGGGGATTCAGAACCTGGAAACACACCAGCACCGGAGACGGTATGTTGCGTACCCAGGAAGACATTGATAAATACTGGCAGTATCTCACCGATCTGGCCACTGCTGCCGGTACCAATCCGAGTTATTTAGGCATTACCAGTAAGGAGAATATGCGGCTGGGTATGCTGGCATACGAAGATGTTCACGGAGATATTGATGTAACTAATCGAACCATTGACGGTCCCAATGGCATTATTTCTGCCGACCACGGCGAAGACTTTGTAAAACTGGCCGACAAACGCCGCCACAATATTAACACCCGGATCAACGCACAATGGGGAAATCTCTCCTTTGCCACCCAACTATCAACATCCTGGGGTGGATATAGAGCGATTAATGACGCTTCAACCTATCAGTCAATAGGTGTAGGCAACAACAATATGATCTGGGCGCAATATGCCTATGTAACCGACATGTTCGATCCGGAAGAAAATCCGAACGCTAAATATCCCAGTATGGCCGTTTCAAACGCCTGGAACAGACGTTCCGACTTTTGGCAGGTTCCTACAT
>JAJPWY010000022.1 GCA_021205725.1 Clostridiales bacterium
CTTATAACTGACGTCGGCCTCCAGCAGGGCCAGGCGGATCTCCCGCATGGCCTCCCGGACGTCGGCCTCGGTCAGGCTGCCCTTGCCCCGGAGACGATTAAATACACTGTTCAGCTTTTCTGTCAAGCCTTCAAACGCCATATTATTCCTCCAGACCGGACAGACGCTCCCGGATCGCCTCCGTCAGCGCTGACACCTTCGGGTCTTTGTATCGGGTTCGATTCCACTCATCCAGCTGATCAGTCAGCTGGCCGATCTCCTCCAGGGCGGAGCGAACCTCCAGAAAACGGGCCACGATGCCGGTCTTTTCCTCAAACTCATTCATGGTTGCCTCTGCCCGGACGATCACGTCCCGGACGCCCTGGCGGGTGATGCCGTAGTTCTCTGCGATCTCTGCCAGAGACAGATCCTCGTTATAGTAGAGGTCGTAAAACTCCCTCTGCCGCTCCGTCAGGAGGTCGCCGTAGAAATCGTACAGCATCGTCATGTGAAATGCCTGATCTTTCATGGTCGCCTCCCGGATCCGCTTGTAAAGGAACAACGCTTTACAAGCGGGTACTATACACTATTTCGTTTCTCCTGTCAAGGGTCAGTGTGAAATTTTCAGAGGTATTTCCCCTCACTTTTCGGGAAAACTGAGTGAAGGAATGGAAAGATGCCGTCAATCCACGGCGTTTTACAGGAGGGACACTATGAACGACAACGAACTGCGCCGGGCCGGAAGGGAGGAGGCGTCCTCCTGGATGAACCGGGGAACGTTCTCCGGGCATCACTTAGCCCGCCAAATCAGGGACGACTTGGCGGCGCTGGAGGCCGTCTGCCGCCGCCTGGAGACGGCGGAGGGAGGAGAGCCTGCCCGGGCCTGGCTGCTGGACAACCGTTATTTGGCCCGGCAGACCGCCGGGCTTCGGCGGACGGTGGGCAATCAAAGGCTTCCAGCCCTCCAACGGGAGGAGCGGCAGCTGCGTCTAATCCGGGTGGGGGAGGCGTTGGCCGGATTGACGCCTTTGACTCCGGAGCGCCTGACCGCCTTCCTCTCCGGTATTCAGGAGGTGGAGCCGCTGACGGAGAGCGAGCTTGCCCTGCTGCCCCAGGCGCTGGGGGCGGGCCTGCTCCACAGCCTGCGCAGCTGTGCAGAGCAGCTGGAGGAGCTGATGCGCCGGGGAGAGCCCACGGATGCGTTGGAGCACCCGCTTCGGGCTGTGACCGCCTCTCTCCGGGCGCTGTACCGGGGAGAGCTGTTGCCGGAGCTGGAATCATTGAGCGTGGTGGACGGTATCTTTCGTCAGGATCCCTCCGGGGTCTATCCCAACATGACGGCGGACAGCCGCCACGCCTACCGCTCCGCCCTGTGTCGTCTGGCAAAGCAGCGGGGCATGAGCGAGACGGCCTGCGCCCAGCAGATGTTAGACCTGGCCCGCCAGGGGACGGAGCGGGGCGACCACATCGGCGAATACCTGTTTCCCCGGGAGGAAGAACAGCGGCGGGAGCGGGTCAGAGGAGGCTGGTATATCGGCGGGGTGCTGGGGGCGACCACCGCCCTGGCCCTCTGGATGGGTATGATCCTGGGGACGTGGTGGCCTGCCCTGCTGCTCTGGCTGCCCCTCTCCGAGCTGGTGAAAAACGGGGCGGATTTCCTGCTCCTGCGCCTGGTGCCGCCCAGACCGGTGTTCCGGATGGAGCTGCGCCACGGCGTTCCCAGAGAGGGCCGCACCCTCTGCGTCATTGCCGCTCTGCTCACGGGAGAGACGGCGGTGGACGAGCTGCTCCAAAGGCTGGAGCGCTACGCCCTGGCCAATCGAACCGCCGGAGAACAGGTGACCTACGGCCTGTTGGCTGACCTGCCCGACCGGGAGCGTCCCATGGACGACGGTGACAGAGCGTTGATTGCCCGGGCATCAGCGGGCATTGAAGGGCTCAACCGCCAATATCAGGGCCAGTTCTGCCTCCTGTTCCGGGAGCCGGTGCTGGAGAAGCGGGAAAACCGCTACCGGGGCCGGGAGCGAAAGCGGGGGGCGGTGCTGGATGCCGTCCGATTCCTCCGGGGGCGGCGGTGCGAGCTGGAGCTGCTGGCCGGAGAGAGGGAACGGCTCACAGGCGTTCGATATCTGTTGGTGCTGGACGGTGACACGGTGCTGACCATGGAGGCGGTGAACGAGCTGGTGGGCGCTGCGCTCCACCCCCTGAACGTTCCCCGCATCGACCGGGAGTGGCGGGTGGTGACGGCAGGCTACGGTATTTTGCAGCCCCGGGTGGAGACGGAGCTTTCACCCCGCCCCGCCAGTGTCTTTGCCCGGCTGTTCGGCGGCCTGGCGGGTCTGGATCCCTACGGCGGGGCGGTCAGCGACCTGTACCACGACCTCTTTGACCAGGCCAGCTTTCTGGGCAAGGGCCTGCTCCATGTGGAGGCCTTTGGTATCTGCATGGACGGTCGGTTCCCCAGAGGGCAGGTGCTTTCCCACGACCTGCTGGAGGGAAGCTATCTCCGCACCGGCTGGGTCAGCCGCACAGAGCTCATGGACTCCTTCCCGGAGGGCGTCCGCTCCTGGCTGGAGCGGAGCCATCGCTGGATGCGGGGGGACTGGCAGCTTCTGGGCTGGTTGGGCCGCCGGGTGAACAACGAGGCGGGAGAACGGGAGGAGAACCCCATCTCCCCCGTGGCGAAGTGGAAGCTGGCGGACAACCTCCGCCGCTCTCTTGTGCCTCCGGCCACCCTGTTGTCTCTGCTGCTGGGACTGTTTTTCGGGGGACGGCTGTTTTCCTGGGCTGCGGCGGTCGCCCTGCTCTTCCTGGCCACACGTCCCCTGACGGCTGTGGCCGACCTGCTCTGGCGGCGGGGGAGAGGCGGCTTTCGCCGATACCACTCCGGTATCTATTCCGGCGTCTCCGGGGAGTTGCTCCGCACAGGCACCCAGCTGCTGCTCCTGCCGGTGCAGGGCTGGACGGCGCTGTCCGCCATCGGCCTGGCCCTCTGGCGTTCCTATGTCAGCCACCGCCATCTGCTGGACTGGGTGACCAGCGACCAGAGCGGCAGGCAGAACACCGGCCCTGTCCGCTGGCTTATCCGGTTTTGGCCTGCGGAGGCAGCCGGGCTGGCGGCGCTGCTCTCAGGCAGGTTATCCGGCTTGATTTTGGGCGCTGCCTGGATGGTCTCGCCCCTCCTGTTTGCCCGGTGGAGCAGACGCCCCGAATATGAAAAACCGATCTCCGAACCGGACAGGGCCTTTCTGCTCCACGAGGGAGCGCTCATCTGGCGATATTTTGACCGCTGGCTCCGGCCGGAGTATCACTGGCTCATCCCGGATAATGTTCAGGCGCTCCCGGACACCGGGGCGGCTTTGCGCACCTCTCCCACCAATCTGGGCCTTGCCCTGCTCTCCTGTCTGGCCGCCGTGGATTTGGAGCTGACGTTTCCCCGGCGGGCCATGGAGCTGATCGGGCATCAGCTGACTACACTGGAGCAGATGGAGCGCTGGCACGGCCATTTCTACAACTGGTACGACATCGAGACGGCAGCGCCCCTCTCTCCCCGGTACGTCTCCACCGTAGACAGCGGCAACCTCTGCGCCGACCTCATTGCACTGGAGGCAGGACTGCGGGAGCTGAACAGGCCAGATCTGGCCGACCGGGCGGCGGCACTGGCGGGGGAGATGGACTTCTCCCTGCTGTTCGACGCCCGGTGCCATTTATTCTTCATCGGCTACAGCGAGGAGAGCAAAACCTATGACCGGGGGCACTATGACCTGATGGCCAGCGAAGCCCGGCTCACCAGCTATCTGGCGGTGGCCCGGGGAGACGTACCGCCCCGACACTGGCGGCGGCTGTCTCGGGCGGTGGCCCAGGCGGACGGCTACACCGGTATGGTCTCCTGGTCGGGCACCATGTTTGAATATCTCATGCCCCAGCTCCTGCTGCCCTGCTGTCAGGACTCCCTACTGTCGGAGACGCTGACCTTCTGCGTCGACCAGCAGCGGCGCTTCGCCCGACGGCACGGGATCCCCTGGGGCGTCTCGGAGTCCGCCTTTTACGCGCTGGACGGGGCCCAGGTCTACCAGTACAAGGCCCATGGCGTCCCGGTGCTGGGCCTGTGTCGCAGCCGACCAGGGGAGCTGGTGACGGCGCCCTACGCCGCATTTCTGGCCCTGATGGTGGAGCCAGGACAGGCGCTCGCCGACATCCGACGCTTCCGGTCGCTGGGAGCAGAGGGAAGATACGGCCTTTATGAGGCCCTGGACTATACTGCCTCCAGAGGGGGCACGAGGAACAGTCCTCTCATGGTGCAGAGCTGGATGGCCCACCACCTGGGGATGAGCCTGCTGGCCCTGGACAACGCTCTGGAGGGTCAGCCCATGGTGCGGCGTTTTTTCCGGGACGCCCGTATGTCCGCCGCCCGGGAGCTGCTTCAGGAGCGCATCCCGGTGGGGGCGGAGCCGGTGCGCCGCCCGGCCTGGGAGGAGCGCCCTGACCGTATCCGGCGCTCGCCCCGGCCCTGGAGCCGAAAGGGGAGCGGTTTGGAGCAAAGCGACCCGGTCTGGGGCCTGTTGTCCAACGGAGGATATACCGTCCTGCTGTCGGCAGGGGGACAGGGAGCCAGCCGCTCCGGGGAGAGCACCCTTCTGCACCCGGACGGGGTTCAGGTGCGGGTGAAGACGGAGAATGGCGTTTTGAACGCCTTTCCCAGAGCCTCCGGGGACGGGCATCTGCGCTGGGAGTTCCGGGCGGGACGGGCAGAGCTGCGTTTGCAGACCGACCGCTTCACCGTGGCCCAGACGGTGGTGGTAGACCGCCTCCGCAACGGAGAGGGCCGCACCGTCACCCTGACTGCCCGGCAGAGCGTATCGGGGACGCTGAAGCTCCTCCTCCGACCGGTGCTGGACAGGTGGGACAGCTATGCCGCTCACCCCGCCTTCTCCCGGATGTGCGTGGAGAGCGAGTATATTGGCACCGGCGTCCGCTTCACCCGAAGGGAGGGTCGGGGCACGCCCCAACCGACGCTCACCGTCCTGTGGGACAGGCCGGAGGCGGGCTGGACGACCAACCGGGAGCGGTATCTCACCTACGGAACCCTGGCCCACACCCTCCGGGAGGGGACGGTGCTGGATCCCTGCCTTGCCCTGGAGCTGCCCTTCGATCTACAGGCGGGGGAACGGCTTACCCTCCGGCTGGCGGTGGCGGCGGGGGAACGGGAGGACAGTCTGCTCACCGCCCAGGGCATCCTCGCCCTCCGGCGGCCCACTCCGTCACCTCTGCTGGATCGGCTGGCCCAGGGGATGGAGCGGGAGGCGGTCACTGCCGCCTTTGTCCTCCTGGCCCGGCTCCAGTCTCCCGGGCCTCTGGGTCGGGAGGGACGGGTGGAGGGACCGAGCGCCCTCTGGCCCTTTGGAATTTCCGGTGACCTCCCCATTGTCACCAGCCTGGTACAGGAGAACGCTCTGGAGCCGGGCCTGACCCTGATTGCCCAGCACCGATTGCTCTCCCGATTGGGGTATGCCTTCGATCTGGCGCTGCTGCTGTCGGAGTCGGGAGATTATCAGAAGCCGCTGAAAAGCCTGGTCAGCCGCCGCCTGGAGGAATCCGGAGGCCGTCTGGGGCAGAAGGGCGGGATACACCTGATCTCCGGCCCGGAGGAGCGATGGGAGCCTATCCTGGGCATGGCCCACCTCAACCTCCGCCCGGGAGATAAACTGGCCCAGCCGGAGCGGTTTTCGGGTCATCCAGTCCGATGGGAGCGGGCTGCTGCCCCGGCACAGACACCCCGCTGGCACTGGGAGGAGCACGCCTTTGTCCTGAAGACCGGCGGCGGACTGCCGCCCCTGCGGTGGAGCCATCCTCTGGTCAGCGACCGGTTCGGCTGGCGCAGCGACGAGGCGGGAACCGGCCACCTCTGGTACCAAAACGCCCAGATGGGCCAGCTCACCCCCTGGCAAAACGACCCCATCGCCGCTACAGGCCCGGAGGACATCCTCCTCTCCCGGGAGGACGGTCAGACCTCCCTTTTTGCCAGGCGGGACGGATGGGAGACCACTGTGACCTACGGCCCCGGCTATGCCGTCTGGCGGAAAAAGCTGGAGGGATGCACCACGACAGTCACCGCCTTCGTCCCTCCTGAGACGGCCCAGCGGCTCCTTCTGGTGGAGACGGAGGGAACTGCCCCAGAAGATCGGCTGCTCTGGCGGTTTACCCCCAAGCTGTCCCACCGGGACAGCCAGATGCCCTGGGTGCAGGTAACTGAGGAGACAGGCGATCTCCGACTGACCAATCCCGCAGGAACCATGCCGGGGCAGACCCTTCGGCTCTCCGCTCAGCCCGGCTTCACCGGCTGGCGCTGGTCGGAGGGGGTGCTGGAGCTGACCCTTCCCGCAGACCGGGCCGTTGTGCTGTCTGCAGGGATGGAGGGGGACAGGAGGCTGCCCTCCCTGTCACCTGACGCTGTCCGGCAGGCGCTGGAGCAGACCAGGAGCTGGTGGCTACAAAAGACCGCTGCTCTGACAGTGCGCACCCCGGAGCCCGCCCTGAACCATTATCTGTCCTTCTGGGGCCCTTACCAGGTGTTGGCGGGGCGTCTCTACGGGAGAAACGGCCTCTACCAGTGCGGCGGGGCCTACGGCTTCCGGGACCAGCTCCAGGACGCACTGGCACTCATCCCCTTTGCCCCGGAGCTGGCCAGAGAGCAGCTGCTCCGGGCGGCGGGATGCCAGTTCCGGGAGGGAGACGTGCTCCACTGGTGGCACGGCTCGTCAGACGGCAGCGCCCGGGGGGTGCGCACACGCATTTCAGACGACCTGCTATGGCTCCCCTACGCCCTGGGCCGGTTCACGGCGGAGACGGGAGACCGTGCTCTGATGGATGCCCTGGTTCCCTATCTGGACGGACAGCCCCTGAGTGCCGACGAGGAGGAACGGTACGACCTGTTCCGTCCCTCGGACAGCACAGACAGCCTGTATGGTCACGGTGTCCAGGCTGTGGAATGCGTTCTCAACCGGGGCCTGGGCAGCCACGGCCTGTGCCTGATGGGAACGGGGGACTGGAACGACGGCATGAACCGGATGGGAGCCGGGGGCAGAGGGGAGAGCGTCTGGCTCACCTGGTTCCTTGCCCTGACCCTGCGGAGCTTTGCGCCTCTGTGCCGCCTGAAGGACGACGCCCAGCGGGAGGAGCGGTACGAACGTCTGGCCGACGCACTGTGCCAGTCGGCGGACAGAGCCTGGGACGGGGAATGGTATCTCCGGGGCTACGACGACGAGGGCAGACCGGTGGGGAGCCACGAAAACCGGGAGTGCGCCATGGACTCTATCTCCCAGTCCTTCTCCGTCCTGGCGGGAGGCCCCGACCCGTCTCGTTCCCGCCGGGCGGTGTTGGCGGCGGACGACCGACTCCACGACCGGGCGCACCGCCTGATCAAGCTGCTGGAGCCGCCCTTCCGTGGAGAGACCGACCCGGGGTATATCCGCTCCTACCCGCCCGGCCTACGGGAGAACGGCGGGCAGTACACCCACGCCGCCTGCTGGCTGGCCATGGCCCTCCTGCGCGCCGGCGAGCGGGAGCGGGGGACGGAGCTGCTGTTGGACCTCCTTCCCGAGGGGCACCCCCATGAGGTCTATCTGGGGGAGCCGTATGTCCTGGCGGGGGACGTGTACACCGCCCCGGGACAGGAGGGCCGCTGCGGCTGGAGCTGGTACACCGGGGCCGCCGGGTGGTACTGCCAGGGGGCCGTAGGCGACCTGTTGGGCCTCCGGCTCCGGGAGGGGCTGCTCTATCTGGAGCCGAATCTGCCGGAGCACTGGCCGGGATATGAGGCGACCTGGCGGGGAGAGGGCTTTACTCTGGACATCCGGGTGGTGCAGGGCGGCGTTCCCGCCGGCCTGACCCTGGACGGGACGCCTGCGGAGGGCGGGATCTCCCTGAAAACCCTCCGGGGCAGTCACGAAATTTACCTTGCCTTGGCTCAGCCGTCAAAAAACAGTGGTGAAAAACGGGAAACGGATGTATAATGGTTTCATTGAATGAGCGCAGACTCCGGCCTGCCCAGAGAGGAGCGTCCTCGTATGAATACCCCCATCCGCACCGAACTGATGCCCGGCGTCTGGCTGACCGCTGTGCAGACCCGCAAATTTAAGACTAGCTGCTGGTCGCTCCAAATGCTGGCTCCCCTCCGCCGGGAGACCGCCGCTCTGAACGCATTGCTCCCCCGGGTGCTGTGCCAGGGGACTGCTCACTGCCCCGACCAGGAGCTGCTGGGGGCCGCCCTGGATCGGCTCTATGGCGGCGCAGTCGGCCCCATCGTTAGCAGAAGGGGAGAGATCCACTGTATTGGACTTCAGGGAGCGTTTCTGGACGACGCCCTGACCCCGGACGGCGCTCCCATCTTTCCTCAGGCGGCGGAGCTTATGGGCGATCTGCTCCTCCGGCCCGCCACCCGGAACGGACGGCTCCGGGCAGAGTATGTGGACGGGGAACGAAAAAACCTTCTGGGAGAGATGAGAAGCGTCCAAAACAACCGGAGACAGTATGCCGCCCTCCGGCTGGAGCAGGAGATGTGTCGGGAGGAGCCCTTCGGAGCAGGTCGCCTGGGCAGTCCCGAGGCGGCGGCGAAGATCAAGGTAAAGCACCTGGATCGGCACTATCGAGACCTGCTGGCGGAGAGCCGCATGGAGCTGTACTACTGCGGCTCCGCCTCGCCGGAGGAGGTACGCCAGGCCTGGACAGAGGCGCTGATGGGCCTTCCCCGGCGGGGCAGACCGGCTCTGCCGGAGACGCTGGTCAACGTCGTCCCGGAGACCGTCCGGGAGGTCACGGAGACCGCTCCCGTCCGGCAGACCCGGCTGGCCCTTGGCTTTCGCACCGGCTGCGGCATCGACAGCCGCCGCTATCCCGCCCTGCGGGTGACCAACGCCCTGCTGGGTGTCGGCCACAACTCCCGGCTGTTTACCCGTCTGCGGGAGGAGCGATCCCTGTGCTACGCTGTCTCCTCCTCTCTGGAGGTACACAAGGGATTAATCGTTGTGCAGTGCGGCGTGTCTGGAGAACAGGCGGACGCTGCCCGGGATGAGATTCTCCGCCAGGTGGAGGCCCTGAAAGCAGGCGCATTTACCGCCGCCGAGCTGGACGCTGCCCGCCGGGGCGCTGCCCACCGACTCCGCACCGTCCCGGACAGCCAGGCTGCCATGGGCCATTTCTGGCTGGATCAGGCCATAGCGGAGACTCCCTGTACCCCGGAGGAGCTGGCCCGGCTGGTGAGCGAGGTGACGGCGGAACAGGTGACAGAGTGCGCCGGACAGATCGCGCTGGATACGGTCTACAGGCTGACCGGGGAGGCAGAACAGGAGGGATAACATGGAACTGAAAACCTTCCCCCGCCTGGGGGAGAGCTGTTATTTCGAGCAGCTGGAAAACGGGATGGCCGTCTTTGTGGTACCCAGGCCCGGTTATAGAAAGACATTTGCCTGTGTCGCCGTCAACTGCGGCGGCATGGACAGCCGCCTGGACGGGGGAGGGAGCGCTCCCGCCGGGACAGCCCATTTCCTGGAGCATAAGATGTTTGACATGAAGGACGGCAATGCTCACCAGGCCATGACCGCCGCCGGAGCGTCTGTCAATGCCTTTACCTCCAGCGACATGACTGTCTATCATTTCAGCTGCACCGACCGCTTCCCGGAGCATCTGCGGACGCTGTTGCGCTTTGTCTCCACACCCTTTTTTACGCCGGAGAGCGTGAAAAAGGAGACGGGCATCATCCTGCAGGAGCTGGCCATGGTGTCCGACCGACCAGGTTGGCAACGACACCAGAAGCTGCTCCAGGGACTTTACATCCACCACCCCATCCGCACCCCGGCCATTGGCGACCGCAGCTCCATTCAGAAGATCACCGCCGATGTGCTGTACGACTATTACAGCACCTATTATTACCCCGGAAATATGGCTCTCTGTGTGGCAGGGGACGTAGACCCTCATCAGGTGGTCTCCACCGCCCGTATGATTTTGCCCCGGGAGCGCCGGGAGCCGGTGGCCCGAACGACGGAAAAGGAGCTGCTCACCGCTGTACAGCGGGAGACGATCACCGAGGTGGAGGTCTCCACCCCGGAATTTGCCCTGGGACTGAAGCTGGAGCCGTTTCCTGACGGCAATGCGGGGTTCCGCTGTTCTCTGCTGGGGGAGCTGGCGGCAGAGCTGGTCTGCGGGCGGAGCAGTCCTCTGTATAACCGGCTGTACCGGGAGGGACTGCTGACCCGGCGGTTCTCTCTGGGCTGCAGCAGTGTTCCCGGGGCGGCCTGCCTCAGCTTTGGAGGCGAAAGCCCTGACCCCGTCCGGGTACGGGACGCCATTCTGGAGGAGGCAGGGCAGCTGGCCCTGGGCCTGGGACACGAGCGGTTCCAGCAGACGCTCCGGGCGGAGTACGGCGCCAGCGTGCAGGGACTGGATCAGCTTGACGATCTCTGCCTCGGTCTGGCTGAGAGCTGGTTCTCCGGCTGTCACTACCTGGACTTCGGAGAGCTGTACCCGTCCCTGACGGTCGGGGACGTGCGGGACTTCCTGGGCAGAGCCTTCCGGCCTGAGAGAAGCTCCCTTTCGGTCACAGCGGCACCGGGACAGATCAAAACGTCCGACTAAATCAGAAATAGGAAAAGGAGTAAACTGCCATGACGCCGATCGTGTTCCCCGGTCTGGGGTTCGAGGTGACCATTGACCCGGTCGCCTTTACGCTGTTTGGCAAAAACATCTACTGGTACGGAATCATCATTGCCGTGGGCTTCCTGCTGGCCCTGCTGTTCTGCTACCGGCAGGCGCCACGCCTGGGCCTGTCGGGGGACAGCCTGACCGACATGATCCTCTATGCCCTCCCCATCGGCATCATCGGGGCGAGAGCCTACTATGTCATCTTCTACATGGAGCTCTACCTGAACGCCGACGGCTCCTTCAACTGGGGCAAGGCGGTGGCAATCTGGGACGGAGGACTGGCCATCTACGGGGGCATTATTGCGGCAGTGATTACCGCCGCCGTGTTCTGCCGGGTGAAGAAGATCCCCTTTTTCCCCATGGCGGACGCCGCCTCCTATGGCCTGCTCATTGGCCAGCTCATCGGCCGGTGGGGCAATTTCGTCAATCAGGAGGCCTACGGCGGCCCCTGCACCGCCCTCTGGCGGATGGGGCTGACGGTGAACGGGGTGTACACCGAGGTACATCCCACCTTCCTGTATGAGTCCCTGTGGAACCTGGCGGGTCTGTGCATCCTCTATTTTATCGTCCGCCCCCGGAGAAAATTTGACGGGCAGCTCTTTTGGAGCTATATCCTCTGGTACGGTCTGGGCCGGACGTGGATCGAGGGGATGCGGACGGACAGCCTGTATCTCTTTAACACCGGCATCCGGGTGTCCCAGGCGCTGGCTCTGGTCTCCGCTCTGGCGGCGCTGACGGTGATCCTCGTCAGCCTACACCGACAAAAGACCCATCCAAAGCCCCTCTATGTGAACCGCACAGAGGAAGAAAAGCCGTCTCAGACGACTGACGAGGCGGCGGACGAATCGAAACAGAGAGAAACGAAGGAGGAGTAAACGATCATGGCAGCGACGATCATGGACGGAAAGGCCCTGGCGGCCAAGTGGAAGGAGAACATCAAGACTCAGGTGGCGGCCCTCAGCCAGCGGCCCGGCCTGGCGGTCATTTTGGTGGGCAACGACCCCGCCTCCCGGGTGTATGTCACCAACAAGGAAAAGGACTGTGCCCAGTGCGGCATTTACAGTGAGGAATTCGCACTTCCGGCGGAGATCGGTCAGCGGGCGCTGCTGGAGCTGATCGACGAGCTGAACCGGAGACCGGAGATCGACGGCATCCTCTGCCAGCTCCCCCTGCCCAAGGGCTATGATTACGACGAGGAGCAGGTGCTCCAGGCCATCGACCCCCGGAAGGACGTGGACGCATTCCACCCCTACAATGTGGGGCGCATTGTGATCGGCGACTATACCTTCCTGCCCTGCACCCCGGCGGGGGTGATGGCCCTGCTGGACGAGTATGGCATCGACCCGGCAGGGAAGCGCTGCGTGGTGGTGGGCCGCTCCAACATCGTGGGAAAGCCCCAGGCCATGCTCCTGCTCCACCGCCACGGCACCGTGACCATCTGCCACTCCCGGACGCCCGATTTGGGAAGCGTCACCCGGGAGGCGGACATTCTCGTCTCTGCCGTGGGAAAGCGGAACCTGATTACCGCCGACATGGTCAAGGAGGGGGCCGCCGTCTTCGACGTGGCCATGAACCGGGACGAGAACGGAAAGCTCTGTGGCGATGTGGACTTCGCTCCTGTGGCGGAGAAGGCGGCGTATATCACCCCGGTTCCCGGTGGCTGCGGCCCCATGACCAGGGTCATGCTGCTGCAGAACACCCTGGCGGCGGCAAAGACCCACGGGAAGGCGTGAGGTACAACAGAAAAGCGGACGCAAAAAAAGCGGCGGCTTCCGTTTCGGAAACCGCCGTTTGATACTTGATATATGAGGTAATCCTTTTTACCAGGCGTTTTCCACCGTCGCTGCGGTGGCGTTGAGCGCCGTCCGCCGAAAGGCGAAAAGAATGTCCAACAGGGCGAAGGACTGGGTTCGGCTGTCCCGGGCGGTGAGCAGGGGCGTCTCAGTGATGCCGTCCAGCTCGGGATAGGCCAGAGGGTTGGAACGCCAGGAAGGAGAGAGAAGACTGTAGGCCCGGGAGGATGTGACCGACCAGCCGCTGTAGGTTGCGTTTTTTGCCATGTTTTCCGCCTGACAGAGATAGTTTAACAATTCATAAACGTCCTCGCCTTTTTCCGTGTCGGCGGCGACGGCGTAGCACAGAACGGATTGCCAGCTCCCGCTGGAGGGGATGACAAAACTCAGCTCAGGCAGCTCTGCCATCAGCTCGATGGCGGCGCTGGCCGGACAGACGGCCAGAACAGCCTCCCCGGAGCGGAACCAGCCGGTCATCTCCTCCTCGTTGCAGTAGTCCAGCACCAGGGAGGACTGCGCCTCCAGCCATAGCCCGGCGGCGGCCATATCCCCGGCAGACCGGGAGTTGATATCCAGCTCAAGAGCGGCCAGCCCTACTGCCGTCAGCTGCCCGGCGTCTGCGGGCATGAGCACCTGTCCGGCAAAGGCGGCATCCGCCAGATCTGCCCATTGGGTCAACCGGAGCTCCGTGCGGGTGGGGTCGTAGATCAGACCCATGGTCGTCCAAAGACAGGGAACGGCATATGCCTCCAACCCGTCCAGCTCCAGCCATTGGGGATCGATGACTCCCCAGGTGGAAAATCGGTCGGCGTCCAGCGCCTGGACATACCCGTTTTCTGCCAACAGAGAGATACAGTCCGCATCCGCCAGCAGCAGATCGCACTCTGCCGGAGCGATGTCGTCGCTGTCTCCGGCGACGACATATTCTACCTCGATCCCTGTCTCCCGGGTAAACGCCGACAGAACATCCGGGTCGATATAGGTTCCCTGGCTGTAGAGAACGACGGCGGAGCTGTACTCCCCGACCTCGTCTGTCAGGGCACAGGCGGAGACCATCAGGCCCGCCGCCAAAAACAAAGACAGCAGTCTTTTCAACAAAAATTCCTCCAGTTTGAGGGAACGAAAACCGTCAGCGGAGGGCTGACAGAGAGAAATCGGGGAAATAGGCGGGAAGAAAGTCCACCGACTGCACCCGCCAGGTCTGTCCGTTGAGGTATTCCAGCACTCCGGCGTCGGTGGTAAAGCGAAAGGTCAGCGACCAGGAGCAGAGCGCCTGGGCCCGGCGGCCGTACTGCCGGTTTACCCGCTCGCTGCCGTATTTGCCGTCTCCCAGCAGGGGACAGCCTGCATCTGCCAGCTGGGCCCGGATTTGATGGGTGCGTCCGGTGAGCAGCTCACACTCCACCAGGGAAAGGCCATTTTTGACCGCCAGAGTGCGGTACTCCGTGACGGCGGTTCTCCCTCCGGGAACCGGGCGATGGTAGACCGACACCTGTTTTTTGCGCTCATCCCGGAGCAGGATGCTCTCCAGCCGCCCGTTCCGGGGAG
Source organism: Clostridiales bacterium (assembly GCA_021205725.1). GTDB lineage: Bacteria > Bacillota > Clostridia > Oscillospirales > Oscillospiraceae > Onthomonas. Next base: position 14,016 of record JAJPWY010000022.1, read on the forward strand.
ACAGTGTTCCCACGGCGACGCAGAGATACCGCTTTTCCAGCTCCCGGTCTTTAATCTTCTGATTCATGATCCGGAGGGCTTCGGCGGTCTTGGCGGCGATGACGATGCCGCTGGTATTTCGGTCGATCCGGTTGCAGAGGGCGGGGACGAAGGAATTTTCCTCCCGGGGCCGCCACTCCCGCTTCTGGTAGAGGTAGGCCAGAATGTGGTTGATGAGGGTGTTGGTTGTCCCCGTCTCATCGGCGTGAACCACCATTCCGGCGGGCTTGTTCACCAGCAACAAGTGTTCGTCCTCATAGAGGATGTCCAGCCTGGGGGTGGCGATGGTGAGGTAGGCGTTCTCCTCCGTGGGCGTCTCGAAAAATTCGTCATTGATATAGAGCTGGAGCAGGTCTCCGGTCTGGAGCCGGGTATCTCTGGCGGCAGCCCTGCCGTTACATTTGACCCGTTTCAGGCGGATATACTTCTGCATCAGAGGGGCAGGGAGCAGGGGAACGGTCTTACTCAGCCAGCGATCCAGCCGCTGTCCGGCGTCATTTTTGCCCACGGTAAACTCCCGCATAGCCGACCCTCCTGCTCTCTGTGACCTGTGCCTGTGCTCTGCACCCATTATAGCAAATCAAAACCCCTGCGCCAATTGATTTTTGCACAAAAGTTTCGTCAGCTCGCCCCGGTTTTTCGGGGCGGCGGGCGGACAGAGGAATCGCCCATATGCTGCGGTTCTCTCCGCAGTATATGCACGTTCCACCGCAGAATGGAAATATGCTTCGCTGACAGGAAAAAGTGCTTGACAGGGGGGGAGCTCTCGGTTATAATGTCACTTGTGTCGTTATGCGAGGTGTGCTATGCGTCTTGAGCTGGGTGACATCATCCATGTGCCGGGTGGTGTAAAAAACTTTGACTTCTCACTGGATCTGTCCGACCTGGATTTCTATGGGGAAAAGCCCATCTGTGAGCCGGTTCGGGTGCAGGGACGTGTGGTCAACCGGGCGGGAATGCTTCTGTTAGAGGCCACCGCCAGCAGCAACCTGCATCTGCGCTGTGACAGCTGCGGGACGCCCTTTGAACGGGTCAAGACCGTAGAGGTAGAGCGGATGCTGGCCACCGAGCTTGAGGACGAGGATGATGATGACGACATCATCCTTCTGGACGGCTCCATCTTAGATGCCGGAGAGGTCATGACCACCGAGTTCATTCTGGAGATGGACACCAAGAATCTGTGTCGGGAGGATTGCAAGGGACTGTGTCCCGGCTGCGGCGTCAACCTGAATGTGGACGTGTGCAGATGCAAGCCCGAACCAGACCCCCGTCTCGCTGCTCTTGCAGCATTGCTGGAGTGAGCGGGAGTTCCAAATGCGTCAATTTCCGAAAGGTAATGAGGAGGTGTCATAGATGGCAGTCCCTAAGAGTAAAGTCTCCAAGGCAAGACGTGACAAGCGCCGCGCCAACTGGAAGCTGGAGGTTCCTGGCCTGATTAAGTGCGAGTGTGGTGCATACCGCCTGCCGCACCGTGTCTGCCCCGTCTGCGGCAAGTACAACGGCCGCAGCTATGCCAAGGACGAAGCCGAGGCCAAGTAAAAAGGGCCAATGGTCGAGAAAAGGGAGAGCCTGCCATAGACAGGCTCTTTACTTTTGGCCTTTTGACGGATATAATAAATCTACTCATGGTGTCATATCGACCCAGAGAGGATGTGAATCCCAATGAAACCCATCGTCGCTATCGTCGGCAGGCCCAATGTGGGCAAGTCCATGCTGTTTAACCGGCTGGCGGGAAAGCGGCTGTCCATCGTGGAGGACACCCCCGGCGTCACCCGGGATCGGCTCTATGCCGAGAGCGAGTGGCTGGGGCGGAGCTTTACCATCATCGACACTGGCGGCATTGAGCCGAATACCGACAGCGAAATACTGAAATTCATGCGTGCCCAGGCGGAGATTGCCATTGCCCACGCCGATGTCATCGTCCTGGTCTGCGACCTGCTCACCGGCGTCACCGCTGCGGATATGGACGTGGCCAGCATGCTCCAGCGCTCCGGAAAGCCAATAGTGCTGGCGGTGAACAAGGCGGACAAGCCGGGCCACACCGATCCGGACGTGTATGAGTTCTACAACCTGGGCCTGGGCGACCCCATCCCCATCTCCGCCATTCACGGGCTGGGAATGGACGAGCTGCTGGACGCCTGCGCCGCCTATTTCCCCGAGTCGGACGAGACCGAGGAGGAGAACGACCTGATCCGGGTAGCGGTAATCGGCAAGCCCAACGTGGGCAAGTCCTCCCTGGTCAACCGGATTTTGGGGGAGGAGCGGGTCATTGTCAGTGACATGGCCGGGACCACCCGGGACGCCGTGGACTCCTATTTTGAGAATGAGTACGGCCGTTACTGCTTCATCGACACCGCCGGGATGCGGAAAAAGGCGAAGGTGAACGACCGGGTGGAGCAATTCTCCGTTCTCCGGGCCACCATGGCCATCGACCGGGCGGATGTGTGCCTCATCCTCATCGACGCCCAGGAGGGGGTCACCGAGCAGGACACCAAGGTGGCGGGCCTGGCCCACGAGGCGGGGAAGGCCTCCATCATTGTGGTCAACAAGTGGGACGCCGTGGAGAAGGACGACAAGACCATGGACCGGATGCGCAGCCAGGTGAAGGAGGGCTTCTCCTTTATGCCCTATGCCCCGGTGGTGTTCCTCTCTGCCCTGACCGGGCAGCGGGTGAATAGGCTCTTTGAGCGCATCAATGCTGTCCGGGAGATGTCCATGCTCCGCATCCGCACCGGCACCCTGAACAGCGTCCTGGCAGACGCCACCAACCGGGTGCAGCCCCCCACCGACAAGGGTCGGCGGCTGAAGCTCTATTATATGACCCAGGTGGGTATCCAGCCGCCCCATTTCGTCGTCTTCTGCAACGACGCCAGGCTGTTTCATTTTTCCTACCAACGCTATCTGGAAAACCAGATCCGCGCCACCTTTGGCCTGGAGGGGACGCCCATCCGGCTGACCATCCGGCAAAAGGGAGACAAGGAGGAGTCGTAAGATGACTGGACTGACGTTGACGACGGTACTCGCCGTCCTGGGCGTGGCGGCGGTATCCTATCTGCTGGGCTGCTGCAACAGCGCCATTATCATTTCCAAATATGTCCTGAAGGACGACGTCCGGGAGCACGGCAGCGGAAACGCCGGGCTGACCAACTTTTACCGGGTCTACGGCGTGAAAAACGTGGTCTGGGTCATCCTGCTGGACGTGCTCAAGGCGGTGCTCTCCTGTCTCATCGGCGGAGGAGTACTGGGCACGCTCTGCGGCTGGGAGGTTTTGGGCAAGTATATCGCTGGGATCTTCTGCCTGCTGGGGCATATGTTCCCCTGTATGTTCGAATTCAAGGGGGGCAAGGGCATTCTCTCCGGTGGAGTGGTGGCCATTATGATCGACTGGCGCATCGCTCTGGCGGTGTGGGGGGTGTTCCTTGTTCTGGTGGTGATCTCCCGGATGGTGTCCCTGGGCTCTGTGGGGGCCGCCATCACGTTCCCCATCTCCACCTGGTTCGTGTACCAGGACTGGCTGCTGCTGGTGCTAGCGGCGGGGATCGGGCTTCTCGTCTGCTGGCGGCATCTGGGCAATGTCCAGCGGATCATCCGGGGAGAGGAGAGCAAGCTGGAATTTCACAAGGACAGAGAGAAGGAGGACAAGCAATGAAGGTCACAGTTTTGGGCAGCGGCGCCTGGGGCACTGCGCTGGCTCTGGTGCTGCTAGAGAACGGCAACGACGTCACCCTCTGGTCCTACTTCCAGAAGGAATCTGATCAGCTCCGGGAGAACCGGGAGAACCCCATGCTGAAGGGCGTCCCCATCCCGGAGGAGATGAAACTCACCGCCGATATTGCCTGTGCCGCCGACAGCGACGTGGTGCTGCTGGCCACCCCCTCCTTTGCCGTTCGCTCCACCGCACGGCAGCTCGCCCCGCTGGTGAAGCCGGGCACCATCCTGGTCAGCGTAGGCAAGGGCATCGAGAAGGATACCTCCCTCCGCCTGAGCCAGATCATCGCCCAGGAGGTGGGGGACAAGTGCCCCATCGTGGTGCTCTGCGGCCCCACCCACGCCGAGGAGGTGGGCCGGAGGATTCCCAGCGCCATCGTCGCCGCCAGTGAGAGCCGCACAGCCGCTCACACAGTCCAGGAGCTGTTCATGAACGAGCGGTTCCGGGTTTACGCCTCCTGCGACGTGGTGGGGGCGGAGATCGGCGCAGCGCTGAAAAACGTCATCGCCATCTGCGCCGGGGCCATCGACGGTATGGGCTTCGGGGTCAACACCAAGGCCATGCTCATGACCCGGGGCCTGACCGAGATTGCTAGGCTGGGGGTGGCTCTGGGCGCCAGACAGTCCACCTTTGCCGGACTGACCGGCGTGGGCGACCTGATCGTCACCTGCACCTCTATGAACTCCCGGAACTACCGGGCGGGCCTGCTCCTGGGACAGGGCAAGACCATTCAACAGGCCATGGACGAGATGGGCGGCGCCGTGGTGGAGGGCTACTATGCCGCCGCCTCCGCCCATGAGCTGGCCCAAAAGACCGGGGTGGAAATGCCCATCACAGAGGCCGCCTATGAGGTCATGTATGAGAACCGGGAGATTCAGGACGTGTTCCGCAGCCTGATGACCCGACAGAAAAAGGACGAGACCGAGGACACCTGGCTTTGAGCCGGGAGCGCCGACCGCCTTGTCGCCGAATACCCAACCGACCCCGCCGGGAAACCCTTCTCCGGCGGGGTCGGTTTACTTTACGAAAGGAATTGACAGAATGGGAGAAAAGGGGTAAAATAAACATACAGGTATTTACCTGAATATATCGGAAAGGAAAGAGGTACTATGAGACAAATCAAGAGAGTCACAGCGTTTTTCCTGTCCTTGGCCCTCCTGCTGACGATGCTTCCCGGCGCTGCCTGGGCAGCGGAGACGGAGGAGCTGCCGGAGGAGGCCGCCGTGACGGAGGAAGCGACAACAGAAACGGACGAGGCTCAGGAGACGTCTCCTGAATCCTCTGTCTCCGGGGAGACAGAGGATGATGAGGTCTCCGAAACAGAGGCGGAGGCGGCAGACGAACCGGCTGCCGTGTCCGAGGAGGACATCGCCACGGTTAGTGACGAGGTGGCAAGCGGCACCTGCGGGGATAATTTGACCTGGGTGCTGGATGACACTGGGACGCTGACCATCAGCGGAACGGGGGATATGTCGGAATGGGATTACGATAGTGATAGTGAAATGCCGGAAGTGCCATGGGCAGACTATGCCGAGCAAATTGAATCGATCGTAATTGAAGACGGCGTGACCAGTATCAGCAGTGACGCATTTGAAGAATGTTATAACCTGACCAGTGCTGTCATCGGTAATGGGGTCGAGACGATTGGTGATTATGCTTTTTGGAGCTGCGAGAATTTGGAGAGTGTGACCTTCGGAAGCAGTGTGACCAGCATTGGCGTAAGCGCATTTCAGTATTGCATGAGCCTGACGAACGTTGCCATTCCGGACAGCGTGACCACGATTGACAGCCTTGCGTTTCACAACTGTACGAAGCTGACCAAAATTGAAATTGGAACAGGAATCACGTCCATCGGCAACCTTGCCCTTGGGTATTACGAAGGGGAAGAATACGAAGAATACGAAGATGAAAACGGAGATATATGGTATGACGTCACATATGTAAACGCACTGGTAGACGGCGTCACTATCTATGGCTATACCGACACGGCTGCAAAGGACTATGCGACGAGAAACGGCATTGACTTTGTCGCTGTGGACGGCGGCGATGTCGGCGGTGATGACGAAACTACTGTCGTGGCTAGCGGCACCTGTGGGAATAATCTGACTTGGACGCTGGAGAAAAATGGAATGTTGACCATCAGCGGGACGGGGGCTATGGCGAACTGGAGTGGTTATACCAGTGTCCCATGGTACGGTTATCGAACCTCCATTCTTTCCGTGACTATCGAGGATGGTGTCACCAGCATTAGTGCCTGGGCGTTTAATAGCTGTACCAACCTGACCAGCGTCACAATTGGGGACAGCGTCACCAGCATTGGCGGTAGAGCATTTGACGAGTGTGACAGTCTGACCAGTGTAGTTATTCCAGACAGTGTGACCAGTATTGATGTTGCTGTCTTTTACGGCTGCACTAATCTGGACAGCGTCACGATTGGGAGCGGCGTCACCAGCATTGGCGACTATGCGTTTTCCTGCTGCACCAGTCTGACCGGCATCACTGTAGACGCAGAGAATACGGCGTACAGCTCCTCGGATGGTGTGCTGTTCAACAAAGCGCAATCGACGCTGCTCTGCTGTCCTGCAAGAAAGGCAGGAGCATATACGATTCCGGACAGTGTGACCAGCATTAGCACCGAAGCGTTTTACAATTGTGCTAGCCTGACCAGCGTCACAATTCCGGATAGTGTAACAAGTATTGGTCGTGCCGCATTTTCTGGTTGCACCAGTTTGGCCAGTGTCACGATTGGAAACAGCGTGACCAGCATTGGCAGTAGTGCATTTTCTATGTGTAGCAGCCTGACGAGCATCGCAATACCGGACGGCGTGACCAGCATTGACGATTTTGCGTTTAGTAATTGCAGCAGCCTGACGAGCATCACGATACCGGACAGCGTGACCAGTATTGATGATTTTGCATTTAGCGTCTGCATCAGCCTGACGGACGTCTTTTACTCCGGTTCCGAGGATGCGTGGGCGGAAATCAGAATCGGCTCCTATAATACAAACCTAACCAACGCCACAATCCATTATAACTGCCACACCCATTCCTATGGCGAACCCACATTTACCTGGTCTGAGAACTACAGCACCGCTACCGCTGCTTTTATTTGCTCTGTAGGTGGCGAAACTGAAACCGTTGATGCGGTCGTAACCAGTACCACCACTGCGGCTCCCACCTGCACCGGGGACGGCTCTGCGATTCGGACGGCTACAGTTGCGCTGGATGGCAAGAGCTACTCTGACAGCCGGACTGTGACCCTCCCCGCCACCGGCCACACCATAGAAATTCAGAACGCCAAAGCCGCCACCTGCACGGAGGACGGCTACACCGGCGACGAGATCTGTATCGTCTGCGGCAAGATCGTGTCCACCGGCGAGACTATCCCCGCCACCGGCCACAGCTACGGCACTCCCACCTGGGACTGGTCAGAGGACTACAGCAAGGTAACTGCCACCTTTACCTGCTCCGTGTGCGGTGAGCAGGAGACGGCAGCCGCCACCATCACCTACGCAGTGACCACCGCCGCCACCTACACCGCCGCCGGTACGGGCGCCTACACCGCCACCGTGACCTTCAACGGCAAGACGTACACGGATACCAAGACGGTGACCATCCCCATGCTCGTTCTCACCGCCCCCACCATCACGTCCCTGTACAATTCCACCAGCGGCGTCTCCGTCGGCTGGGGCGCTGTGGACGGGGCCACTGAATACATCGTCTGGCGGCTGAACAACTCCTCCGGCAAGTGGGAGAAGTGCGCCACCACCACCGGCACGACCTACCTCAGCACCAGCCCGGTCTCCGGCACCACCTATTATTACGCTATCGAGGCCGTGAACGGGGAAGTTACCTCCGGCCGTGGAACGCAACGATACATCCTGTACATGGCGACGCCCAAGGTCAGTCTGGAGAACACCACCTCCGGCATTAAAGTCTCCTGGAACTCCGTCGCTGGCGCAACCTCCGGCTATCAGGTCTATCGCCGCACGGCGGATACGGACTATGAGCTGTTGAAGCAGGTGTCCACCTCTACTACCAGCTATACGGATACGACCGCCGAGGCGGGGGTACGGTATTACTACATCGTCCGCTCTGTCCGTGGCTCCGCCCGGAGCGCTTACGCCTCTCAGTACATCACCCGCCTGACCACTCCCACGAATATCAGCGTCAGCAACACCAAGAGCGGCGTGCAGGTGACATGGAGCGCCGTCACCGGCGCAACCTCCTATCAGGTCTGGCGGAAGCTGTCCGGCTCCTCCAGCTGGAGCAAGGTGGGCACGACCACCGACACCAGTTATACCAGTACGGGCGTGACCTCCGGCAAGACCTACGTGTTCACCGTGAAGGCGGTTTATAATTCCAGTGTCAGCGCCTACAACACCACCGGCAAGACCATTATGCGACTGGCTGAGCCCACCATCACATTGGAGAACCTGGTGGGCGGCCTGACCGCCAGCTGGAACGCCGTGGACGGAGCCGAGGGCTACAAGCTCTACCGCCGCTCCGAGACGGGCAGCTATGTCTTGGTCGCCACTCTGGATGCTGATACCCTGACCTATACCGACAAGGCGGCAGGGGCAGGCATTGTGTACTACTACCGTGTTCAGGCCTACAACGGCAGCTATACCAGCTCCTGGACATCTCAGTTCAACCGGAGAATCGGCCATACCACCCTGAAACTAGCGAAGGGTGAGGACGGCGTAGTGCTCACCTGGACAAAGAGCGGCGGCTGTACGGGCTATTACATCTACCGGATGAACGAGGACGGCAGCTATACCCGCATCAAGACCATCACCTCCGCCGATACCCTGACCTGGACGGATACGGACGTGGATCTGACGTCTGGGAATGTCTACACCTATATCGTCCGGGGCTACAACGGCAGCAGCCTGGGGTCGTATACGCCCAAAAAGACCAGTGATTTCTTCTAAGCGCATTTCCACCTGAGACAAAACGCCAGCCCTCCGGCCGTATCGGTCGGAGGGCTGGTGTGCTGTTGGATGCCAATTTTTGAAAAAGGACGTGTGGGAAAGGCGGTTCAGTCCCCGAAGCTGATGCCGATTCGCTTGGCCTCCCGGATGATGGAGCTGTCCGGAGGGACGGTTTTCAGCCGTCCGGCCACCTCCCCCAGGGGGACGGGGACGATCTCACCGTTTACAATGCCCACCATACAGCCATATTTTCCCTCCAAAATCAGCCCGGCCGCCGCCGCACCCAGCCGGGAGGCCAGCACCCGGTCATAGGGACAGGGAGAGCCGCCCCGCTGGGTGTGGCCGGGAACGGTGATGCGAACCTCCTTGCCGGTCTTTTCCAGAATCTGGTCTGCCAGCTTGTAGGAGACAGAGGGATAGCGCCGCTGCTCCGCCTTTCTCTCGCTCTTGCTCAGGGCGGCGTCCTCCCGGCTGATTGCACCCTCGGCCACCGCCAGGATGGTGAACCGTTTCCCGGCCCTGTCCCGCTTCTCGATGGCGGCGGCCACCTTGTCCACATCGTAGGGGATCTCCGGCAGAAGGATGATGTCCGCTCCGCCGGCCAGCCCTGCGTGGAGTGTCAGCCACCCCACCTTGTGGCCCATGACCTCTACGATAAACACCCGGCCATGGGAGGCGGCGGTGGTATGGATGCAGTCGATGGCGTCGGTGGCGATGTTGACGGCGCTCTGAAAGCCGAAGGTCATGTCGGTGCCCCAGATATCGTTGTCGATGGTCTTGGGGAGAGTGACCACGTTCAGCCCCTCCTCCCGGAGGAGGTTGGCGGTCTTGTGGGTGCCGTTGCCCCCCAGGATGACCAGACAGTCCAGCCCCAGCTGCCGGTAGGTGCCCTTCATGGCCTCCACCTTGTCCAGGCCGTTCTCATCCGGTATCCGCATCTGCTTGAAGGGCTGCCGGGAGGAGCCGAGGATGGTCCCGCCCCGGGTCAGGATGCCGGAGAAGTCCCTCTCGGTCATCTTCCGGTAGCGGCCGTAGATCAGGCCCTTATAGCCGTCCTCAAAGCCGTAAATGACCGCCTCGCCCGCCTCAAACAGGGATTTGGCCACACCCCGCATGGCGGCGTTGAGGGCCTGGCAGTCGCCGCCGCTGGTGAGCATTCCGATGGTGAGCACTGTACATCTGTCCTTCCTGTGTTATTTGACCCGCCCGGTCTCCGCCGCACGATAGGCCTCCTCGTAAAACAGCTCTTGGGAGTTCAGGGGCGTCTTGTTGATGCAGCGGTGGGTGTAGCTGCCGTCGCTGAGTAGCTGCCGCCCCTTCTCGTCGTCCCGCATGATGGTGTCAAAGATGTGCCGGACCCGGGCCTTCAGATCTCTGTCGTAGATGGGTGCTGCCACCTCCACCCGCCGGAGGGTGTTCCGGGTCATGAAGTCGGCGGAGGCGATATAGATCTGCTCCCGCTCCCCCACGCCGAAGCGATAGATGCGGGAGTGCTCCAGGAAACGTCCCACCACGCTGATGACGGTGATGTTGTCGGTAAAGCCCTGGATCCCCGGCCGCAGGCAGCAGATGCCCCGGACGATCAGCTCGATACGCACCCCCGCCTGGGATGCCTCGATGAGCTTGTCGATGATGACCTTGTCGGTGAGGGAGTTGATTTTGGCCCCGATATAGGCCCGCTGCCCTGCCCGGGCACAGGCGATCTCCCGATCCATCAGTTCCAGCACCCGGTTTTGCAGACAGTGGGGAGCCACCAGCAGGTGCTCCGTCGTCTCCAGCGTCTCCTCACAGGAGACGGCGTTGAAAATGCGGGCGGCCTCTGCGCCGATGCCCTGGTCGGCGGTCATCAGGCTCAGGTCGGTATACTGCTTCGCCGTCTTTTCGTTGTAGTTGCCGGTGCCGATCTGGGTCAGATAGCGCAGCCCGTGGTCGGTATACCGGGTGATGAGGCACAGCTTGGAGTGCACCTTATACTCCGGCAGGCCGTAGCTCACCCGGCATCCTGCATCCTCCAGACGGTGGGACATCTCGATGTTGTTCTCCTCGTCGAACCTGGCCCGGAGCTCCAGGAGGACGACCACCTCCTTGCCGTTTTCCGCCGCCTCGATCAGCTCCTCGATGACCTTGCTCCGATCCGCCACCCGGTAGAGGGACATTTTGATGGAGACCACCGTCTCGTCCTCCGCTGCCTCGTGGAGCAGCCGGAGGAAGGGACGCATGCTCTCAAAGGGATAGCTGAGCAGCACGTCCTTTTCCTCGATCTGGTCGATGATGCTCCGCTTCATGTCCAGAGCGGGAGACATCCGGGGCGTCCGCCGCTGGTAGAACAGGGCCGGCTCTCCCCGAAGCTGCTCCTGGAGCTGGGAGACGAAGGACAGATCCAGAGGTGTGGTCACATGTATGATATGCTCCTCCCGGAATCCGATAAAGTCCGCCAGGGCCGACCGGAGCTTTTCCGGCAGGGGGCGGGACACCTCCAGCCGCACCGGGCTGAGACGGCGTCTCTGACGGATGAGATGCTCCATGTTGTCCCGATAGTCCAGATCCTCGTCGATAGCGGTGATGGAGTCCAGGTCGGCGTTCCGTGTGACCCGCATGACCGCCTTTTCCTCCACCGTGTACCGGTGAAACAGCTTGCCCACAAAGTGGAGGATCAGCTCCTCCCGGAGCATGAACGTCCCCGGGCGGCTGGGCACGGGAATCAGCCGGGGCACCACGCCGTCAGTGCAGGGGACAATCCCCACCCGGCGCTTACCGCTTTTGGAGGTCAGCCAGGCCACAGCGCAGAGCTGCTTGTTGTGCAGGAAGGGGAACGGCTGCTGCCGTGTGATGACCATCGGTGAGAGGAAGGGGGCGATCTGCCGGTCAAACAGCTCCTCCAGCAGCTCCCCGTCCTCCGGGGAGAGGCGGCCAAAGTTCACCAGCCGGACGCCGTGAGGCTCCAGCTCTCCCATGAGCCGGGTATAGACCCGTCCCTTTTTCTCCTCCAGCTCCTGGACTGATTTCAAAATGGCCTCCACCTGCTGGGCGCTGGTCATGCCGGTCTTGTTGTCCCGCATGGGCTCGCTGGCGTGCATATGGGTCATCAGGGTACCCACCCGAACCATGAAAAACTCATCCAGATTATTTTGGAAAATAGCGGCAAAGCTCAGCCGCTCCGCCAGCGGCACCCGGGGATTCCCTGCCTCGTCCAGCACCCGCTCATTAAAACGCAGCCAGGACAGCTCCCGGTTGGTATAGCAATTTCTCTGCTCCATCCGATTTTTCGCTCCTCATTCCGCACCGGCTCCCGTCTCATCGTCGATGAACGGCAGGTGCGCTCTGTAGATACAGTTTACGACGTTCCAAAGACTTTGATACCGCAAACTGCCCTCTGTATTGTATAATGATTCGGAGCGAAAGACAATCAGTCAGGCAAAAAATCTGTGTAAAATTGTCGAAAAGGGTTTGTAAAGCGCAAGCAGCGCCGCCCTCTCAGGCAGCGCTGCTCATGTGTCGGTGTATCAGTCCAGCTTCAGATCTCCCTCTTTGATCCAGCCCTTTTTCCGGAACAGAAGACCCAGGGCCCAGCTGATTACGGCGGGCAGGACGAAGCAGACCAGGATCAGGCCCACCCAGTCCATGGCAGTGATGGCCGTCTTGGTTCCGGCGGCGATGTCGCTGACCCAGCCGGAGTAGACGCCGATCTGACCCACCAGGCCGCAAGTGCCCATACCGGAGGAGACGGCGGGGCCGTTCATCTCCAGCTGGAAGATGCAGGTGGCGATGGGGCCGGTGATGGCGGCGGCCAGAGTGGGGGGGATCCAGATGCGGGGATTTTTCAGGATATTGCTCATCTGGAGCATGGAGGTGCCCAGGCCCTGGCTTACCAGCCCGCCCCAGCGGTTCTCCTGAAAGCTCATGACCGCAAAGCCCACCATCTGGGCACAGCAGCCGGCCACGGCGGCACCGCCCGCCAGCCCGGTCAGGCCGATGGCGGAGCAGATGGCAGCGGAGGAGATGGGCAGGGTCAGGGCCACGCCCACCAGCACCGAGACCAGGATGCCCATAAAGAAGGGCTGCTGCTCCGTGGCCCACATGATGACGGTCCCCACGGCGCTGGCGGCGCTGCCGATGGCGGGTGCCCACCAGGCGGAGAGGCACACACCCACGACAATGGTCACGGCGGGGGTCACCAGGATGTCCACCTTGGTCTCCTTGGAGACCGCCTTGCCAAATTCCGTGGCGATAATGGCGATGACGAACACCGCCAGAGGGCCGCCTGCGCCGCCCAGGGTGTTGGCGGCGTTGCCAACGGCGATGAGGGAGAACAGCACCAGGGGAGGCGCGCCCAGGGCAAAGCCGATGGCTACGGCCATGGCGGGGCCGGACATGGCGGTGGCGTAGCCACCCATCTCCTCCAGGAAGGCGATGCCCAGCTGCTGACCCAGGGTCTTGATAATGGTGCCGATGAGCAGGGACGCAAACAGTCCCTGTGCCATGGCGGACATGGCGTCGATGCCGTAGCGCTTGGCAGATATCTCGATGTTTTTCCGGTGCAGGAAGGCCTTGACGGCCTCCCAGGCCCGTTTCAACGCTTCTTTCATATGTTTTCCTTCTCTCTGTGAATATTCAGGTGTCTTGACAGATGTCGGTATCATTATATTCTCTTCCGACAGATTGTCAATTCCCAAATTAGAGGGAAAAACGTCCCAGATTCTTGTGCAAAAGGGGGAGACGTTTACCCTTCCGCCATTGCAAATCCCATTCCTCTGTGATATATTGGACTGGAAACAGAAAGGGAGCTGATTTTATGCCTGTCGATTGGAACGCCCTCCTGTCCGCCGTCCGCTCCGGCGAGGCCGCCGCCCTCACCTTTGAGACGGAGGACGGCCCTGTGGTTCGCAGCTTTCGGCCCCGGGAGCGGCTCATCGTCCTGGGAGGCGGACACATTGCCCTGCCTCTGTGTCGGTATGCCGCCGACCTGGGCTTCTCCGTCACCGTGGTAGACGACCGGCCCGACTTTGTCAGCGAGAGCCGGTTTCCCCAGGCAGACGCTGTCCTCTGTGACGAATTTCCCGCCGCCCTCCGCCGTCTGGCAGTCACCGGAGAGGACTATGTGGCCATCATTACCCGGGGACACGCCCACGATGCGGACTGTCTGCGGACGGTGCTGGAGGGGACATTCCCCCGTTACCTGGGGATGATCGGCTCCCGAAAGCGGGTGGCCGCCCAGTTCGATCTGTTGGAGGCGGAGGGCTACGACCGGGCCCTGCTGGACAGAGTCCACACCCCCATCGGCCTGGACATCCATGCCCTGACGGTGAAGGAGATCGCCATCTCCATCGTGGCGGAGCTGATTCAGTGCCGCCGGGCGGGGACGAGCTTCCGCTCTAAATCGGCAGTGCTCACCTCGGAGGACGTCGATCTGCCTCTGCTGGAGTTCCTGGCCCTGAATCCCGCCCCCAAGGCGTTGATGCTGGTCTATGAGACCTACGGCTCCTCCCCGGTGAAGTCCGGGGCGATGATGGCGATAGACCGCTCCCTGCGCTCTGCCGGGACGGTGGGCGGCGGCTCCGGGGAATACGCCGTCATGGAGCTGGCACGCCAGATCATCGGCACCGGAGCCTCCCGGTGCGTCACCATCGACATGACCAACGACGTCGCCGCAGACGAGGGCATGGTCTGCGGCGGGCGAATGAAGGTACTGATTCAGGATGTGGGCTGAAACCGGACAGGATACGCTCTCCCTGCATCAGACCGTCCCGGTTTGAATGATCTCTCATGCAACATACAGCAGCCAGCCCTCCGACCGATACGGCCGGAGGGCTGGTGTTTTGTCTCAGGTGAAGCTATGCTTAGAAGAAATCACTGGTCTTTTTGGGCGTATAAGACCCCAGGCTGCTGCCGTTATAGCCCCGGACGATATAGGTGTAGGCGTTTCCGGACGCCAGATCCACATCCGTATCCGTCCAAGTCAGGGTGTCGGCGGAGGTGATGGTCTTGATGCGGGTGTAGCTGCCGTCCTCGTTCATCCGGTAGATGTAGTAGCCGGTGCAGCCGCCGCTCTCTGTCCAGGTGAGCACCACGCCGGAACTGTTCTTCGTAAGGGTCAGGGTGGTGTGGCCGATGCGACGGGTGAACTGGGAAGTCCAGGAGCTGGTGTAGCTGCCGTTGTAGGCCTGGACACGGTAGTAGAAGACGATACCTGCCTTTGCCGCCTTGTCGGTGTAGGACAGCTCATCAGCACCCAAATCGGCGATGAGAACATAGCTGCCCGTCTCGGAGCGGCGATAGAGCTTGTAGCCCTTCGCCCCATCCACGGCGTTCCAGCTGGCGGTGAGGCCGCCTACCAGATTTTCCAGCTTGATGGTGGGCTCCGCCAGCCGCATGATGGTCTTGCCGGTGGTGTTGTAGGCGCTGACGCTGGAGTTGTAGGCCGCCTTTACGGTGAAAATGTACGTGTTTCCGGAGGATACGCCTGTGCTGATGTAGGTGGTGTCGGAGGTGGAGCCCACACGAGCCCAGCTGCCGCCGGGGGTTTTCCGCCAGATCTGGTAGGACTTCGCTCCCGTGACGGCGTTCCATTTCACCTGTACGCCGTTCTTCACGTTGCTGACGGAGATTCCCGTGGGAGCGGTCAGTCGGGTGATGTACTGGGAGGCGTAGGCGCTGCGGGCGGAGCCGCTGACCGAGCGCACCATGTAATAGTAGCGCACGCCCAGGGCGGCGGTCTCGTCCGTCCAGGTCAGGGTGTTGATGCTGGAGACCGTGCCGATCTGCTCATAGTCGCTGTCCGCCGTGCGCCGCCAGATCTGGTAGCCGCTCTTGGCGCCCCCCGCCTTTGTCCAGGAAATCTTCACGCCGGAGGAGGTGTTTTCCAGGCTGACCTTTGGCGTTGCCAGATAGTGGATGTAACGCTGAGGGCCTCTGCCGGTGCTGGTGTAGCCGTCAGTGGCCTCAATTGCATAGTAGTAGGTGGTGCCGGAGACCGGGCTGGTGCTGATATAGTTTGGCTCCGTGGTGGTGGCACATCTCTCCCACCGACCGGTGCTGTTATTCAGCCGCCAGACGATGTATTCTGTGGCTCCCTCGATGGCCTCCCAGCGGATGGTGATGCCGTAGGTGGAGTTAAACAGGGCAGTGACCGTGGGGGCGGTGAGCACGATTTTCGGGATGGTCACGGTTTGGGTGTCGGTGTAGGTCTCGCCGTCAAAGGTCACGGTGGCGGTGTAAACGGCCGTACCGGTGGAGACGGAGTTGGCCGCCTCTGTCACCTCATAGGTCACGACGGCGTCCACCGCCTGGGCGTCGCCGCAGCCGGTGCAGGTGAAGGTGGCGGTAACGGCGCTGTGGTCGGTGGCCCAGGCCCACTCCGGCGTTGTGCTGTAGACGTGCTCGCCGGTGGCGGGGATGATGTTGTCAATGTAGAAATCCCCGCACAGCGGGCAGGTGTACAGGTCGCAGCCCTCATAGCCGCAGGTGGGGGCTATGGTGGTTTTTTCGTATTCATGCTCGCAGGTGTCCGGGTCGATGGGCTCGGTCACAGCGACGGTGTCGTCGATCTCGGCGTCGCCGTCTGTGTCGATTTCCAGAACCGTCTCCGTCTCTGGGTCTGCGGTGGTGTAGATCACTGTGTCCTCTGTGAGCGGAACATCGGTCACTTCCCGCTCCTCGATGAGATCGCCGTTTTCGTCGTAGAAGGAGAGGCCGAACTCCATCGAGCCCTCATCGGTGCCGGTGAGCACAATCTCATAGTCGGCGTTGGTGTCCAGACACAGAATCTTGATCTCGCCCTCGGAGCCTGCGAAGTCTAGCGTGCCGAAGGAGGTCTCCGTACACAGGCTGTCCGCACAGGAGGAAAGGGTCTCCCCGTTGTAGGTGACTGTCACATCCACCGGGCAGGCGACCCTGGCTTTCGTGTAGGCGCTGCTACTCTCGGTGGACTGGGTCGTCCCTGTGGGCTGGCCTCCGTCGATGATCTCCTTGAGCCATGCGGTCAGCTCCTGCCACTCCTCGTTGTCCTCCAGATCCCCTCCGCCGCCGATTTGGGAATGATCCAGGTCAAAATAGCTGGCACGGCTGAGAACACGATCTGACAGCATATTTGCGGACTGGTAGGGCACGGTTCCGTCGCCCAGGCCGTAGCTCAAATCCTGAACTGACACGGTGCCGTTTGAAGCTACCTTTAAAGTCGCTCCGGTGATGGTGCGTTTTGTGTTCCCTATGGCAAAATATGCGTTGTCCATAGAGTGAAGCTGAGTGAATCCGCTCTTTGCGGTTTCCATTTTGCTCTCCAGAGTACTGCCAAACAGTGTGGATAAGGCGCTGCTGTACGATTCCGCATCGTTTTTATATTCGATAATCGGGTAAATAGTCGTTCCAAAGTAAAACTTTGTCGCTGTGTAGCCGCAGTCCGCTTTGATCTCTGCCTGTACATCCGATAGCTTGTTGAGCAGGCCTGTTCCGTCGATCGTCCATCCCAGCCAAGAATTGTTGATAACATCATCCAGATAGTCTAGGATATCCTGTGTTGTCATCTCCTCGTTTGGGGGATTCAGCGTGTATAAACCCATATAATCAGAGGCTTTGAACGAATATTCCTTTGAATAGACTATTACGGTATTTTTAGCAGATGTATCCGTCCAGGATTCCAGCGTGGGAGCCAGCTCCGCCACGCCGGAAAAGCTGATTTTCAGGCCTGTTGAAAATCCTGCCATAGCCAAAATGGTGTCTTCCCATATATTATCCAGCACGTGCTTTGTCAGAACCGCATTGAGCAGCTTAGTCGCTCCCTCATAGGGCGTTCCCAGAGTGGTAATCGTGTGGATATAAGATTCACCGTAAGCGGCGACAAACTGGCTGGCCACCAGTCCGCCCATGCTGTGACAGACAAAATCCGCCTTTGTGATGCCCAGCGCATCCAGGCTTTCTTTCAACGTCGCCGCCGAATCTGTGTTTGACTTCCGCCAGTCATAGGAGTAAAAGTAGATCTCCCTGTCTTCGCCATATTCTTCCATGAGAAAATCGACGAGGGCTTTGTTTGAGTCCTGTGTTCCATATTCCAGATCAGAACCGGACTCCAGGAACATGCCGGTTACGCCTGTATTACTACGTACATATAACGGATTGCTTACATCCATCTTAGTTTCCAACAATTGTAAGGATGAGAGAAAAATGCCAAGAATCTTTGGCTCATCTACCCAAAGCAAATCGGTACAGTCAAAGTCTTCATATAACTGACTCCCCATAATGCCGGGGATGATGATGATGGGGTATTCCTGAAAAACTTCCTCATAGGTGGCGACATATTCATGCTTCTCGGTAGAGACTGCCGATGCATCCACCCACATTCCGGGCCGGGCGTCATATCCGGCACTGATGGGCATATACCCGGACAGGGAACCGTCCCAGTTGTAAACTGCGTATACATTTGCCAACCCGAGAATCGAATTCGTGCTTCTCAGCAAATAGCAGTTTCCGCTGATGCTGACATAGAGCTCATAGTCCGTTGTTTCTGCAATACGGTCACTGTTACTGTAAAAACCATACGCTTCATTTGTCACATCAGATTGCGTCAAGTAAAACAGGTAATCTTCTGTGTCGTTTCCACGCCCGTTTTCAAGATAGGTGAGGGCGATATGGGATTGCTCCTCGGCTGTAAAGGCGGCATTCAAAAACGTTGAATTCAACCACTCACGGGCGACACTGGTTTCCCATGTTGTCCCATCCCAGGAGGTTGACAGCCCCTTTGCATCCAGCATGGCAGAGGAAAAGAGGAATAACTTTCCATCTTCCTCCGTCAGGACATCCCATTTGATATCCTCATACATGAACCAGGTATAATTGCCGTCGTCGTCTGTCATTCTTCTGAACTGGTAGTCGCCAATCGCAACGTCGCCGTTTTCATCGACCTCGAGTTCATTGAGCGCATTAATTAACTTCGTGTTTGTTACCTTGCTTTGCGGGTATCTTCCGAAATAAACTTCGTCACCCGTTTGAAATTCGGCTTCTGTTTCGGAGTCTTCGCTATCATCATCTGTGTCTTCTGACACGGTTGATTCTTCTGTAGTAGCATTTTCTTCCGTTGCGGCATCTTCATCGGTAGAAGTTTCTGCAACATCATCTTCATGCTCATCTACAACAGCGACTTCGTCGGCCTCCTCCGTCTCCTCAACAGCAGTCTCCTCCTCTGCTGCCTTGTCTGCGTCCTCTGGCTCTGCCTCGTCTGCGCTCTCTGCCTCGGGCTCGTCCAAGTCCTCCGTCTCCACGTCCTGGACGACCGCCTCCGGCTCCTCTGCGACCTCTGCGCCCAGGGCCGTGGCCGGGAGCAGGGGGAGCAGGAGGACCAGAGAGAGCAACAATGCGGTGATTCTTTTCACTCTTTCCATGCTTTTACACCCTTTCTGAAACGGCTGTCAGGTATTTCCCGTTTCGATGGATTTATTATACTGAGCACCCGAAGAATTTCAACCGATTTGTCATAGTTGGTCGTTTTTATGTCAAAATTAGCAGTTGACATCTGCTCCAAACTGTGCTCACGGCGCAAAAACAGGGCCGGGCCTCCCCTGGGGGATGGGCCGGCCCCGGCTCTGCGGAGGGGGTGATTGTCAAAATGACTTATGGTATTTTTTCGGTTCTGTCGGCACGCCGACTCAGCCCACGGCTCACCCGCACAGGGCGGTCAGCACCGTGGCGGCGATGCTTCCCGCCGTGGAGCTGCCCCAGCCGCCGTTTTCCACCAGGACGACGAAGGCGTAGGGATAATCCTCGTCGTCGATGAAGCCCACGAACCAGGCGTGGGGGTCGTCAGAGGAGCTGACCTCGGCGGTGCCGGACTTGGCGCAGACTGCCAGGTCGCCGAACTGCTCCTGTCCGTAGTGGCTGGTGACGTTGTTGCGCATGAGGGCTTTCAGCTCCTGGCAGGTCTCCGCCTCCCAGCCGATGGAGGTGGTGGAGGTGGTGAGGATGGCGGCGGGGAGGCCGAAGCTGCCGGTAACGGATTTCAGCAGGGTGGGAACGGCGGCCTCTCCGTCCCCGGCGATGCAGCCCATGAGCACCAGCATGGAGCAGGGGTTCACCAGATCGGTGTACTGCCCCACCCCTGACCAGGCCAGGTCGGAGGACGAGGTGGGAACGGTGTAGCTCCCCTTGGCGGAGGACAGGCCGTTCACCGTCACGCTGTCCAGCAGTCCCGCCAGGCTGGTATAGGTCTGGAGGGTGTCGCCACCCAGCTCCAGGGCCAGGGCAGCGTAGGCGCAGTTGCAGGAGTTGGCCAGGGCCTCGGACAGGGTCAGCGTCCCGTGGACAGAGGGACAGGTGACGGTGTCGCCGCCCACCTCCAAAGAGCCGGTGCAGGTGTAGGTGAAGTCGTCCAGGTCGTCCATCTGCTCGATGGCGGCGGCGGTGGTGACGATCTTGAAGATGGAGCCGGGGGTGAAGGAGGAGGAGAGGAACCGGTTCAGGTAGACGCTGTCATACCGGCTGTCCCCCTCGTTCACCGCCGCCAGCACCTCCTCCGAATCGTAGGGGTCAAAGGTGGGGGAGGAGACCATGCAGACGATCTCTCCCGTCTCGTAGTTGTAGACCGCCACCGTGCCGCTTCGCCCGGCCAGAGCTTCCCAGGCGGTGACGTTCAGCTTTGCGTCGATGGTCAGAGAGACCTGGTTGCCGCCGCTGCCCACCCCGGTAATGGGATTGTAGGAGGCCATATACTCGTCAAAAAGCACCTTGGCCCCGGTAGCGATGTTGCCGTACTGGTCGCCCACGGCGTGGAGGGTGGCGATGCGGACAGAGGACTCGTCGGCGTAGTCCCCGGTTTCCCCGTCGTAGAGCAGCACGCCGTTCCGGTCGGTGATGGTGCCGGTGGCGATGCGCCCGTTGGTGTACAGATGAGAGTTGGCGGAGAAGGCGACCCAGTCCCGGCCCTCCACAAAGTACATCCCTGTAAGGATGGCAGAGCCTGCGATGAGCAGGAGGATAAAGACCAGCACGAACCAGGTGCGTCCCTGTAGCTTTTTCATGGGGAATCCTCCTCTCCGCTGGTGGGCAGCGTCCAGTCCTCCTGCTCCTCCCGATGGATGGAGAGCCGGGCGGAAAAGCTCCCCTCGTCCCACCGCTCCTGCTCCGGGATGTGCAGCGTTTGGGTGATGTCGGCGTCAGCGGCGGTGCTGGCGGCAGGACGTGGAGCAGGGCGGAAACGGGGCGCAGGCTCCGGCTCGGGAGCCTGTCCCTTTTTCAACCGTTTGGGTAGCCGGATGGCGATGCCTGCGTTTTGTCGGGTGTCCGAGGCCTTGATATAGGCCAGCAGACACCAGCAGGACATCATGCTGGAGCCACCCACCGACACAAAGGGAAAGGTCACGCCGGTCAGGGGCAGCAGGTCGGTGGAGCCAAAGACGTTGAGCATGGTCTGGACGACAAAGATGGTGGCGGTGGCGCAGGCGGCGATGACGTAGAAGGAGGAGCGCCCGGCGGCGGCGGACTTGACCGCAAACAGGGCCAGCAGGATGATGACCACCACCGCCAACAGGGCGATGATCAGCCCCAGCTCCTCTGCCAGAACGCCAAAGACCAGATCGGTGTTGGCCGCCCCGATGTTTTTCAGCCAGCCCTCGCCCAGCCCCTGACCGAACAGGCCGCCGCTGGCCAGGGCGGAGAGGGTTCGGGTCTGCTGGTACCCTGTGCCGGAGGGATCCTCCCACACGTGGCGGTAGGCGGCGAAGCGGTTGGCGATATAGGGCCTGTAGCTGAGAATGAGCACGCAGGCAAAGACGGCGGCGGCAGTGATAAAGGCCACCGAAGGCAGGTCGCCGGTGCGGAGAAAGGCGATGGCCAGAAATGCCACGAAGAAGATCAGAGCCGTGCCAAAGTCGCTCATCAGGGCCAGGCAGCCCACGCAGTAAGCGGAAAAGATCAGGGTAAAGATCAGGTTCCGCCGGGTGAACATCCGATCCAGGGTGGTGGCCCCCACCAGGATAAAGACCACCTTCACCAGCTCGGAGGGCTGGAAGGAGATGGGGCCGATGGAGATCCAGTTGGTGGCGCCGAACAGGGTCTCGCCCAGCAGCAGGTTGAAGGCCAGCAGAACCACGGCGAAGATGGCGGCGGGCCAGCGGAGCTTCTTGGCCAGCTCCACGTCCCGGAGGACGATGGAGAGGGCAAAAAAGAGGACGATGCCGATGACCACGGCGGCCAGCTGCTTGTAGAGGCTGGATGGAGCGGAGTCGGCGGTGACGGTGAGAGAGAGGGTGGTCAGGAAAAAGGCCAGGGTCTCGATCTCAAAGCCGGTGCGCCGGAGGACACGGTAGATCAAATAGACCGCCCACATGAGCAGGCACAGCACCCCAAAGGAGAAAAGCACCGGACGGAGATATTCCTCATCTACCACCGATTCCAGCTGGAAGCACAGACCTGCCTGAAAGATGGTGAGCAAAATCAGGGTGACGCCGGGGGAAAAGACCTTTCCCGGCCGGGTGCGGTGCTGGGCCTGCTCCGCTTCCTGGGCGGCGGTGATGGGATAGAAGGCCAGCTGGGTAGCGCCCAGGCCAATGACATCTCCCGCCTGGATGGGGGCGGCGGCTTCCAGAGGAGCGCCGTTGAGGGTGACGCCGTTTTTGGATTTCAGAGGAAACAGGCTCCACTGCCCCTGGGCGTCCCTGGTCAGGGCGGCGTGGTTCCGGGAGACGGCGGGGTCGGAGAGCACCACGTCGCAGGAACGTGCGCGGCCGATGAGAATCTCCCAGTGCCGAAGGGGATAGGTGTTCCCGGCCGGGTCGGTGAGCCGTCCCCACTGCTCCTGCTCCAGCTTGCCCTGGAGCAGACTGCGGGCGCACCGCACCACCACCAGCAGAGCCAGCAGAGGCAGCAAAAACTGCAATATCACATCCAGCACGTCGGAGAGCGTTTCCAGCAGGGCGGCGTCCTGGGACAGATCGGAGAACCAGCCCTGAATATTGTCCCAAAGAGAGGACAGGGTGGCTTGTACGTTGGACAGATCCATGAGATCCCTCCCTTCGTCCGTAATAAATGATAGGAAGAAAAACGCTCCCCCGCCAGGGCTGGAGGAGCGGATGGTGTAGCAGGGGAGAGCAAAGGCTCATTCCTCGTCGTCCATGAACTTGCGGTAGGCGGGCATGACCTGCTTCGTAGGGCCAATCATGCGGATGTCCCCGTCATGGAGCCAGATCACCGAGGTACACAGCTTTTGGATGGTGCTGGCGTCGTGGGAGACGATGACCACGGTGCGGCTCTTTTCTGAAATCAGCTCCAGCATCTTTTTCAGGCTCTTTTTCCGGAATTTGGCGTCGCCCACCGAGAGGACCTCATCCACCAGGATAATGTCCGTTTTCAGGATAGCGGTGATGGAAAAGGACAGCTTGGAGACCATGCCGCTGGAGTAGGTCTTGACCGGCTTTTCGATGAAGTCTCCCAGCTCGGAGAACTCGATGATCTCGTCGATCTGTGCGTCGATCTGCTCCTTGGAAAAGCCCAGCAGCATGGCGGAGAGATAGATATTGTCCCGGCCGGAGAGCTGTTTGAGAAAGCCTACTCCCAGGGCCAGCAGGGAGACGGTGGAGCCGTGAAGATCTACCGAGCCCTCGTCCGGCTCAAAGATGCCGGCCAGCACCCGGAGCAGGGTAGACTTGCCGCTGCCGTTTTTCCCCACCAGACCCACAATATCTCCCTGATGAATTTCAAAGGAGACGCCATGGAGGGCCTCGAAGTGTTCCACCCGGCCCTTTCGGGTGAAGGAGGAGAGAACATTGGCGGAGATGCCGGAGGCCTCGTCATTGGAGGTGGCGGTGGGCCTGGAGACGGGAGTTGTATTTTTACTGTTTCGCATGGAGACAGGGACGATGCTTCGATAGCTCAGATGGATATTTTTGGCGGTGATGGACACCGGCGATTGCTCTGTGGTCTGCTCGCTCATAGAGAATACCTTCCTGCGTTGGCGGACGGAACTGTCCGCACCTGTTTAACGGTACTATACCATGACTTGCCCCAAAATGCAAGAGAGGGCGAAGAAGGGGAGATAAAATGGTCGAAACCCGGCAGACTTTTGCTTGTCAAGGGGAGTGGGGTATGCTACAATAATGACTGTTGAATGGATTGCCGTGCGATTTGTGCGGCTTATTTGTGCGCCTGGCACCGGACGGCGAAAGAACCGGGATGAAAGCTGTATTTGGCGCAGGAAGTGGGAAAGGAACGAAATCCATGGAAATCAATGGCGTTGAGTGCAGCGAGGACGTGCGCTACGACCAGCTGGGGCTGTCCCCGGCGATCATGCAGGCTCTGGACAAAAAGGGCTTTGTCCAGGCAACTCCCATTCAGGGCGGGGCCATCCCGCCGCTGATGGAGTGGAAGGATGTGGTGGCCAAGGCACCCACGGGAACAGGAAAGACATTTGCCTTCGGCATCCCGATCTTGGAGCATATCGACCGCACCTCTGAGAGCGTGCAGGCGCTGATTTTGGCCCCCACCCGGGAGCTGGCCATCCAGATCCGGGACGAGTTAAAGGATCTGTGCGCCTTCCAGGAGGGGGTGCGGGTGGTCTGCCTCTACGGCGGCCAGCCCATCGACAAACAGATCAAGCAGCTGAAAAACGCTCCCCAGATCGTGGTGGCTACCCCGGGACGGCTGATGGATCACCAGAAGCGGCGTACCCTCCGGCTGGACAAGGTGTCCACCGTCATTCTGGACGAGGCGGATCGGATGCTGGACATGGGCTTTATCGATGACGTGACCAAGATCCTGGACTCCATCCCCAACCGGAAGAACCTGGGCCTGTTCTCCGCCACCATCAGCCGGGAGGTCATGGACATCTCCTGGGTATATCAGCGCGACCCGGTGGAGATCACCGTCCGTCCGGTGAACGAGGACAAGCCGGACATCCAGCAGTACCGCATCCTCCTGGAGAGCCGGGATCAAAAGCTGAACACCCTTCTGGGACTGCTCAGGGGAGGCAGCTACGAGCGGGCCATCGCCTTCTGCAACACCAAGAACATGACCGACCGTCTGGCGGCGCTGCTCCAGCAGCATCATATCTCCGCCAGACCCATCCATGGGGACATCCCCCAGAAGGAGCGGGAGCAGACCCTGTCCAGCTTCCGCAGCGGCAAGCTCCGGGTGCTGGTGGCCACCGACGTGGCCGCCCGGGGCCTGGACATCGACGACGTGGATGTGGTGTTCAACTACGATGTGCCCGACGAGAATGAGTATTATATCCACCGCATCGGACGCACCGGTCGGGCGAAGAAGCACGGCGTCAGCTATACCTTTGTGGGCACCGTGGCGGAGGAGATCAAGCTCAACGAGATCATCCGCAGCCAGAAGTATGACATCCAAACCCTGAAATACGACGAGGACGGATGCCTGATGCTGATGGATTGACAGACTGATTTTTGCAAGGACGGCCCAGGGACAGCAAAAAATGAAGCGGGCCTCTGTCAGGCGGACGGTGAAAAACGAAAAAGGTTTCCATGAAGACGGCCTTTGCCCACGGGCAGAGGCCGTCTTTTTTATGTGGCAGCGTGAAATTCCATAGGTGTCATGTATTTGAGCCGCTTCCGGTAACGCCAGGGAACCGGCTATCAGGTTCGTCAGAAAAAGTCTTTTCCGGTCTGCCGAATAACCGCCGGATGTGTTATACTATATTGAAACGAAATGCACAGGGAGGTGATCCGTTTGTCAGACCGTTCCTATGTCGCCATCGACCTGAAATCCTTCTATGCCTCGGTAGAGTGCGCAGAGCGAGGGCTCGACCCGCTGACCACCAATCTGGTGGTGGCCGACCAGAGCCGCACGGAGAAAACCATCTGCCTGGCGGTGTCACCCTCTCTGAAATCCTTTGGCATCTCCGGGCGGGCAAGGCTGTTCGAGGTCGTCCAGCGGGTGAAGGAGGTCAACCGGGAGCGACAGCGCCGGGCACCGGGACACACCTTCACCGGCTCCTCCAGCAACATCAATGAGCTGAACGCCGACCCATCCCTGTCGCTGGACTATATCGTGGCCACACCCCAGATGGCCCATTATATCCAGCGCAGCACAGAGATTTATCAGATTTACCTCCGGTTCATCGCCCCGGAGGACATCCATGTGTACAGCATCGACGAGGTGTTCATGGATGTGACCGACTATTTGCAGACCTATCAGCTCACCCCCCATGAGCTGGCCATGAAGATGATCCGGGAGGTCTTGAATGAGACCGGCATCACGGCTACGGCGGGCATCGGCACCAACCTCTACCTCTGCAAGATCGCCATGGACATCGTGGCAAAGCACATCCCCGCTGACAAGGACGGCGTCCGCATTGCGGAGCTGGACGAGATGAGTTACCGGCAGCAGCTCTGGACACACCAGCCTATTACGGACTTCTGGCGGGTGGGTCGTGGCTACGCAAAGCGGCTGGATAAACTGGGGCTGCACACCATGGGAGACATTGCGTGGTACAGCCTGCGTGAGTACGGGGAGAGCCAGCTCTACCAGGAGTTCGGCATCAACGCTGAGCTGCTCATCGACCACGCCTGGGGCTGGGAGCCGTGCCGTATTTCCGACATCAAGGCATACAGGCCGGAGAACAACAGCATCAGCTCCGGGCAGGTGCTGCAATCTCCCTATGAGTTCGATAAGGCAAAGCTGGTCGTCCGGGAGATGGCGGACGCCCTCTCCCTCGACCTGGTGGACAAGGGGCTGGTAGCTGACCAGATCGTGCTGACCGTTGGGTATGACATTGAAAATCTGACCGATGCAGAGAGGCAGAAGGCCTACAGGGGGGAAGTTACCACCGACCACTATGGAAGGAAGGTGCCCAAGCAGGCCCACGGCTCCATCAATCTGGGACGACAGACGGCCTCCACCATGCTCATCACCAACGCCGCTATGGAGCTGTTTGACCGCATCGTTGACCGGAATCTGCTGGTGCGGCGGATGTATGTGGTGGCCAACCACGTGGTCAGGGAGGATATGGCAAGGCCCCCGGAGCCAGAGCAGCTGGATCTGTTCACCGACCGTGCCTCCCTGGAGCAACGGCAAAAGGCGGAACAGGAAGCGATGGAAAAGGAAAAGCGGCGGCAGAAGGCCGTTCTCGCCATTCAGAAAAAATATGGGAAGAACGCTCTGCTGAAAGGGATGAATCTGGAGGAGGGCGCTACCGGCAAAGACCGAAATGCGCAAATTGGGGGGCATAAGGCGTAAAGAAATAAGCTTTGGGAGGATAGGTATGGGAGAGTATTACAAGTGGGTGAATGTGGATAAAAAAGAATATCTTTCTCCAACTGATTTTGGGCTTGGAAATAAGCGGTATGAATCATTAACTCGTGGTAACGCTTTCTTATGTTCGTTGAGAGAGCTGTTGGACGAGCACTGGAAAGGCGACCACATTGCTTTTCTCGGAGATGAATTTTCTGTTTCCGGCAACGAGAGCAATGCACTCCTTAGAAGCCTCTATCAACAGACACTTCTTTACGGAAAACCGGGAAGCATCAGTGATTTGATTGATGAAAAATATAGAAATGTTTCCTGTTTGTTCAGAGATGCTGAAAAAGAAGTGCGGAAAGAGATATCGTTTTATATCGAAAGTATGAGAAGCGGAGAAGCACCCTTAACCGTCAATGAATATGGTGTAAACTTGGAACGTCCTTTTGAGAACTTGTTCTCAAAGAAAGGACGCACTTTCCAGTATACGATCAACTGCACGAAGGGAGTCTGCTATTCTTTCAATGACACACAAATTTTGCACTTGAACCACACACATAATGATTATGCCGACCCACTACCGCTTCTAATGAGTTACGGAAGAACTTCAAGTGGTGGGCAATGGCTAGGCGATATTGTTGCAGTAGCAGACGATATACCAGACAACGTTCTGCTTCTTGACAGGATATACCTTGATTGGTAAATAGCAAAGGCATAGCCTGTGAATACAAATGAGGAGCATTCAAAGTGACTGACAGAAGAACCGAAAACTATCAAGACATCATCGACCTGCCCCACCACGTCTCGGAGTCCCGTCCCCATATGTCCATGCGTGACCGGGCGGCCCAGTTCTCTCCCTTTGCGGCGCTCACCGGCTACGACGCCGCCGTGCAGGAGACGGCCCGGCTGACCGACCGGCGGGCGGAGCTGGACGAGGAAAGGAAGCAGGACTTATCAGAACGGCTCAATCTGATTCAGGAGAATCTGGCGGCTGCTCCTGTGGTGGAGATTACCTACTTCGTTCCGGACAAACGTAAGGAGGGCGGCGCTTACTGTACTGCTACCGGCACCGTGAAAAAGGTGGATGCGTTTCAACGGCTTGTTGTGCTGACAGACGGGACAGATATCCCCATCGACGAGATCATCGAGATCAGCGGAGCGATGTTCCGGTCTCTGGATGATTCCTTTGCATGACGGGGGAGCAGATGTAATAGCGGGAGCAGTGCTCCGCTGTTTCCGGAAGAAGGGATGGTTTACCATGGAGCAAAAGAAAAAAGCGGACGGCTTCAAGTACGATTTCACGCCGTCAGAGCTGAAAGCGCTGCTGTTCCACTCCAAGAGGTGCCCGGACTGCTCGGGGCCGCTGACGAGAGAGCGGACCTGTGAACGGGTGGAGGGCCGGGAGCTCAACTCAAAGTCTGACCCGTTCTTCGTCCAGAACGCCCAGGTCAACCACTACGGCTTCCGGTTTCGCTGCCAGGACTGTGGACGGGTGTTCCCCCTGAGCGAGCTGGCCCGGCGGGCCAACGGGTTCCACAAGACGGGGGCGGACCGGTGAACGCGGCGCTGGATTTTACTGTCGCAACGAAGGACGACCTCATCCGCGCGGTGCAGCGTCTGGGCATCCTCCCCTTCTTCCGGAACAGCCTCCCCGGCTTCTCCGTGGAGGAGCACGTCGCCCCCTCCGCCTGGTTCTCCGATGAACCCGGCGTGTGGGAGTGGAAGGGCCTGGTCATTCAGGAGGCCTGCTGCGCCTACGGGAAGTTCTTTGAGAAGAAGGCGGCGTTCATCAGCCTGGAGTGGTTCCCTGACTTTGCCAACTACCGGAGAGACGGCTACGACTTCGACGCCCGCTTTGACGACGGCCTGGCTTCCTACAGGGACAAGCAGCTCTTTGACCTGCTGGACGCCCGGGCGCCGGTGCTGTCCAAAGCCCTGAAACGGGAGGGCAACTACGGGAAGGGCGGCGTCCCCGGCTTTGACACCTCCATGACCCGCCTACAGGCCCAGGGCTATGTGGTCATCAGCGATTTTGTCTACATGCGGGACCGCTACGGCAGGGAGTACGGCTGGGGCGTGGCGGAGTACTCCACCCCGGAGAAGCGCTTCGGCCCAGCGTTCACCGACGCCGTCTACCGGCGCCAGCCGGAGGAGTCCCTCTGTCGTCTGCTGGAGCAGCTACACACGATTTTGCCGGACGCTTCGGACAAGGCTCTGCGCCGCTTTCTCGGGTGACGTCCCGGCGCAGGCACGGGAGAGACAGGAGGTGTGCAACATGGCAAACAAAGAAACCATTCTCTACCACTACACGGATTTTTCCGCCCTGGATGGGATACTGAGCAATTCGGAGCTGCGGCTGAACAACGTTCTGAACATGAACGACGCCTCGGAAATGCTCCTTTTCATGAGCGGTCTGTGTAAGGCGGTGCTGGAGCGGTTTCAGGCGGACGGCGACCAGGAACGGGCCAAGTGGACGGTGAAGGTCTTTTCGGAGGAGCGGAAAAAGGAGTTCGTCTACTCCGCCTATGCCGCCTGCTTCTCGTGCTATCGGGACGACGCCGCCCAGTGGGAGCGCTACGCAAACAGGGGCCGGGGCGTCTGTATCGCTTTTCGGGAGAGCCTGCTGCAACAGATGACGGTGGAGCCCCTCTCTCTGCAGCCCGTCTTTTACCAGGACGATGTCAGCGGGCATGAACTTGTGGATACCCTGTATGAGCTGATTTGCCAAAACGAGCCTCCCCTTCGGATGACATCTGAAATTCGGGAGACACTGAATCACGCATGGACCGCCTCCGCCGCCTTCAAGCACCCCTCGTTTGCCAGCGAGAAGGAGGTGCGGCTGGTGGTCTCCCCCTTTGAGCAGGGCTTCTTTGACGTGAAGCCCCGCTATCACATCACAAAGGAACGAATCAAAAAATACTACCCCGTGGACCTGCGGAAAATGTGTAGCCGGGCAAATGTCCGTCTGGAGGACGTTCTGGCGGAGCTGATCATCGGGCCGGAATCCACCCAGTCCATCCCGATCTTACAGGACTATCTGAACGACCACGGATACCGGGAGCTGGCCGGTCGGGTCAAAAAGTCTGCCTGCCCCCTGAGAGAGCGGCTGTGAGCAGTCCGGGAAGAGAATCGCACCATGTATTTCTTCACCTATGAAACCGACCTGCCGGACGGCGTGGGATTTTCCCACTTCTCTGCTGTACACATGACCTGGCTTGTCGTGATCGTCATTTGCATCGTCCTGCTGTCCAGGTGGTTTCTCGGGAAGGGGGAGGAGACCCGGCGCAGGCTCAGTAAGGCCCTGGCCTGGTCCCTGTGCGGCATCCTCGCCGCGGAGTACGTGATCCTTCTCGTAACAGGCCACCTGACGGTCTATCAGCTCCCCCTGCACCTTTGTACGATGATGCCTTTGGTCTGCCTGATCTTCTCCTACACGGGCTGGGACTGGGCAGGACAGACGGTCTACAGCCTGGGCATCATCGGCGCAGTACTGGCGCTCCTCTTCCCCGACTGGAACCGCTATCCCCAGTGGAACTATATGAACCTGACCGGCTTTGCCATCCACGGCGGTCTGGTCCTCTACGGCGTCTGGCAGGTGGCGGGAAAGGCGGTCAGGCCCCGCATCACGGCGATGTGGAAGCCGGTGCTGTTTCTGGCGGTGGTCGTTCCCCCTGTCTACCTCTTTGACCGGTGCTGGGGGACGAACTACTTCTTCCTGTTAAACGGCTCCCCCGGCTCTCCCCTTCAGGCCCTTCAGGAGCAGCTGGGGGCCACGTATCTTCCTGTCTATGCGGCCCTGATGCTGGCGGTGATGGCAGTTGAATACCTGCCCTGGCTGGGAACGCTCCGGCGCAAATGACGATTGGCATATCATCGTTGATTGCCAGGAAATCATACACATCGTAGAGTACAGGGGCTTGACCAAAGGCGTTTCGCCGACCAGGAGGATGTGCAGATTGTCGCTGTGCTCAGACGGGTCAGTATAAATGCTCTTAGAAATGAAGTAGTAGCAAATCTCCTCTGTATGACCTGAAAAAGCCGTTGACAGCTTTTCCGATTAGCAAATTGGCTGCGGAAAAGTGTCCGCTCCAAAGGCTCGTCTTTTCCCATGGAGAGGGGCGGAACGGAAATTTATTAGCAGATTTTATTGGCAAAAAGTTGATTGCTTTTTTATTGCAGGGCAAAAAGAACGCCGAAAGCCTTGGAAAATCATCATAGGAAAAGCTCCCAGCCTGTCGGAGGTGCGTTCCGACGGCTGGGAGCTTTTGCGCTGAAACATCTACGAGATATTTCCATTTTTGTCACAGGTAAGGGAGACATTGACAGGGATAGATACGTTCAGAAGTTTGGATAGCTTTCCTGTAAGAACGATAGTTCCATCATTTGTGTTGAACGCACTTTTTGAAAAAGACCAACCATCATAAACATCACACCTACTAAGAGACTTTGACGTAACGCTAACGGAAGTGCCGTCATATTCGAATGTTCCAGAGATTTGTATGATTGCAATCACAGAGCCGTTTGTATCGTACACAGTTTGTTTCTTTGACGCATTAGTCGACTGTGAAGCAGCCAGCGGAGAAATAGCAGAACTGTTAGGAGAAGCAACCGTAGTGGCGATAACAATAGTAAATCCGTTCTCCAAAACATATGACTCAATATGCTCAGCATATCCGGTATTGGTGGAAGCTACCGTCTCCGTAACATCTAGAGCAACGGCAGGTGAGAAGACGGAAATTATAAAAAATAGACACAAAGCATATATAAGTTTTCCCTTGCATATACGTTGAAGTACATCGACTAATATTGCATTTTTATCAGTCCACATAAATTTCCTCAACAACATACACTGGACGAGTCGCACAAAACAGCAACCAAAGTGTCAGAGCAACTAATACAATTGCCAAAATAGCAATACAAATACGTAGCAAGAGCCGTTCCCTTCGATAGACAACCTGTTCCTGAGGAGAAGTATTCTCCATTAGAGTAACAGAAACCATATCTGGCGTTCCAAGGGCGGACTCAAGTTCCTCCCAAGTAGGATCAGCGTTCTCTGCCAGCAGGGGAGCGGCCATCCCGTCCAGCTCCGCCAGCAGCCGTTTTTTGACCTTTCGGCCGCAGTACAGCCCCTGCTTGACAGCCTTTCGGTAGGCAGACCAGGTTTTGTTCATCTCTCCTCACCTCCGGACGACAAAAGCTCCTCCACCCCGGCGGTGAACCGGCGGTAGACCGCCAGCAGGCCGTCCAGATAGGCCCGGCCCTCCTCCGTGATGGTGTAGTATTGGCGCAGACGCCCGTCCGGGGCGAAGCGCTTTTTGCTTTCCGTGATATATTCGTTCCGACCCATCCGGTAGATGGCGGCGTAGGGAAAAACGATGTTCAGCCGTCCGCCGCTCTTTTCCTGAATGGCGCTGGCCAGCTCGCCGATGTAATACTCCTGCTGAGACAGGAGATAGAGCACCAGCAGTTCGGTCATCGCTTTTTTCAGGTTGTCCTCCAGAGAGTCCGGTTTTCGCTTTTCTTCTGGCGTAGGGGACATCTGTGTTCCTTCCTGTTCTTTTTTCCTATTCTAGTCTGTCTGTGGAAAAATGTCAATGGCAGAAAATCCAGAAGCAAAAATTTTTGCAATTAATTAAATTTGCCATTGACAAAATAAATGGAGGGTGTATAATAAAAGCAGGATAAGCAAAGCAAGCTACAAAAGGGGAGAGGTGATAGCGTCTTAAAACTCCTTACAGTTTTATGCAACTACTTGCATATGTGGGCAATGTCCGCTATACTAAAAATGAAAGTATTAGCTGATTTGTTACTTGGAAAGGAGCTGCAAAGGATGAAAAGAACCGATTTGATCGAAAAAGGCCGTCAGAACCGCTTCGTCGGCGCCGTCGTCCATATGCTGGTGTTTCTGGTGTTCTACCTGCTCTATCTGCTGATTCTGGCGACCATGGGGACGGATAACCCCTTCTATCCCTTCGACTGGGCGGCGAACAGGGGCTTTCTCTTCTACTGGGTCCCGGTGCTCATCGTTCGGCTGCTCAATTACAACATTGCTGCGGGCTGCATGACGACAGGCTATTTCCTGGGCCTGATTCTGAGCATCCCGGTGAACAAGCTCACCTATCAGGAGATCCCCTATGACAGCGGCGTCGGATTTTACACAACGATGTACGAGTTCTATTTCTGGTTCTGCATCGTTGCCATCTCCATTGTGGTAGGCATCGTGGGAGAGGTACGGTATCGGAAAAACAAGACGTCTTAAAGCTTCTTGCAGTTTTATACAACTGCTTGCTTGAACAGGCCACACCTGATATACTGATAAACAGAGAAAAATTCAACTCAGGAAAGGGGGCACCCAAGATGAAAGAGACAGAGAAACGGAGACGGTTCTCTCCGCCCGTCATTGTACTGCTGGTCGTGCTGGCGGTGCTGGCGGCGGGGCTGTGGGTATGGAGCGAGTTTTCCTGCACCGTCACCGTGCCCAATGACAGGGGAGAGGTCTTCTCCATCAACGCCGCCCTGGTGAAGTCTGTGGCGATCACCGACGGCAATACCGGGGAGCAGACAGAGTATACGGACTCAGAAAATATTCAGTCTGTCGTCGCCGCACTGAACGCCCTGCGGTATGACGACTGCGAGGACTTCCCGGAGTGGAACGACCGAACCGGATACGACAGGTGGGTGGTCATTACACTGGTGACGGGGCAGACCTGTGAGTTTGACTATTCCGACGGGGTAGTGAACATTCCCTGGTATCACTGCTACTGCGACACAGCGGGCCTGGATACCTTTGCCTGAATCCTACCGGCCCGGGATGGGCAGACTCGACCAAAGTCTGCAAATAGTCTGTAAAATCCCGTAAGAGAACCTTACCATCGGTGTTGGCTGCGATAGAGAGGAGGCTCCCACGATGAGAGAGACAGAGAAGCAGAGGCGGCTTTCTCTACCCGTCATCGTCCTGCTGGTCGTGCTGGCGGTGCTGGCGGCGGTGGGCTGGTACCGCTACAGCGAATACCGGGGCGTGTCGCCCCTGTCCCTGGACGTGGAGCAGGTGACAGAGTTTCAGACTGAGATGCAGGAGGCTGACCCAGACCTGACCCAGATCGACGTGACCTACTGGTTCCCCCAAAACATGGCCGTGACCTGCTACCGGGACAGCTGGACGGAGGAGCAGGCCGAGGATTTCCTGTCAGAGCTGCGGGAGCTGATGACAGACGAAGAGTTCCAGACGGCGTACACAGCCGCCCACGACAGCCGCTACGGAACGGAGCAGGGGTCCCCGGAGGTGGTCATGGTCTACTTTTACGAGGAGGACGGCATCCTCCCGGCCTACCGCTATTCCGCCACCTTTCCGGAGGTGTCCTGGGTTTCTATCGGGTGAGGCTGAGGGCTTTTCCCCACAAACGAATCAAAACGGCTGGCACAGGACTGCCAGCCGTTTTTTCGTCACACCACCCGCAGAGGGCACTCCTTCCCGTCAAAGAACTGCCGGGCGGCCTCCAGAGAGTTGCGCACCATGTCGTCGGCGGCGCTCTCCGTCCAGAAGGCCAGGTGGGGGGTCATAATGACGTTGGGCATGGCGCTGAGAATGGCCATGTCGTGGTTGCCCATGACCTGGTTGCAGTGGTCCAGATAGTAGACCGACCGGTCCCCGTCGAATACGTCCAGAGCGGCTCCCGCCAGATGTCCGGACTCCAGCGCAGCGATGAGGGCGGCGTTGTCCACCAGGTCTCCCCGGGCGGTGTTGACGAGCCAGGCCCCCTGCTTCATCCGCCCCATGGTCTCCCCGTTCAGGAGGTAGCGGGTGGCTGGGTTGGAGGCCAGGTGGAGGGAGACGAGATCGCTCTCCGCCAGCAGCGTCTCCAGAGGGACATACTGAACGATGTCCGCCAGCTCGGGCCGCTGGTGGCGGCTCCAGGCCAGCACACGGCAGCCAAAGGCGGCAAACCGCCGGGCAGCCACGCTGCCGATGCTCCCGGTGCCCAGAATGCCCACCGTCATGGTGTGCAGCTCCCGGCCCAGAAAGGGCTCAAACCGATAGTCCTGCCCCTGATTGCGCAGCAGGGCGGCCTTGGTGTGCCGGGTGACCATGAGGGCCAGCATGACGGCGTAGTCCGCCACGCTGGAAGGGGAGTAGGTGTTCCGGGTGACGGCCATCCCCACCGCTCTGGCGTGGGCCAGGTCGATATTGTCCACCCCGATGGGCCGGGCGTTGATGAGCCGTGCTCCACCTGCCTGATAGACGTCGATCATCCCGGCGGTGATCTGCCGGGCGGCGGCGATGGCCACGGCGTCATAGCCCTGGGCCATGGCGGCGTTTTCCGGCAGGGGGCGCTCCACCGTGCAGGTCACCTGAAAGCCGAACTCCGGGCCGAACCGGGCGTAGCGCTCTATCTCCTCCGGGCCGCAGGAATAGGCAAACATCCGCTCCATCGCTCACTCCTCCAATCTGGCGTAGACCACCTTGGCGGAGACCCCCTCCAGCCGTCCCACCTTGCCGGAGAGGGCGGAGATGGCGTCGTTGGGGGCGTCCAGCATGACGGAGATCAGGCTGACGTTCCGTGCCGGATAGGGCAGACCCATCCGGCCGATGATATAGGGGCTGTACTGGTGGAGCAGCTCGTTGAGCTGCGGCACGGCGTCCGGGTCCTCCACCACAATGGCCAGCAGGGCCACGCGGGTTTGTTGTTCCATAGGGGGCCTCCTTCTCGAAGAAAAGGGGACTTTGCAGTCCTCACAGGCTCTATTATACCGGTTCAGAGGAAAAATGGGAAGAGCCTGGCACGATTTTCTCGGGTTTGAGACAGGGAGTGTGGCGAAAACCCACAGGAAAGGCGGAGGCATGTCCCTCAGACGGTGGGCCATCTGCGGTCAGGCGGTCTCTTTCACGAAAAGGGGGTGGAAATGCGGGCCTCCTTGCTTTATAATAAATCGTACCGTGAGCGTCATTGATCCGCAAAACGATGGAAAGGGAGGCATATGTCCATGAAGATTTTGATTATCGCCAGCCAGTCACGCTATGAGAAATTTATGCCGGAGAGCGGGATCGCCCGCCAGTGTGAGCTGGTCTACCGTCCGGTCGGCACCCCAGACGCAGCGCTTTTGGAGGCTGCCGGAGATGCGGAGGTCATTTTGGCCGACGCCATTGCCACAGTAGACGCAAATCTGATCGGTCAAATGCCAAACCTACGGTTGATCCACTCTGAGGGCGCCGCCTATGACCGCATTGACGGGGAGGCGGCCCGGAGCCGGGGAATCTACGTCTGCAACAACCAGGGAGCCAATGCCCAGGCGGTGGCGGAACAGGCGATCATGCTCATGCTGGGCCTGCTCCGCTTTGCGGAGGAGGGCCACCGGGCGGTTCTGGAGGGCAGGCAGATCGATTTGAAGGAGGCAAAAATGGTCAGCGGCATCACCGAGCTGCGGGATTGCACTGTGGGTCTTGTGGGCTTCGGCAACATCGCCAGGCAGACGGCGCTGCTGCTCCGGGCCTTTGGAGCGAGCTGCCTGTACTACAGCCCCCACCAAAAGGACAGGGAGACGGAGGCACTGTACCATGTGGAGTACCGACCTCTGGATGAGCTGCTGGCCCAGAGTGACATCGTCAGCCTCCACTCGGCGGTCACGCCGGAGACGGTGGAGATGATGAACGGGGAGACGCTGGGGCGGATGAAGCCCGGGGCCTATCTCGTCAACACCGCCCGGGGCGATCTGGTGGACCAGCAGGCGCTGGTGCAGGCCCTGGACTCCGGCCATCTGAGGGGAGCCGGGCTGGATACCCTGACCCCGGAGCCGGTCACCAGAGACAATCCTCTGGTTCGCTTCGCCGCCGAGCACCCTGGCCGCATCCTGCTTTCGCCCCACATCGGCGGCGTCACCACCGGCTGCTTCCGTCGGATGCACAGCCGGATGTGGGACAATGTAGCTGCTGTTGCCGCCGGACAGCGGCCGGTATGCGTGGTGAACGGCGTGCTGTGACTTTGCGACCCGGAAGGTGAAAAAGGCGAGACGAGACCGTTTTCAACACGGCAGCAGATAAAACGCATCCGTCAGGGACAGATCCCGGAACAGGATGGCGTCCGGCGGCTGTATCGTCCAGCAGACGATGAGGCCGGTCAGCAGGATGACCGCCCCGGTGAGCAGACTGCTCCGACGCTCTCCCACTGGAAGCACGGCGGGCAGGAAGAAGCCCAGCCCCATGGTGACGAAGTATAGTGCCAGGTTGGTTCCCAGATCTCCGGCTCCGGCCACACAGTTCAAATACCATCCTGCCCCCAACAGCAGGCCGCAGCAGAGCAGCAGGGAGAGGAGCCAGGGCGCCGTTCGCCACCGTCCGGCGCCGGTGAGATAGGCTCCCGCCAGCAGTAGCGGCCAGAACACCAGCTTCATGTGCTCCCAGATACTCTCGTTCACCGGGGCGATAAACTCGGTGAGGATACTGGGCCAGAGAGAGAACAGAAAGTGCAGCCCACAGCCCAGGGCCACGGCAACGAAATAGCACAGCAGCAGCGGTCTGTCCAAATTTTTCACAAAATCGCCCCCTCTGGCATACAGGATATGCAGAGGGGGCGATTTTCATCACTGATATTCAGTTCAAAAAGTCTCTCAGCTTCTTGGAGCGGCTGGGATGACGCAGCTTGCGCAGGGCCTTGGCCTCGATCTGGCGGATACGCTCCCGGGTGACGTGGAACTGCTTGCCCACCTCCTCCAGGGTGCGGGTGCGGCCGTCCTCCAGACCAAAGCGGAGCTTGAGCACCTTCTCCTCCCGGGGAGTCAGGGTGGAGAGCACCTCCGTCAGCTGCTCCTTGAGCAGCGTATAGGAGGCGGCCTCCGCCGGCTCGCAGGCGTCCTCGTCTTGGATGAAGTCTCCCAGATGGGAGTCCTCCTCCTCGCCGATGGGGGTCTCCAGCGAGACCGGCTCCTGGGCGATCTTCAAAATCTCCCGCACCTTGTCCACCGGCATATTCATCTCGGCGGCGATCTCCTCAGGGGAGGGATCGTGGCCCAGCTCCTGGAGCAGCTGCCGGGAGACCCGGATGACCTTGTTGATGGTCTCCACCATATGGACGGGGATGCGGATGGTGTGAGCCTGGTCAGCGATGGCCCGGGTGATGGCCTGGCGGATCCACCAGGTGGCATAGGTGGAGAACTTGTAGCCCTTGGTGTAGTCGAACTTCTCCACTGCCTTGATGAGGCCCAGGTTGCCCTCCTGGATCAGGTCGAGGAACAGCATTCCACGGCCCACGTACCGCTTGGCGATGGAGACCACCAGGCGCAGGTTTGCCTCGGCCAGGCGTTGCTTGCAGTCCTCGCCGTGCTTGATGGCCTTTTCCAGCTCCTTGCGAACCTCCTCCAGGATCTCCTCGCCGGACTCCTCCAGCTCCTCCAGCTGTTCCTTGGCGGCATTTCCGGCGCTCATCCCCTTGGCCAGCTCGGTCTCCTCCTCCGGGGTCAGCAGAGGAACCTTGCCGATCTCCTTCAGGTACATCCGCACCGGGTCGTCGATGCCGTAGTTGTCCACCAGGGTGTTGGGGTCGACCACCTCTTCCTCGGCCAGCTCCTCGATCTCCTCCTCAGGAGGCTCCGCCGTCTCCGGCAGCTCCTCGTCGGAGACCAGCTCGATGCCCTGGTTCTCCAGGATGTCATAGAAGCGATCCAGGGTGTCGCTGTCCAGCTCCACGCCGTCCAGCTCCATCATCTCCATAGCGGTGAGCTTGCCCTTCTTCTTGCCCCGCTCGATGAGCTCGTTGAGCTTCTCTGCGCCGGGGACGCCGTCAGGGATACGGGCCTTTGCGTCCTTGGTGTCCTTGCTCTTGTCGGAGACAGGCTTCTTCTTGTCACTCATTTTGGTTCCTCCAAGATTTTTTTTCTCTGAACGCCATCAGTGCGTCGTCGTCCAGCTCGGACGTTCCGCCACCCTTCAGGCTCTCGGTCTGTATAATGTTGATGTAGTCCGCCAGCGCCTGCTCCTGATTGCTCTGGGAGATGGGCTGCTGGAGAATGGAGACCAGGTGGTTCATCTCCTCGCCGGTCAGCTCCGGGCCGAGGGCGTTGAGGGAGACGGGACGATCCTCCGTCCACCGCTCCCAGATCAGCCGGTAAATGCGGCCAAACACAGGGACGGTAAAGTCCTCCGGACTTAGCCCCCGGATCTTTGAGAGCAGATTCGGGTCGTTCATCAGCAGGGCGATGACCCCCTCCTCCGCCTTTCCGGAGCGCATATTGTCATAGCGGAGGGCACGGCTCTCCGGCTGGTTCATCTGCACCGGCTGGAGCACCTTCCTGGCCTGCTGCTTTTCCTCCCACCGGGTCTGGCGCTTCTGACTGCGGCGGATTTCCCGCTGCATGGTCTCCGGGGTGATCTCCATCTCCTTGGCCATCCGGTTGCCGTAGACCTCCCGCTCCGCAGAGCCGGGGAGCCGGGAGATCACCTCTGCCAGCTCCTGGATACAGGCTACCTTCTGGTCATCCTGGGTCAGGTCATACTTTCCCTTCACCTGGAGGAGACGGAATTCCACGTGGTTTTCCGAGCCGTCGATGAGCTTCTGGAACGCCGCCGCCCCGTACTTTTTGATGAATTCGTCCGGGTCTTTCGCTCCCGTGACCTTGAGCACCTTCACCCGGATGCCCGTCTTATCCAGCAGCTGGATGGCCCGCTGGGCGGCGTTGACTCCGGCGCTGTCGCTGTCGTAGGAGATGACCACCTCCTGGGTACGCTGGGCGATCATCCGGGCATGGTCTGGGGTGAGAGAGGTGCCCAGAGAGGCCACGGCGCAGTCAAACCCCGCCTGGTGGAGGGCGATGGTGTCCATATAGCCCTCGGTGAGGATGATACGCCCCTGCTTGCTCTTTCGGGCCAGATTCAGGGCAAAGAGGTTTTTGCTCTTGTTGTAGATAATGGTGTCCGGGGAGTTGAGGTACTTCGGCGTGCCGTTGTCCAGCACCCGGCCCCCGAATCCGATGACATTCCCCCGCAGGTCGATGATGGGAAACATCACCCGGCCCCGGAACCGGTCGTAGAGACGGCCCTTGTCGTTTTTGACCACCAGTCCGGCGTCCAGCAGCTCCTGCTTGCTGTAGCCCTTCTCTCCCATGGTCTGGATGAGCATATCCCATCGGTCGTAGGAGTAACCCAGGCCGAAGTTTACAATCGTCCGTTTGGAGAGGCCCCGGTTGGTAAAATACTCCAGGGCGAACCGGTTCTCCGGCTCCAGCAGGTTCTGGTGGAACCACCGAGCGGCCTCCCGGTTGAGCTGATAGAGCCGCTCCCGTCTCTGCCGGTTATCACCGCTGCCACGGCTCTCCGGGACGGTCATGCCCACCCGCTGGGCCAGAATGCCCACGGCGTCCGGGAAGCCCACGCCCTCCATTTCCATGGTGAACTGGACGGCGCCGCCTCCCTTGTGACAGCCGAAGCAGTAGTACATCTGCCGATCCGGGGAGACGGAGAAGGAGGGAGTCTTTTCGCTGTGGAAGGGACACAGTCCCCAGTAGCGATTCCCCTTTTTGGTCAGCGTCACGTAGCCGGAGATCAAATCCACGATATCTGTTCTGGCGTTGAGCTCCTCCAGGAAGCTCTCCGGAATCGCCATGGCGGTTCACCTCCCCTTCTGTGAGCCTTTGGCACCAAATTTCCCATAGGATAACCCTTTTTGCCTCACTTTATCCGAAAAAGGGCGAATAGGGCCGCTCACTTCACCGTCCACGCCCTGGGGATAAAAAGCTCGCCGTATTTTGACACGGCGTAGGGGTCGGTCATGCCGGCAATATAGTCGCACACCGCCCGCTCTACCCCCTCCTCGTAGCGGATATCCTGAAAGTCCGCCGGGAGCAGATCCGGGTCTTTGACGTAGGCCTCGAACATCCGCCGGAGCATCTCCTGGGCCTTGCCCTCCTCTCCCTTCGCCTGGGGATTGCGGTAGACCATCTCAAACAGGAAGTCCCGCAGCTCGTTCATGGCTGCCCCGATCTCCGGAGACTGACGGATGGTGTCCCCCTCCTGGCTGCTGTTGATGACATCCTTGACCAGAGTGTCGATGCGCTGGCTCTTGTTGAAGCCCAAAATCTCCCGGAGGTGGATGGGGATGTCCAACGGGTAGATGATGCCACCCCGCATGGCGTCGTCGATGTCGTGATTGATGTAGGCAATCCGGTCGGCGAACCAGAGAATCTGTCCCTCCAGCGTCTCCGCCTTATCGCTGCCCGTGTGGCAGAGGATGCCCCGCCGAACCTCATAGGTCAGGTTGAGGCCGTCCCCCTCCTTTTCCAGCTTGTCCACCACCCGGAGGGACTGGACGTTGTGCCGGAAGCCTCCGGGCATGATCTCATTGAGTACCCGCTCCCCGGCGTGGCCAAAGGGGGTATGTCCCAGGTCGTGTCCCAGGCCCGCCGCCTCCGCCAGATCCTCGTTCAGGCCCAGGCCCCGGGCGATGGTCCGGGCGATGCGGGTGACCTCCAGGGTGTGGGTCATCCGGGTGCGGTAGTGGTCGCCCTCCGGCTGGAGAAAGACCTGGGTCTTTCGCTTGAGCCGACGGAACGCCTTGGAGTGGACGATGCGATCCACGTCCCGCTGAAAGCAGGTGCGCACCTCACAGGGCTCCTCCGGGCGCAGCCGCCCCCGGGAGTCCGTGCTTTTACAGGCTCTGGGAGACAGCAGGACATTCTCCGCCTGCTCGATCCGCTCTCTGGCCGTCATCCGATCGCCCCCGTTCTTCGCCCCCATGGGTCAATTTTTTGCCTTCTCAACGAGGATATACGCAAAAGAAGGGAAAAATCCTGCTGCAAGGTAAAAATTTTAATCGATGCGCTTTTCCATCAGCTCCAGAGGCACGGTGCTGTCCCCGGCAGCCCCCAGACTGCGGAAGCCGTACTTGAGATAGAAGTGCATCCCCTGCTCGTTGTCCTCCGAGCAGCGGAGGCGTATCCGATCCCGTCCCAGAGGGCGGAAGGTGGCAACCGCCTGGCCCAAAAGCTGGATACCCAGCCCCTGCTCCCGGGCCTCCGGGGTGACATAGTAGAAATAGATGAATCCGGCGTTGTCCTCCTGATACCGCTCCAGATCCATCTGGAGCAGACCGGCAATTTCGTCTCCCCGCATGGCACAGACCACCGACCAGGGATTTTCCAGGGCGGAGCGGAGGGCCTGCCGGTAAAAGGTCTCCCCGTCGTAGGGCAGACCGGGATGGACTCGCTCCCAGGTCTCCTGGCGGAAGCGGTCATATAGCGTTCGTTCCTCTACCGGCTCCCAGGGGCGATACCACAGGTTGGCCGCCGGCTCGGAAACGTTGCCCGCCGTCTTCCACTTCTGGTTGGCCAGGGTGGACAGCTCCGGAGGCAGGTGGGAGTTGTCGCAGGCAAAGACCACCTTCACCTGATCTCCCTCAATCTCCAGACAGGAGACCCCAGTGTTGTCGCAGCGGGGGATTTTCTGAT
The DNA here is from genome assembly GCA_021205725.1 of Clostridiales bacterium. Taxonomy (GTDB): domain Bacteria; phylum Bacillota; class Clostridia; order Oscillospirales; family Oscillospiraceae; genus Onthomonas. The sequence goes on from JAJPWY010000022.1 coordinate 56,301, forward strand.
TGATCTCCTCCACCGGATAGCCGTAAAAGACGGACAGGGCGGAGCGGAGGGCGATGTAATGGGTGGAGATACCGATGGTCTGTCCCGGGTGCCGGGCGGCCAGCTTTAAGATCGTGCCGCTGACCCGGGTGCGCAGCTCCTCATAGCTCTCCCCACCGGGGGCGCGAAAGGTCGGGGAGCAGGTCTGAAAGCCCTCCATCCCATCCGGGTCGGTGCGGCGCACCTCTCCCCAGGGGCGATCCTCCCACTCTCCCAGGTTCATCTCCCGGAGGCCCGTATCCAGTTGAAGGGGCAGTCCCTTGTGCTCATAGAGCGCCCGGGCGGTCTGGCGGCAGCGGCGCAGGTCGCTGGAGTATACGGCATCTAAGTGGATGGGGCGAAACCGCTCCTCCAGCGCAACGACCTGACGGAGGCCGTTCTCCGTCAGGCTACTGTCATACTGTCCGTGGATGCGGCGGTAGAGGTTGCCCTCCGCCTCCCCGTGGCGGACGATGTAAACGGTCGTCATGGTGATTTGTTCCTTCTTCTCTGTTTCTTTCTCTCTCTGTATCCCTGCCATTACCAGGGCTTAACCCCGCCGGTCAGCTCCGACACACGGGCCAGCCCCTGTTCTGCGGCGATTTTTTCCAGGCCGTCCCGGATCTTGAGGGGGGCGTAGGGGTCGGCAAAGCAGGCCGTCCCCACCGCCACGGCAGAGGCCCCCGCCAGCATGAGCTGGGCTGCGTCCTCTCCTTTAGACACGCCGCCCATCCCCAGGATGGGCAGGTTCACTGCCTGGGCCACCTCCCAGACCATGCGCACCGCCACCGGCAGCACCGCAGGCCCGGAGAGTCCACCGGTGTTCATTTTCAGCACCGGGCGGCGGGTACGAACGTCAATCCGCATCCCCCGGATGGTGTTGATGAGGGACAGGGCATCCGCCCCGGCCTCCGCTACTGCCTGGGCAATGGCGGTGATGTCGGTGACGTTGGGGGAAAGCTTCACCATCACCGGCACATCCGAATGGCCCCTGGCCTCCTCCGTCACCTGGGCGGCCATCTCGGGCACCACCCCGTATTGCAGTCCTCCCGCCTTCACGTTGGGGCAGGAGATATTCACCTCGATCATGTCCACCCCCGCCCGGGAGAGCTTTTCGCACATGATGCCGTACTCCTCCGGGGTGTTGCCGGAGATGTTGGCGATGATCTTCACATCATGCTCCCGGAGCCAGGGCAGCTCGTGAGCGATAAAGCCGTCCACGCCGGGGTTTTGCAGACCCACCGAGTTCAGGATGCCCATGGGGGTCTCGGCGATGCGGGGAGGCGGGTTGCCCTCTCTCGGGTGGAGGGTCAATCCCTTGACGCAGATGCCCCCCAGCTCGCTCAGATCGTAGAACTGCCCGAACTCCCGGCCGAAGCCGAAGGTGCCGGAGGCCATTACCACCGGGTTTTTCAGGGTCACACCGGCGAGATCGACGGAGAGATCCATTTTTTCCATCACCAGTCCACCTCCTCGGCGTTGAACACGGGGCCGTCCTTGCAGACGTGCTTATAATGTCCCCCCACGGAGCAGGCGCAGACCAGGCAGGCTCCGACGCCGCAGCCCATCCGCTCCTCCATGGAGACAAAGCAGGGGGTATTTCCCTCGTTCGCCGCCCGTGCCACGCTTTTCAGCATGGGCCGGGGACCGCAGGCAAAGACGGCGGCGTAGCTGTCCTCAGAGAGGGCCTGACGCACCAGAGCATCCACAAAGCCGTGAACGCCCAGCGTCCCGTCGTCGCTGGCAATCATCACCTTTCCGCAGACGGCGTTCAGCTCCTCCAGCAGAATGGCGTTGTCGGCGCTGCGGAAGCCCACGCAGGCGTCCGCCTCCCGGCAGCATTTGGCGGCATAGAGCATGGGAGGCACGCCGATGCCGCCTCCCACCACCAGAACCTTTCCCCGGGGAATATCGTAGCCGTGGCCCAGGGGGCCCAGCACATCCAGCTCCTCTCCCGTCTGACGCCGGGAGAGCCATTGTGTCCCATCTCCCTTGACCTGGAACACCACGGTCAGCAGAGAGCCCTCCACGTCGCAGACAGAGATGGGACGGCGGAGCAGCAGGCCCTCGCCGCACCGGATGTTGACAAACTGGCCGGGCTGTGTCGTCCGGGCCAGTTCCCCCGCCTCCAGGGTGAGGGAAAAAACGTCTCCGGTCAGCTGCCGGAGATCGGCGATGGGGCAGAGCTTTGTCATTGGCATAGGCTCACCTGTTCCTTTACAAAATGGGCGTGACCGCACGGATGGCGTCCCGCATCTCCAGGGCGGCATCCCGGGCCGCCTGAGCGTAGTCCTCGCCGTTGTGACCCGTCTTTTTCCAGGCGCACATAATGCTCCGGGAGGCGTTGATGACTGCGCCCCGGCCGTACCGGTCGAAGGCGTAGTGAACATCCTCCGCCGTGCCCCCCTGGGCCCCGTAGCCGGGCACCAGGAAGAAGGTGTGGGGCAGCATTTTGCGCAGCTGGCGCAGGTCGGAGGGATAGGTAGCGCCGATGACCGCCCCCACCCGGTTATAGCCGTACTCCCCCACCGAGGTAGTCTTGCCCCAGCGGTCTACCAGCTCGCCCATGACCTTGTAGACCACCCGGTCGCCGGCCACCATGTCCTGGAGCTCGATGGCGGAGGGGTTGGAGGTGCGCACCAGGGCAAAGACGCACTTGTCCTCCGCTTCAGCGTCCTTGAGGAAGGGCTTGATGGCGTCGCTGCCCATATAGCCGTTCAGGGTCACGCAGTCGGCGTCGAAGCCGGGGATCTGCTCCTCTCCCACCTGGCTCTTGCCCAGCCAGGCCTCGGAGTAGGCGGCGGCGGTGGAGCCGATGTCTCCCCGCTTCACGTCGGCGATGACGAAAAATCCCTTGCTCCTGGCATAGCGGATGGTGCGCTCCAGCATCTCCATCCCCTCCCAGCCCCAGTTCTCATAGTAGGCGGACTGTGGCTTGACGGCAGGGACGATGTCGCTCAGAGCGTCCATCAGTCCGCAGTTAAACTCAAAAATGGCTTCCACGGCGGCCTTCCGGGTCTCCCCATAGGCCTCGATCTGCTTTTGGACGATGGCGGCGGGGACGTATTCCAGCCGGGCGTCCAGTCCCGCCACTGTGGGGTTTTTCATGCTGCGTATTTTGCTCTGGAGGGTATCGAAGGACATAGTGATCTTCTCCTCTCTGAACGTGTCTCAGGCGGCTGTCTCACGCCTGATAGATGATATTTCCGTCTGAAATGGTGTAGCGCACCCTGCCCTGGACCTCCATGCCGCCGAAGGGGGTGTTCCTCGCCTTGGAGACGAACTGATCCGGGTCGATGGTCCACTTTTCGTCCGGGTCGAAAATGGTGATGTCCGCAGGCGCCCCCAGGGCCAGGGAACCACGGCGGATACCCAAAATCTTGGCCGGGTTGATGGTCATCTTCTGGATGATGTCTGCCAGAGACATCTCCCCGGTGTGGTACAGGTAGGTCAGTGCCAGGGCCAGGGAGGTCTCCAGCCCCACCATGCCCGCCGGGGCCTCGGTCAGGGGCTTTGCCTTCTCCTCGGCGGAGTGAGGGGCATGGTCGGTGACGATGCAGTCGATGGTGCCGTCCTTCAGCCCGGCCAGGATGCCTGCCCGGTCCTTTGTATTGCGCAGGGGGGGATTCACCTTGGCCAGCGTCCCCTGGCGCAAAATCTCCTCATGGGTAAAGACAAAGTACTGGGGGCAGGTCTCGCAGGTGATGCGGACGCCCCGGCGCTTGTACTGCCGGATGATGTTCACGCTGTTGGCGGTGGAGACGTGGCAGATGTGGACGGCGGTGCGGGTCTCCTCCGCCAGCATGGCGTCCCGCATGACCATCAGCTCCTCCGCGATGGCGGGTCGGCCGGGCAATCCCAGCTGCCGGGAGACACGGCCCTCGTTCACGCTGCGTCCCCGGACCATATTGTCGTCCTCGCAGTGGGAGAGGACGGTGAGCTTGTTCCGGTGGGCCCGCAGCAGGGCGTCCCGCATCAGGTTGGCGTTCATCACCGGCATCCCGTCGTCCGAAATGGCCACCGCCCCCGCCTTTTTCAGGGCCCGGGCGTCGGTGATCTCCTCCCCCCGCTCTCCCCTGGAGAGGGCTCCGATGGGCCAGACGTGGACGCCGCAGTTCTCCGCCGCCCGTTTTTTCACATACTGTATCGTCTCCGGGCTGTCGATGGTGGGGACGGTGTTGGGCATACAGGCAATGGAGGTAAAGCCGCCGTGGGCCGCCGCCGCAGAGCCGGTGAGGATGTCCTCCTTATAGGTCAGGCCGGGGTCTCGCAGATGGACGTGCATATCGATCAGTCCCGCGCAGACGCAGAGGCCCCTGGCATCCAGCACCAGGGCGTCGCTCTCCTCTACATTATTGCCGATCATGACAATCACGCCGTCCTCGATGAGGATGTCCATCACGCCGCCGATCCCGCAGACCGGGTCGATCAGCGTGCCGTTGCGAATGAGCAGCTTCAAGGTACAACTCTCCTTTCCGGGGGTTTGCATTGCATGGTCATCTGTTATGCAGGATTTTGTCCTCCGTCAACGCATAACGATCCATTTTATCATCTGTTTCGCACTGATTTCTGTATTTGACGGCAAATGCAAAGGCGCATGACGTTCCTTCTCCCTTTTGACATCCTGCGTCAGAACAGGAAAACCGATGTGAAAATCAGGACGGGGCTTTTGCGTATTTCGAAATGGTCATAATAGGATGATAAATTGCATCTAAGGAAAGTATACCTGAATCAACCGACAATTGCAAGACAGAATCAGAGCCCTACGGACAACGATGTAATATCCATATGCGCCTTGCACAGGGAATTTCTGCCTTGGTAATCCGTCCGTTTCATGTTTCTCCAGGGGCATACTGTAAGGGGAGCGCTGCAATGCGCAACGCTCCCCTTACTGATTGGATATGCCGGTGTGGTATTGAACGCCTTTGCATGCTTCCGGCTCCTTTCATCCGTCTGAATGTCCGGACTTGTATGTCGGCCTTGAACGCATCCATTCTGCAGGCTGGCGGCCGGGATGGTCAGATTCCGTGAAAATCGTCCGGCATGCTCAGAATGGTCAGCACGATTTTTTTTGCCTGCTCCGTCAGGGACGAGGCCACGGCGTACTCGTTGGCGGTGTGGCTGGCGTCACCCCGCACCCCCACGCCACAGAGGACAGGGATGCCCAGCATGCTGATATAGGCGGCGTCAGAGCAGCCGCCGGAGTACACCGGCTGCGGACGGGGAAAGCCCAGCTGCTCACAGGAATCCTGATACAGCTGTAACAGCTGCTCGGTGCCTGCCACCGGCTCCATGGCCTTAAAGACGGTTTTCATCTCCATCTCTGTGTGGACACGGGGATCTGCGTTGTCGTCGCAGATTGCCTGCAACGTTTTCAGTGCATCCTCCAGATCCTGATTGGTGGGGAAGCGAAGGCCCACGGAAAATTCGCACCGGTCAGGGATGGCGTTGCTGGTGGTGCCGCCCTTCACGACGCCGCAGTTGTACAGCACCCGGTTCGGGTCGGACAGCTCCTCGATGTTCAAAATTTTGCGGGCCGCCTCCCGGATGGCGCTGGCGCCCTTCTCCGGCTCCTTGCCCGCATGGGCGGAGACGCCGTGCACCGTAATCGTCACAATACCGCCGCCCTTACGACGGTAGACCACATCTCCGCTGAGCAGACCGCTCTCGCAGTTGAAGGCCGCTGCGCAGCCGACGGCAGCGTCGGCGTAGACCTGGCAGCCGCCGCCCTGGGAGAGGGCGTGAGCTACCTCCTCATCGCCGCTCAAAATCAGCCGAAGCTGCCGCTTCCGGTAGCCGAAGCGCTGTAGCGTGGCAATCACCAGGATCGCCACCGCAATGCCGCCCTTACAGTCGTACACGCCGGGGCCATAGATGTTGTCTCCGTCCCGGCGAAAGACGTTGTCTCCGAACCGGCCCACCGGATGCACCGTGTCCATGTGCGCCATCAGCGTCACGGCGGGGAGCTCTCCCCGTTCTGTCTGGGCCACCAGGGTCGAGCCTGCCCGGTCAAAGGCCACCTTTTTCCGCCACAGGCCCATGGCGTCCAGATAGGTGTCCAGGTGCGCCGCCAGGCGGTTGACCTCCGCCCGGTCAGCGGACGGGCTCTCGATGCGTACCATCTGCTCCCACAGCTGGATCATAGACTGCTCTCTGGAGTCGATATAATCACAGATCGCCTGGATGTCAAATTGCTGCTCCTGCATAAGAGATCCTCCTCGCCTCTGCTTACAGCAGCCCGATCACGAAGCCCGCCATCAGGACAGACAGGATGGTCACTACCGTAATGCCGCCCACCACATAGGGCACGTTCAGCGTATCCTCGATGTACGTCTTTTCCTCCGGAGTCTCACCCACGGCCTCCGCCACCTCACGGCAGATGACCACATTGCTGGGGAAGCCCAGGAACTGCTCCACGCCGATGCCCATGGCCAGGTCTTTGTCCCCCACCAGCAGCTTACCGATGGGCAGCACATAGCTCACCAGCACCACGCCTGCGATCGCCAGGGCAAAGAGCAGGATGGTCTGAACCGCCATAGACCCCAGGTCGGACAGGGAGACCGTCGCCAGGGAGGGGATGATGGAGCCGTAGATGGCGATCATCAAAATCCCGTAGGAGGAGCCCCGCTGCAACGGCTTGGGCGGGATGAAGCCGCCGATCCCGGACAGGGACCCCAGGATCAGCGCCCACACCGCATAGTTGATGGGGGTTACGCCGCCGAGACTTCTGGCCAGCCAACCGCCGATGCACACGATGGCGATGTCCAGATTCGCCGTGTACAGCGCCTGATGCTTCTCATAGAAGGGAACCTTTTCCGAGGATACGCTGCTCTGCTTTGCCTTCAGTGCCGCCATCTTCCCCTCCGGGTCGGTGCGGAACTCCGCCGCCAGCTTTTTGGCGTATTTCAGGCCCATGGCGGAGGCGATGGGCGCACCCACCAGCTTCTGCACCGAATAGATCACCGCGCAGAGGGCGGCGGCGGTGGTCAGCCCCTTTTCCGTGGCTGCCGCCGTCATCAGCGAGGTGGCCATGGCTCCGCCGTTGATGACCGGCATCCCTATCAGGACGGTGTCCAGCCCGATCATCGGCGCCGCCAGGAGCAGCAGCAGACAGGAGGCCACCATGCAGAGGGCCGCCATCAGGACTGTTTTCCACTCCCGGATTAGCTGCCGGACGTTGATGGTCGTCCCCATATTAAAAAGAACCATGGCGATGGCCAGGCTGGACAGCTCGGTCAGCCCCGCTTGGTCGATGATGTCCGCCGGGAAAATCCCCGCCAGGAACCCCACCAGAAAAATCAGCATGACGATCATCATGCCAGACAGCCGGCCCTTTGTAAAATGGGCGACCAGATCGCCCAGTGCGAACACGACCACCACTACCATCAGGTAAAAATACATACTGCTGAACATATTCTCTCTCCTCCTTTTCTAATCCTGAAACACAATTTGCTTTTTGCGCTCTCTCAAAAACGCCGTAGCTCAATTTGCCATATTATACCAGAAATGAGGCCGGGTGTATAGTTTTTTTAAGGCGGATTTTACAGAAATGTGAAGGGTTCGTCAATGAAACTTTACACGCTGAAAGAGAAGAAAGAACGTCTTTTGGAGACTGCGCTCTGCTTTGCCGCTGTGTCTGTGAGTGGAGGGACGAATCAGCACCCGAACACAGGTCTTGGCCTGTATCCGGGTGCTGTTTTGTGCTTACTCCATTGTCAAAGTCAGCTTATTTTGGCTCTCCGGTATCCTGTCTGCGGTGAAGGGATTGATATTGCACAGGCAGTAGACGTATTGCCCCTGCGTCACCTCGAAGCTGCCGTCACCCTCCAGCACGCTGTCGTACGCCTGGGGCAGGAAGCGGATGGCATCGTCAAAGGGCTCGTCCAGCACATAGAAGCTCCACACCACTTCCTCGGCGTCACAGCCCACATCGGCTGGCGAGAATTCCTCCGCAGTTACGCTGACGGCCTGATAGGTTCCCGATTGGGCGGCCTGGAAGGAGAATGAGCCGCTGTCGTATACCTCGGAGGCATCCACCGTCATGAGGGTGGCATCAGTCTGTCCCTCCTCAGAGGCCTCAAATCCGATGACCAGGGTGCTGACCCCGGAGACGGCTTGTCCCTGGCTGGCGTCGCTGTAGGAACAGGCGCAGTAGACATACTTCCCCGCCGCCAGTTCAATGGAGCCGTCGCCGGTCAGAGCAGGAACTTCGCCCTCCTCAATCTCCCCTACCTCCTCGTCAAAGAGATAGATGCTCCAAGTGATGTCCTCATAGCCCTCGGCGTTGACTGTGGTAAAGGTATAGGTGCCCGTCCCGTCAGCGGCGAAGGAGTAGGGTCGCTCACAGGCGTCGAGGGCGTCCAGCACCAGGTAAGCCTCCCGGTTATCCGCCTCCGGCGCCGTGTCAAGTTTTTCTGTACCTTCCTCGTCAACAGTGTCCTCGGTGACATTTTCTTCGCCGCTGACATCCTCGGTGGAGTCCTTCTCATCGTTGGCGTCTTCCATGACGGCATCCTCGTCCACATCGGTTTTTCCGTTTGCGGCGTCGTCTCCGACCCCGCCACAGGCGGCCAATGACAGGATGAAAACGGCACAGAGCAACCACATGATCCCTTTCTTCATGCGGAACCACCTTCCTTTTAGAAGTGCTGCTTTTATCGTATCATGTTTTTCCGGGGAATCAAGGGCGGTTAAGGATAATTAAGAACTTTTCAGCCTTGATTCCTGCCGGTTGCCTGTACGCAACCACGTAGTTTCCAACTCTGCTACGCCGATTTACAGGCGGAATACAGCGCTCTGGAGAACAGGCTCAGTCGGCAGGGCGAGGTGTATTACTGGTTCTGTCGGGAGAACGGGATGACGGCGCAGTGTGACAGGCTGAGGGTGGCGGAAGAAAAAAGAAGCATTCACCCCGCTTATACACGACTGATGACCCAATACGGGAGAGGATTGGCAGCGCTTTTACGCACCACCCAGAAAAAACAAAGGCCATCATGGACGAGCTTCATAAAAAGGGCGTTGAGGTTGAATATCGCACTGATGTCATGTGCTATCAACCAAGTCCAACAGCCGGACACAGCGGAAGGATGGTAATAGACCCAGAAGCCAGCTATAGCGCATGGTTACATGAACGCCAGCATGTCTATGACGATGAGGAAAGTGGCTGGAGGTGATTCCAAAACTTTATCGCCCCCAATATCGCCGCAGAATTTGAAAGAAAAGCCTATGATTGAAGTGCTATAATAAGGTTGTAACAGGAGTGGCTAATAAGATATAATCAAT
>JAJPWY010000040.1 GCA_021205725.1 Clostridiales bacterium
GGCATACCGGGCCAGGTAGCCGGTCTTGACCTTCGGCTCCGGGCAGACCCAGGCGGCCTTCCGGGCGGCCAGTACGTCCTCCGGCACGTCCAGAGAGATCTTATGACTGGGGATGTCGATGGAGATGATGTCGCCCTCCTCCACCAGGCCGATCATGCCGCCGGCAGCGGCCTCCGGGGAGACATGACCGATGGAAGCCCCCCGGGTGGCGCCGGAGAAGCGCCCGTCGGTGATGAGGGCCACCGACTCCCCCAGGCCCATGCCGCAGATGGCGGAGGTGGGGTTGAGCATCTCCCGCATGCCGGGGCCTCCCTTGGGCCCTTCGTAACGGATGACCACCACGTCGCCGGGGTGGATGCCTCCGGCGTAGATGACGGCGATGGCGTCCTCCTCCGAGTCAAACACCCGGGCAGGGCCGCTGTGCTGCATCATCTCCGGAGCCACCGCCGCCTGCTTGACCACGCAGCCGTCGGGGGCCAGGTTGCCAAAGAGGACGGAGATGCCGCCGGTCTTCATGAAGGGGTTGTCGATGGGCCGGATGATCTCCGGGTCGCGGTTGACCGCATTGGCGATGTTCTCCCCCACCGTCTTGCCGGTGCAGGTGATGAGGTCGGTTTTCAGCAGACCTGCGTCTGCCAGCTCCTTCATGACGGCGTAAACGCCGCCCGCCTGCTCCAGATCCTCCATATAGGTGAAGCCCGCCGGGGCCAGGTGGCACAGGTTGGGGGTGACGGCGGCGATCTCGTTGGACATATTCAGCTCCAGCTCGATGCCGCACTCGTGGGCGATGGCGGGCAGGTGGAGCATGGTGTTGGTGGAGCAGCCCAGGGCCATGTCCACCGTCTCGGCGTTGTGAAAAGCGTCGGCGGTCATGATGTCCCGGGGGCGGATGTTCTGCCGCAGCAGCTCCATCACCTGCATCCCCGCCTGCTTTGCCAGCCGCAGCCGGGCGGAGTAGGGGGCGGGAATGGTGCCGTTGCCCCGGAGCCCCATGCCGATGGCCTCGGTGAGACAGTTCATGGAGTTGGCGGTGTACATCCCGGAGCAGGAGCCGCAGGAGGGGCAGGCGTTTTCGATATACTCCTCTACCCCCGCCTCGTCCAGCTTTCCGGCGTGGTACTCCCCCACCGCCTCAAACATATGGCTCAGGCAGGTGCGGCGACCGTCCCGCATCTTCCCTGCCAGCATGGGGCCGCCGGAGACGAAGATAGTGGGGACGTTGATCCGGGCGGCGGCCATGAGCAGACCGGGGACGTTCTTGTCGCAGTTGGGAATCATCACCAGGGCGTCGAACTGGTGGGCGATGGCCATGCACTCGGTGGAGTCGGCGATCAGGTCCCGGGTGACCAGGGAGTATTTCATCCCGATGTGGCCCATGGCGATGCCGTCGCAGACGGCGATGGCAGGGAACTCGATGGGGGTGCCTCCGGCCATGCGGACACCAGCCTTGACTGCCTCGGCGATCTTGTCCAGGTTCATGTGGCCGGGGACGATCTCGTTATAGGAGCAGACGATGCCCACCAGGGGCCGGTCCGTCTCCTCCTTGGTGAAGCCCAGGGCAGCGAACAGGGAGCGGTTGGGCGCCCGGTCCACCCCCTGGGTGACGTTGGCGGATTTCAGTGCCATTGGGTGTGCCTCCTTACACAAACAGGAATAAAGCAGAGGACGGGCGAACGCCCGCCCTCTGTCGGTGGTCAGGAAAAATCAGTTAGAAGCGGAGTCCAGCCCCTTGTCGCCCTCGGCGCTGTCCTTCCACAGCATGTTGTCCCGGAGCTCCTTGCCCACGATCTCCATGGGGTGCTTGGCCAGCTTGGCCCGCTTGGAGTTGAAGAAGGTGCGGCCGTTCTTGTTCTCGGCGATCCACTTGCCGGCGAAGGTGCCGTCCTGGATGTCGGAGAGGACAGCCCGCATGTTGGCCTTGGTCTGCTCGTGGGGGATGACCCGGGGGCCGGAGACATACTCGCCGTACTCGGCGGTGTCGGAGATGGAGTAGTTCATAGCAGCCACGCCGCCCTTGTTGATGAGGTCAACGATGAGCTTCATCTCGTGGATGCACTCGAAGTAGGCGTTCTCCGGGTCGTAACCGGCCTCCACCAGCACCTCGAAGCCGCACTGCATCAGGTCCACCACGCCGCCGCAGAGGACGGTCTGCTCGCCGAACAGGTCGGTCTCGGTCTCGATGTCCATAGTGGTCTCCATGATGCCCGCACGGGCGCCGCCGATACCGGCGATATAGGCCAGGGCGGTCTGGCGGCAGTGGCCGGTGGCATCCTGCTCCACGGCGATCAGGCAGGGCACGCCCTTGCCCGCCACATACTGGGAGCGGACGGTGTGGCCGGGGCCCTTGGGTGCCGCCATGAACACGTCCACGTCGGCGGGAGGCACGATCTGCTTATAGCGGATGTTAAAGCCGTGGGCGAAGGCGATGGCGTTGCCCGGCTCCAGGTTGTCCTTGACGGACTCGGCGTAGATCTGGGCGGCCCGCTCGTCGTTGACCAGCATCATGACGATGTCGGCCTTCTTGGAAGCCTCGGCCACGGTGTAGACCTCAAAGCCGTCCTTCTCCGCCTTGTCCCAGCTCTTGCCATGGCGCAGGCCGATGATGACGTCGCAGCCGGAATCCCGCAGGTTCTGGGCGTGGGCATGGCCCTGGGAGCCGTAGCCGATGATGGCGATCTTCTTGCCGTCCAGATTGGACAGGTCGCAGTCCTTCTCATAGTACATTTTTGCCATAATTATATTCCTCCTTCAGTTTTGTCTGATCATATATTGTGCTACGCCCTCGTTCGATGGCGATAGTACCGGTTCTTACTACCTCAAGAATCCCAAATTCCTGAAGCAGATTCATCAGCGCCTCCACCTTTTCTTCTGTGCCGAAGGTGGCGACGGTCAGCGCATCCCGGCTCACATCAATGATGTTGGCCCGGAACAGCTCGGCGATCTGGATGATCTCTCCCCTGCGCATCATATCGTCCGCCTGAACCTTGATGAGGGCCACCTCCCGCTGGAGGGAGCTGTCCGCGTCCAGCACCTTGACGGCCAGGACAGGGAGCAGCTTGCGGCACTGGGCGGCGATCTGGTCGATCATCAGCTCGTCTCCCTTGATGACGATGGTGATGCGGGTGACTCCCGGCTCGTTGGAGGCGCCGGTGGCGATGGACTCGATGTTGTACCCCTTCCGGGAGAACAGCCGGGAGACCTGGGACATGACGCCGGGGATGTCCTTCACCAGCAGAGACAGGGTGTACAGCTTTTTCTCGTTGTCAAATTCACGTTTCATCCCTGTCACCCCCTCAGCTGAGCAGAAAATCGGTGATGTTGCCGCCGCCGGGAACCATGGGCCGCACCATCTCGTCGATGTCCAGCATACAGTCGATCACGTAGCCACAGCCGCAGGACAGCGCCTCGGCCATGGCCGCCTCCATCTCTCTGACATTGGTGACCCGGCGGCCCTTGAGCCCATAGGCCTCTGCCAGCTTGACGAAGTCGGGGCCACGGTCCAGGGTGGTCTCGGAGTACCGCTGGTCGTAGATCAGGTTCTGCCACTGACGCACCATGCCCAGGGTGCCGTTGTTGAACACCACGGTGATGATGGGCAGGTGGTAGTGCTCCACGGTGGACAGCTCGTGGCAGTTCATCCGGAAGCAGCCGTCTCCGGTGGTGTGGATGACCACCTTGTCCGGGTGGGCCATCTTCGCCCCGATGGCGGCCCCCAGGCCGAAGCCCATGGTGCCGAAGCCGCCGGAGGTGAGCAGCTGACCGGGATAGTCAAAGTGGAAATATTGGATGGTCCACATCTGGTTCTGGCCAACATCAGTGGCGACGATGGTATCCTTGGGCGCCATCCGGCGGATGGTCTCCAGCACCTGCTTGGGAGAGAGGGCGGAGTCGTCCTCCCCCACCTCCTCCCGCTCCCGGCGAAGGGAGAGAATCTCCTCCTTCCACTCCGGATGGCTGTACTGGCCCACCCGCTCGTTGAGCAGCTCCAGCACCCGGCGGGCGTTGCCCACGATATGGTGGTCGGTGAGCACGTTTTTGTCGATCTCCGCCCGGTCGATGTCGATGTGGACGATCTTGGCCTGGCTGGCGAAGGTGTTGGGATTCAGAGCCACCCGGTCAGAGAACCGGCAGCCCACGGCGATGAGCAGGTCACACCGGTCCACCGCCACATTGGAGGCCCGGCTGCCGTGCATGCCGATCATGCCGGTGGTCAGGGGATGCCCGCCCGGGAAGCCGCCGCCGCCCATGAGGGTGATGGCTACCGGACTGTCCAGCTTCTCCGCAAAGGTGCGGAACTCCTTGTGTGCCCGGCCCCGGACGACGCCGCCGCCGCAGATGAGCAGAGGTCGCTCCGACTGGGCGATCATCTCCACCAGCTTGTCGATGTCCCCGTGATCCGGCTCCGGAGCCTTGAGGCCGTGGCTCTCGCTCAGCTCCCGCACGCTGCCCCAGGTGCGGTTTTCATACCAGGGGATGAACTCGTAGTCGATCATCTCGGTGGGGGCGGTGACGTTCTTCAGAAAGTCGATGAGCACCGGCCCGGGCCGACCCGTGGCGGCCACAGCGAAGGCCTGGCGCATAATGGAGGGGATGGACTGAGCATCCCGCACCAGATAGGTGGCCTTGGTGATAGGCATGGCGATGCCGGTGATGTCCACCTCCTGGAAGGAGTCCCGTCCCAGCAGCGGCTCGGTGACGTTGCAGGTGATGAACACCACGGGAGAGGAATCCATATAGGCGGTGGCGATGCCGGTAGTCAGATTGGTGGCTCCCGGCCCGGAGGTGGCAAAGCACACCCCCACCTTGCCGGTGGAGCGGGCATAGCCGTCGGCGGCGTGAGACGCCCCCTGCTCGTGGGCGGTGAGAACGTGGGTAATCTTATCCCGATAGTTGTACAGCTCATCATAGAGGTTGAGGATGGTACCGCCGGGATAGCCGAAGACGGTATCCACCTCCTGCTCCAGCAGGCACTCCATGATGGCCTGAGTGGCACGAATTTTCACTGATTTCTTTCCTCCCGCTCAAATCTTTCCGCTGCCCTTTTGCAGGGCAATGACCCCGGTACGGGCCACCTCCTGAATGGAGAAGGGGCGGAGCATGGATTCAAAGGTGTCGATACGATCCGGCGTGTCGGACAGCTCCAGGGTGAGAGAGGTGGGTGAGATGTCCGCCACCTTAGCCCCCATCAGCTCACAGATGGTCATGATATCCGGCCGGGTCTTGGCGGTGGCGTTCACCTTGATGAGCACCAGCTCTCGGCCAATCAGCCGATCCTCCTCCAGGGTACGCACCTTGATGACCTCGATGAGCTTGTTGAGCTGCTTGGAGACCTGCTCCACTACGCTGTTGCCGCTGTCCACGATAATGGTGATGCGGGAGATGGCGGGGTCGTCGGTGACGCCCACCGCCAGGGACTCGATATTAAATGCCCGGCGGGAGAACAATCCGGTAATACGGTTCAGGACACCGGCCTGATTCTCCACCAGAACGGAGATGGTCTGTCTCATCGTCCGCCTCCTTTAGTCGTTGGTGGTGGCCTTGGGGTCCACCATGCAGATCAGCAAAAAGCTGCCCGGTGTGTTGAGCATCTCGTCCAGTGCGTCGTCCACGTCACTGTCCTCCGACAGCACCCGGCTGGGGATGCCGTAGGCGGCGGCGAGGGCGGCGAAATCCGGGGAGCCGTCCAGCGCCACGCCGAAGGGCCCGGCGGGATAGGTGGGGGTGTCCTGGATCTGGCGCACCAGGCCCAGATAGTTGTTCTGGATCAGGATGATCTTGATGTCCATATCCGCCGCCCGGACAGCAGCCAGCTCGTTAAACGCCATCTGGAAGCTGCCGTCGCCGCAGATGACCACCGTCTGCCGGTTGGGCTGGGCCACCTTGACGCCGATGGCGGCGGGCAGAGCGTAGCCCATGGTGCCCAGGCCGCCGCTGGTGAGGAAGCGGGGCCCCTCCAGCTGGAGGTGACGGCAGGCCCAGATCTGATTCTGGCCCACGTCGGCCACCACAGCGGCGTTATATTGCAGCTTCCGGCTGAGCTGGCGAAGCAGATGTCCCGGGAACACATAGCCCGGAGTGCTGGGAAACTCCCGGTGCCGCACCTGGTAGCGCACCTCCTGCAGCCCGGTGAGCCACTCCGTCTGCTCACCCTTCTGAGCCCGCTCCAGCAGCTGTCCGAGAATGACCTTCACATCCCCCACCACGGGAATCTCGGCGGTCATATTCTTCCCGATCTCCGCCGGGTCTACGTCGATATGGACGATGGTGGTTCGCTCCTGGAGGGTGCTGGGGGAGAGAATGGCCCGGTCGGCCACCCGGCACCCCACCATAATCAGCAGGTCGGCGTCGGTCAGGGCCTGGTTTGCCGCCTGGCTACCGAAGGCGCCGATCATACCCATATTCAGGGGATGGGCGGAGGGCATCAGGGACAGGCCCATCATGGTGGTGACCACCGGGATGCAGGTTCGCTCGGCAAACTCGGTGAGCTCCTGCTGGGCGTCGGCCAGGAAAACCCCGCCGCCGGCGCAGAGAACAGGCCGTTGGGCCTGCTCGATGGCCCCGATGACCCGCTTAATCTGTAGCTCGTTCCCCCGGACGCTGGGCTTGTAGCTGCGGAGAGAGACCTGCTCCGGGTAATAATACTCGCACGTCATCTCCTGCTGCTGAATGTCGCTGGGCAGATCGATGAGCACCGGGCCGGGCCGTCCGGTGGAGGCGATGTGGAACGCCTCCGCCACGATGCGGGGGATGTCGTCGGCGTTCTTGACCAGATAGCTGTGCTTGGAGAAGGGGGCCACAGCGCCGGTGATATCCACCTCCTGGAAGATATCCCGTCCCAGCAGGTTGCTGGGCACCTGTCCGGTGATGGCCACCATGGGGATAGAATCCATGTAGGCGGTGGCGATGCCGGTGAGCAGGTTGGTGGCGCCCGGCCCGGAGGTGACCATGCACACCCCCACCTTGCCGGTCACCCGGTAATAGCCCGAGGCCATGTGGCCTGCGTTCTGCTCCGTCCGAACCAGGGTATAGCCGATCTCAGGGGCGTGGGCCAGGGCATCCACCGCATAGCAGATGGTGGCCCCGGCGTAGCCGAAGATATGTTCCACACCGGCCCGTTTCAGACTCTCGATCAGGGCTTGCGCTCCAGTCATGTCTTTGACACCTCCATTGGCGAAATTCAGTTTCTGTGTTCCGTGTATGTATGAATGAAAAAAGAAAACGCCCCGTCCCCTGTCATAGGACGAAGCGAACACTCCGTGGTACCACCTAAATTCATGGAAACGCCATGAGCGACTCCATGCACTCACTGCCTCTGTAACGGGAGAGCGCCCGGCTGAGCCTACTGGAAACCGTTCGGTCAGCTGCTCCTGGGTGACTTTGGAAACAGGCGGCGCAGGCGCTTGCAGCAGACACGCCCTCTCTGGGCCGCCGACCCTGTCTCTACTTTTCCCAATCACTGCATTTACGAATTAAACATCATGATACCGGTTCAGCGGGGTTTTGTCAAGTGAAATTTTCGGATTTCTCCCGAACTGCGGCAAAAGAGCCTCCCTGGCCGGGGAAAACGGAGAAAATAAAAAATTTTTGCGAAAATATACGGTTATCGTTGACTAACAGCTTCTCCCCGGATATAATATAAACAGGAATCATTCCTAATTAAAAAATCTTGCCGGTCATCCGGCATTCTGGAGGTACGGAACATGAAAAAGTATGTTTGCCCCATCTGCGGTTACGTTCACGAGGGCGAGATGCCTGAGGGCTTTGTCTGCCCCCTTTGCAAGTGCCCCGGCTCCAAGTTCATTGAGCAGGCCGAGGGTCAGTCCTGGGCCGCTGAGCACATTGTCGGCGTGGCCAAGGACGCCCCGGAGGAGATCAAGCAGGGTCTGCGGGAGAACTTCACCGGCGAGTGCACCGAGGTCGGTATGTATCTGGCCATGGCCCGGGTAGCCCACCGGGAGGGCTATCCTGAGATCGGCCTGTACTGGGAAAAGGCCGCCTATGAGGAGGCGGAGCACGCCGCCAAGTTCGCCGAGCTGCTGGGTGAGGTGCTCACTGACTCCACCAAGGAAAACCTGACCGT
This sequence comes from Clostridiales bacterium, assembly GCA_021205725.1. Classification (GTDB taxonomy): domain Bacteria; phylum Bacillota; class Clostridia; order Oscillospirales; family Oscillospiraceae; genus Onthomonas. Next base: position 8,081 of record JAJPWY010000040.1, read on the forward strand.
CCGTGTGGAGGCGGAGAATGGCGCCACCGCCGGTAAGTTTGAGCTGGCTAAGAAGGCCAAGGAGCTGGGCCTGGACGCCATCCACGACACCGTCCACGAGATGGCCCGGGACGAGGCCCGTCACGGCAAGGCCTTTGAGGGCCTGCTCAAGCGGTACTTCTGAGCTGCATACCCGCTGAAAGGAGAAATCGTCATGGAAAAGTATGTCTGCCCCTGCGGTTATGTCTATGACCCCGCCGAAGGCGATCCGGAAAACGGCGTCGCCCCCGGCACTCCCTGGGAGGATGTCCCGGAGGATTGGGTCTGCCCCGTCTGCGGCCTGGGCAAGGACGCCTTTGAGGCGGAATAAGCGATTTTGAAGAGCTCATACTGGCAGATATCTCACCAGTATGAGCTCTTTCATGTTCGCAATCGCTGTGCGTAGGCAAAACGTGCGCCGTCCACCCGTTAAGGGTGCCTGACGGCGCACGTTTTCCTTGTATGGCTGCCTCGCTCACACGTCCAGATAGTACCGAAGCAGCTCTTGAAGCAGTTCGTTCCGATCCAGGCGGCGGATCAATGCTCTGGCGTTGTTGTAGTTGGTGATATAGGTGGGATCTTCTGACAGGATGTAGCCGACGATCTGGTTGATCGGGTTATATCCCTTTTCCTCCAGGGAACGGTACACCTCGGTCAAAATCGCCCGGGTATTCCACTCCTCATCCTTATAAACATCAAAGCGCCGGGTGAAGTCAGACATTCCGATCACACCTCCATCTGATTATTCTCGAATTCATCGTACTTTATGAGTCTATTTTACTCCAGAAAATGCCTTGTGTAAAGAGCTTTACACGAAAAAATAGGCAGTTTTCGTCATTATGTGAACCAGCTCACAGGAAAATTGCCCCCCTGCAACGTCAAAGCGGCCCGCCGTCTCTTCCAGGCAGCGGGCCGAATATCCGTCAGGATTCCATATGCCGGCCCAGAAACCCGGACATGGTCTGCACAAGCTTGTACTCTGTCTCTCCCAGGCCCTTGCCCCGTTCCCGGCTGCCCAGCACCACGCAGCCCATCACATCTCCCTCGCTGAGGATGGGAGCGGCCAGGGCAGCGGTAAGGCCGCTGATGCCGTCCTCTGTCACCGACACCTCCGTCTCTCCGTCGTGATATTGATAGAGCTGGCGGCCCTCCATAATGCCCTCCAGGGCAGAGGAGATGCGGTGCTCGCTCAGCTCCCGGCGGGGTGCGCCGGAGACGGCGATGACGGTATCCCGGTCTGTGATAACGGTGGGACAGCCGGTGGTCTTGTGCAGCGTCTCGCAGATCTGCCCTGCCACCGTTTGCAGGTCGCCCATCAGGGAGTATTTCTTGAAGATCACCTCGCCGTCCTTGTCGGTGTAGATTTCCAGGGGGTCGCCGTCACTGATAACATTGACACGGTAGACCTTGTCAGCGTGCTGTTTGGCACGCTGAACAAGGGTGACCTGGCCGTTTTCTGCCGTGTCCCGATTAAAATTTACGGCACCCTCCATCTTCCCCGTCTGGAGCAGGGCGTCGATGTCCGGCTGGAGCTGAATCTCCAGATGGTCTTCATACACCTTGATGCGGTCGATGAGCAGCTCCAGGTCGTTGCGTTCCAGATGCTCCTTCTCCAGAATGTCCCGAAAGACGTCTATAGCCGTTTTCGCCACCCGGTTGGCCCGGAGGATGGTGTTGCGCTTGTCAGACAGCAGGTCGATTTGATGGTTCAGCCCTTCAATTTTCCGTTGCAGGTCGGTTTCCAGCTCATCATAGGTCTCCTCCAACAGCTGTTCCTGCTCCGGGTGCTTCATGATGTCCCGGATGCGCTGGCGCTTGGTGGCCTTCAGCTCCTCGGTCAAATCGTCCAGCACCTGGGCCAGATGGTCGGCGGACTGTTCCGTTTCAGTCACGTCCTCCGTCTCCCGGTTCAGGTCGGCGTTCAGCTGCTCCAGCATGGCGGCAGACTGCTCCATGAGCCGCCGGACATACAGTTTCAGCAGCTCGTCCAGCTTGTCCACCCGAATATGGTGGCTGGTGCATCCCGCTGTACCCCGACGGTGGTAGGTGCCACAGGTGTAGGCGGCTTTCAAGTCCCTGCGGCTCATGGCGAACATGGGACTGCCGCAGTCGCCGCACTCCAGAAAGCCGGAATACACGTTGTCGTTGATCTTCACGCCCCGGTAGTTATTCTTGCTGCGCTTCTCCCGGAGAGCACGGGTGGTGGCAAAGGTGCGGTAGTCGATGATAGCCTGATGGTGGTTCTCAATGACGATCTGCTCCCCATCGTCCCGGCGGACGTCTTTGCCGTTGATCTTCGTCCGGGTGTACTTGCCCTGGCGCAGAGTGCCAATGTAAAAATCGTTGTCCAGAATCCCCTGCACTGTCACGATGGCCCAGGCCGACTTGGTTTTGCGCTTGTACGTTTCCCCCTGTGCCTCCTTCCGCATCTGCTCTGACATACGGGGAGTGGGGATGCCCTTATTCGTGAGGTGGTTGGCGATCTTCTTATAACCCCAGCCCGCATTGTTGTAGAGGTCAAAAATGCGTCGCACAATGTCCGCCTCTGTAGGGACGATCTCGAACTCCCTGCGCTTGTTGATGATATAGCCGTAGGGGGCGGCGCAGAGCCATTGACCGTCCGCCTGGCGGCGTTTGATGACATTGCGCACCTTCTTGCTGGTGTCCGTCACCGGCATCTCGTTGATGAGGAATTGAAACTGTATCTTCAACCAGTCGTCGTTTTTGGGGAAATCGACGCTGTCCCCGATGGAGATAATGCGCACACCGGCGTCCCGCAAGTCCTCCAGCTCTACCAGTCCCCGGCTGTTGCGGCGGGAAAATCGGGAGAAATCCTTGACCACCAGAATGTCATACCTGTGGCTCATCAGCCCCCGGCGCATGGCCTGGTATCCCTCCCGCTGCTCGAAGGTGTAGCCGGAGCGATCCCGATCCTCGAAAAAGGTCAACGTACTGCCGGGGAACCGCTGCTTCACAAAGTCCTGGATGATGGCCTTCTGGTTTTCGATGGATATGTTGTCTCGGTCAAGCTCGTCGTCTACGGAGATGCGGGTGTAGCCTGCGATGTCAAATGTTTCGGTCATGCTGTCCTCCTTGCTACTTATCTGGCATTTCATTTCTCTATGTAGATAACATTGTACATTACTTTTCCGTGAATTGCAACCACAAAATGGCGGGGAGGGAAATTTCCCCTCCCCGCCAACAGTCAACGTTCCACCGTTGCGGCCCGCTGTCGCTTCTCCCGTTGTACGTCCAGCTCCGCCACCCGCTTTTTGTTGTAAGCGAGCAGCGCCAGTGTGCTCTCATAGAGGTCACGGCTGCCGGACTGGTAGACCGCCACCAGATATTTTTTCTCCTTGTACTTCGCATAGAGCTTCTTGAGCTGTGCCTGGATCTGCGAATCGTTTTTCTCCGCATTCGTCAGCCAGACATCGACCATTTTTTGATCATCTCGTACATTTATCTCCAAATGTTATCACGACTCCTCTCTGTTACTGTTATTTTCCTCGAAGTGTAATTTTTTATTCTGGTTGGGCTTTGCACACAAGTTACTTCCGTGTGACGATGTGACGATCATGACGACAAATTTACATACCGGGGATTTCCGAAAACATCGTCATTCCTCTGGCTTGTCATCCGGGTCAACAAATTTGTGGAGCAGAGTAAAGCCCCGCTCGGTGCCGGTACGGGGCCGCTGCCGGTAGATGATGCCGTAGTCATTGTAGAGCTCAGACACCTTTACGTTCAGCCGCCGTGTGAGGGCGTTGGGTTTGACTTTCAGCTCCGGTATCTGTTCCAGCAGTTCCGTGGCAGTGCCACCCCACCAGTCCCGTTCCTCCATGAAGGCTGCGACCTTCACCACCACTTCGTCCGCCGGTTCTTTGGTTGCTTCCGTCTCCTGCCTGACCAACTCCCAGAGACAACGCTCCCGGTCGAAGCAGAGGGACAACTCCAAGTCCTCCTGATCTCTGCCCACTACTGCCATCGTCGCCCTGTTGTCAGTGCGCTTTTTCTTTTGCAGGACAAAGGCCCCGTCTGCGGCCCCCAGCAGACCGTTGGTGCCGGAAATCATATCGAAGGAATCTCCTGACTCCATCTTCCGGGTGTGGTGAACGACCATGAAACAGATGTTGAGCCGGTCACTAAACTCCTTCAGGCTGGACACGATGGCATAATCCAGGGCGTAGCTGTAGGATTCACTGGTCGCCTCCCGGATCTTTTGCAGGGTGTCCACGATGATGAGCTGGGTATCCGGATGCTGCCGAGTGAAGTCCTCGATCTGCTGTCCCAGGCCGCCGTTCAGCGTCTCAGCCCGGATGGAGAGGTAGAGATCATCGGCGCTCTCTACATCAAACATCTTCGACAAACGGCTTTGCAGCCGGGCGTAGTTGTCCTCCAGCGCCAGATACAGGACAGCTCCCTTCCTGACACGATAATTCCACAGCGGCAGTCCCGTTGCCACATGGAAGGCGAGTTGCGCCATAAAAAAAGACTTACCTATCTTCGGTGCTCCGACAAACAGGTAAGTTCCGCTGTAAAGTAGTCCGTCGATCACCGGCTCCCTGGGTGGGAACGCCGTGTCGAATAGCTCCGTCATGGTTACTGTCTCCAGTGCAGGTGGTGGTGCCGTGGGTGGCTGATTCTGCAAGCCTCTGTTCAATCCGCTTGACCTCCTTTCGGTGCGCTTCAACAAATTCAGTGCGTTCGTACTCTGTGCCGGTCAGCAGGATGTCGTCCAGCACATATCGGACGTAATCCAATCTCTGACAGGCTTCGACAAAGCGCCTGTCCGGTTCTTCCTCTGGCGTTCTGGGCCGGTACTCCGTTTTCCAGTCCTCCAGCAGATGAAGATAATCACAGTAGGCCCGGAAGCATCTGTCCTCATCCTGCTTGGCCTGCTGCGCTGGGGACAGCCTTGGCCTGACAGGGGCAGCCCTGGCTTGTGCAGCTCTGCCACGGTTCACGTCATAGGGGATGCCGAAGTCAGCGGCCAGCTTGACAGCGGCACCCTTGCTGTTCATATCGAACAGCTTTGCAGTAAAATCAATGACATCCCCATCGGCCTGACAGCCAAAGCAATGAAAGCGCCGGTCAACCTTCATGCTGGGGGTTCTGTCATCATGAAACGGGCAGATGCACATCCCATTTCGATTCACCCGTATACCATAGGCCTCCGCAGCCTGCCGGGTGGTCACAGACTGTTTGACCGCTTCAAACACATTCATACCTGTAAACTCCTCCTTTCCCGGTATGTACATCAACATTTGGGCAACAAAAAAGGCACCTGACTTTCATCAGATGCCTTATAACGATTAGGAAAAGTACGATAGATCTACTTACTTCGTTTTATTTGCTCTCTCTTTAAGCAGAACGCTTTGTTCCCAGCATATATGTGTTTATTTCTTGACAGGTTAGTTTCCTGTGCTCCTCAAATTTGCTCTGTGCGTCCAAAGCTGCCTCCTGAATTTCGTTGCTGTCATTTCCAGATACGATAATATCAATTGTTCTCAGAAACTCCTCTGCCTTCTGTTTGGTTTCGAAATAACGTTTTGCATATTCTCTCGGAATAAAAGCTTCGCTTACGGCAATTTCAGAGTCCAAATTTCCTATTTTGCGGGCTAATTCATCACGACAGTTTCGCTTATATTCGTTGTTGCGGAGTTCTAAGTTAATGCCAGCATTTTTCTCAAGGCCAGCAATGGAGCTACAATTAATTATCTGAGTTGACACATCTCCAGGACATAGTCTCTTAGCTACCTCGCTTATTTCCTCGCACTTATAATTCAGCTTTTGGAAAATATCATATTCTACTGTCATTCGTTTGGCTAGGACATGGGACTTCTGCTCAAGCTTGTCCTCATAGTCTAATAATGCTTTCTTATACTCTTTCTTCCGGTTGCTAGTTGACAGTAGATGCGAGATAAACACCGCTAAAATTGTTGCTGCCGTGCCGAATAAAGATACCAAACTTTCCTCACTCATATCTGACCCTCCTTGTTGCAACAGGCTTGGCTAATTATAGCATATCATCTCCTGAAGTCAAGAAATTATCATTACTAACTACACCGCATATTCCAGTTACTAACGGATACCTTAAAAACATCTTGCGGGTACATATGAGCTGATTGACTAAGTTAAAGACAGGTCACCACAAATTATTATTAATGTAAGATTCGAGCCAGCATACAGAGTGCGTCTGCACTCTATATGCTGACTATCGTTACTACAATTCCTTTTCCTTTATTTTCTGCCTTTGCTCCGGCTCCATCGCTTTCTCCGCCTGCCGACGAACGGTATCCAAATCTTTGACCTCTTTCCGATACTGTTTCAACTTTTCATATTCAGCGTCATGCTCGGCGGTCAGCGTTGCAAGCTCAGACCGCCATGCCTTGATGCTGTCCGGCAGGGTGGCCGTGTTCACCTCCTTGGCGTGGAGGAATTTGTTCGCCGCCTGCCAGAGCGCCAGG
>JAJPWY010000065.1 GCA_021205725.1 Clostridiales bacterium
ACAGCCGACAGATTTACTTCGTGAACCAGATCGTGGAATACATCGTGCACAACGGCCTGATGAAGGATTTGTCCGTCCTGCAGGAGCCGCCCTTTACCGACCAGGGGAGTATCGTGGAGATCTTCACCGACCTGACCGTCTGGCTGGGCATCCGCAGGGTCATCGAGGGCATCAACGCCAATGCGGTGGCGTGATGGGGAGAGGGTATTTCAGAAGGAAGGAGCATTGTGGCTGACTTCGAAGGGTAGCATTACCACCTCCCCAAAGGGCCGGAGGACGGCGACCATACTCTTCTGGCTGGAAACATCAATACCTGCTGCGTTCATGTTGTACATCTCCTGCCTGATAAAATTTGCAATGGAAGATAAGTCAGGCCATTACTCTCCTATTCTAACATCTTGGGCAACGAGATGTTCCATGCCTATAGCTGGCTACCATAACCAAGGGGCAAATATTAGGTTCTATAATAAATAAATATTGGAGTCAGGCTCTGAACCTGACCCCAATATTTATTATAGAACAAAAAAACAACTTGCAGACGCTTGAATGGCACCCCCGGAAAAACGGATGTTTTTTATGCAAGTATAACAAAAACCGCCCTCCGAAGAAGGCGGTTTATATACATCATAGCCTAAAATTTGGTGGAGATAAGCGGGATCGAACCGCTGACCTCTTGAATGCCATTCAAGCGCTCTCCCAGCTGAGCTATACCCCCAGATGGGCTATGATTATATATTGAATTGAAAAGCAGGGGTGCGGAGCCGATTTGCCTGGGCTCCCGGCTGAGCAATACCCTCACCGGTCTGGCGCTCAGATACTCTGAACAACAGATGTTATTATAGCGGCAGTTTCCCGGTTTGTCAACTCTTTTTTCGGATTCAGAACAGATTTCTTTTTCCCGTTAGCCTCGTCAAAATCACTCAAAAATCGAAAAATTGTCGTTGCCGTTCTGCGCAGTTTGCGCTACACTGAGCATTACAGTAAATAACCCATGCAGACGTAAAGGAGCGCTGTCTTATGTACTATATCGGCATTGATCTGGGAACCTCCGCCGTCAAGCTGCTGCTGATGCGGGGGGACGGTAAGATCGTCAACATTGTCTCCCGGGAGTACCCGATTTCCTTCCCCCATCCCGGCTGGTCGGAGCAAAACCCGGAGGACTGGATGGCCCAGACCATTGCAGGGATCCAGCTCCTGGTTCAGGACGTAGACCGGAGCCAGGTGGCGGGCATCAGCTTCGGCGGACAGATGCACGGCCTGGTGGTGCTGGACAAAAATGACAAGGTCATCCGCCCTGCCATCCTGTGGAACGACGGCCGCACCGCCAAAGAGGTGGACTATCTGAACAACGTCATCGGCAAGGACAGGCTCAGCGCTCTCACCGCCAACATCGCCTTTGCGGGCTTCACCGCTCCCAAGCTGCTGTGGATGCGTAGCAATGAGCCGGAGAGGTTCGCCCGCATCGACAAGATCATGCTGCCCAAGGACTACCTGGCCTATCGCCTCACCGGTGTCCACTGCACCGATGTGTCCGACGCCTCCGGGACGCTCCTCTTTGACGTGGAGCACAAGTGCTGGAGCCGGGAGATGCTGGACATCTGCGGCGTCCGGGAGGAGCAGATGGCCCGAATCTTTGAGAGCTATCAACCGGTGGGCACCCTGACGTCGGAGATGGCCGCCATTCTGGGCCTCTCCCCCGATGTGGTCGTAGCCGCCGGAGCCGGGGACAACGCCGCCGCCGCCGTGGGCACCGGCACCGTGGGAGATGGAAAATGCAACATCTCCCTGGGCACCTCCGGCACCATCTTTATCTCCTCCAACCGGTTCGGGGTGGATCAGTTCAACAGCCTCCACTCCTTCGCCCATGCCGACGGGCACTATCACCTGATGGGCTGTATGCTCTCCGCCGCCAGCTGCAACAAGTGGTGGATGGAGGACATCATCGGCACCGGCGACTACGCCTCCAACCAGGCTCCCATCACCGATGACAGGCTGGGCAACAATCACGTCTATTTCCTCCCCTATCTCATGGGAGAGCGCAGCCCCATCAACGACACCAATGCCCGGGGCACCTTTGTGGGCATGACCATGGACACCACCCGGGCGGACATGACCCAGGCCATGCTGGAGGGTGTCGCCTTCGCCATCCGGGACTCCTTCGAGGTAGCCAGGAGCCTGGGCATCACCATCCGGCGGAGCAAGATCTGCGGCGGCGGGGCAAAAAGCCCGCTGTGGAAGAAGATCTTCGCCAACGTCCTCAACGTCAGCCTGGACATTCTGGCCTCTGAGCAGGGGCCGGGCATGGGCGGAGCTATGCTGGCCGCCGTAGCCTGCGGAGAATATCCCTCGGTGGAGGCCTGCTGTGACGCCCTGGTGAAGGTGGTGGATACCGTGGAGCCTGACCCGGCCATCGCCGCCCGGTACGAGGCCCGGTATCAGCAGTACCGGAAGATCTATCCCGCCTTGAAGCCGGTGTTCCCTCTCATTCAGTGAATCCGGTTTTTCTCCCTCAGGCTCTGTGCCTTTCATCGGCAGCTCCGTCGATCAGCGCCAGGGACAGGTCGTTCACGTTGGTTCCGGTAGGGCCGGTGATGACCAGATGATCGACGGCCTGTAAAGCGTGGTAGGCGTCGTTGTTGTCGAGGTATGCGCCGATCTCCATGCCGAGGGCGTTGAGCGCCTGACAGGTATCCCCATCCACATAGCCTCCGGCGGCGTCGGTAGGGCCGTCGGTGCCGTCGGAGCCCACGCTGAGCACCGCCACGTTGGAGATCCCCGCCAGCTCCTCCGCCGCAGCCAGGGCCAGCTCCTGATTCCGTCCTCCGAGTCCGCTGCCGCGGAGATGCACCACCGTCTCTCCGCCGGCAAGAAAGGCCAGTTTTTTCCTGTCTGCGGCATGGCTCCCGGCAATGGCGCCCAGGAATCGCCCTGCCTCCCTTGCCTCGCAGGAGAGCCGGTCTGTCAGCAGGATCGGCTCGTATCCCAGGGAAGCACAGGCGGACATGGCCGCCCCGCACAGCTGCCGGACGCTGCCGATGATATGGGCCTCGGCGTTGGGAAGGCTTTTGGGCAGCTCCACGTTTAGAAGCGCCCTCTCCCCCTCCGTCAGCGGCAGCCCATATTTTTGTGCGACGGAGAGCGCCTGTTCAGCGGTGGTGGTATCCGGCGCTGTAGGCCCTCCGGCGATCATGTCCAGAGGATCCCCCAGGATATCGGAGAGCACCACGGTATACACCCTGGCCGGAGCGCACCAGGCGGCGAACTGTCCGCCCTTGACCTGAGAGAACCGCTTGCGGATGGTGTTGATCTCCGTGATGTCCGCACCCGAGGCCAGAAGCAGCCTTGTGAGCTCCTCCATCCTGTCCGGGGCGATGCGGGGCTTCTCAAACAGGGCGCTGCCGCCGCCGGAGAGGAGGAACAGCACCGTGTCCCCCTCCCGCAGATTTGCGCTCATGTCCAGAATGGCCTGAGTCCCTGCGTAGGAGTTCTCGTCCGGCACCGGGTGCCCCGCCTCCAGGGATGTGATGCCGCTCAGCGGATGCCCCACATGGCCGTATTTCGTCAGCACGATGCCCCCATCCGGCCGGATGCCGGGCAGCTCCAGGGCGGCCTGAGCCATCTGCCAGGCCGCCTTTCCCACGGCAAAGAGATACAGTCGCCCGGCAGGGACAAAGTCCCGCAACGCCTCCCTCACCGCCGCATCCGGCTTGACCGCAGCGATGGCGGCCCGGGCGACCGTCTCTGCGTCCCGACGTAGCTTCTGATTCATAAGACCTTCTCACTCCCTCTGGTGCTGTTTTCGGTATTCTGTGGGTGCGCCCCGGTGTCGTCCCGAACGGGTCTTAAAAACAGCTCCGATCTCCGGATTCCAGGCCGGGCAGCAGTCGCCCGTAAGCGTCCAAACGGGCAGGCCCGCACCTATCCTGCACCCTTCTGCCCTTTAGTATAACGGATCGTCACGCCAATGTAAACGAATTCTCCCCGGTCGCACGGCAGCCGGGGAGAATTGTGTCAGATGACGACCGAGGCTGCTTTTGGGGCGTATCCGGACTCAGTATGCAGGGAGCGCATTTCACCATACCTTTTATCGGCTCACGATATGTCTCTCTGTTTCTGCCATACCCTCCCAATTCCGGTCAGGATACGCACCCGGGGGAAATTTTGTCGGGTATCGCCGGTGCAAATGGGCACATCCTATACCCAGACAGCCCGGAGACGGGCGGTCTGAGATGAAATCAAAGAAGGAGATGTGTTCTTATGTCCAGCAACAGCAATGGCAAGCAGTCCCTGGTGCCTGAGGCCCGTGACGCTCTGAACAAGTTCAAGATGGAGGCCGCCTCCGAGGTGGGCGTCAACCTGAAGCAGGGCTACAACGGTGACCTGACCTCCCGTCAGGCCGGCTCCGTAGGCGGTCAGATGGTCAAGAAGATGATCGAAGCCTACGAAAACGGCATGAAGTAAGTCAGGCGCTCTCCCTGACAGTATGTCAAGCCCCCGTCCCGGTTATCCCGGGGCGGGGGCTTGAGCCTGTCGTTTTACGACAGGCTCTCGAACCAAATGCAAGCATTTGGTTCGAATGTGCGGCTCCTCTCCGCACTCGCTTCGCTCGCACAGTCGTCGCCTCCCTGTGTCTTTTTGCCGGTACACGCCCGGCTAAAAAGACATGTTTTACTTTATTTTGTTGCTAAAGCAACAAAACTCCTGCGGAGGGCTCCCAAAACTTTTTTCCTGTCTTTCTTTTGACAGATTAATTTTTTTGACAGACTGAAGCCCCCGTCCCGGTTATCCCGGGGCGGGGGCTTGACACATAATGGCGCAAAGGCGACCTCGTTTTCTCAGCGGCGGCGCTCAAACTCCTGGAAGAACTGGTTATGGATGACCTGGACGGCGTAGTCTGCGTCCTTCTCCTCCACCAGAACGGAGACCTTGATCTCGCTGGTGGAAATCATGTTGATGTTGATGCCCGCATCATACAGGGCCTCGAACATGGTGGCGGCCACGCCGGGGCTGTTAATCATGCCGGCGCCCACGATGGAGACCTTGGCGCAGTGGTCGTTGACCTCGATGCGGTCGAAGCCCAGGGCGGGGGCGTGGCGCTCCAGGATCTCACGGGCGCGCTCCAGGTCGGACCGGGCCACGGTGAAGCTGATGTCCTTGGTGTCCTCCCGGCCGATGGACTGGAGGATGATATCCACGTTGATCTTTTCCCGGGCCAGCAGAGAGAAGACCTGGAAGGCCACGCCGGGCTGGTTGCTCAGGCCCACCAGGGCCAGACGAGCGATATTTTTATCCTTAGCCACACCGCTGATGTGAGACTTTTCCATGGTTTTGACGACCTCCTTGACTTTGGTACCGGGATTCCCGGAAAAACTGGAGAGCACCTCCAGGTTCACTTTGTACTTCTTCGCCATCTCCACCGAACGGTTGTGGAGCACCTGGGCCCCCAGGGTCGCCAGCTCCAGCATCTCGTCGTAGGTGATCTCGTCCAGCTTTTTGGCGTCGCTGACCAGCCGGGGATCGGCGGTGTAGACGCCGTCCACGTCGGTGTAGATCTGGCAGAGGTCAGCATGGAGTACGGCGGCCAGGGCCACGGCGGAGGTGTCGGAGCCTCCACGACCCAGGGTGGTCACATCGTCAAACCGGTTGATGCCCTGGAAGCCCGCCACCAGGACGATCTTCCGCTGGCCCAGCTCGGCGGCCAGGCGCTCCTTGTCGATGCGGGTGATGCGGGCGTCCCCGTAATTCCGGTTGGTCTTCATCCCCACCTGCCAGCCGGTGAGAGAGATCACCGGGAAGCCCAGAGCCTCGATTGCCATGGCGCACAGGGAGATGGAGACCTGCTCTCCGGTGGACAGGAGCATATCCATCTCCCGCTTGGAGGCACGGGGGTTGATCTCCGCCGCCTTTTCCAGCAGGTCGTCGGTGGTGTCTCCCTGGGCGGACAGGACGGCCACCACGTCGTTGCCCGCCTGATAGGTCTCTGTGATGATACGAGCCACATTGCGGATGCGCTCGGCGTTGGCGACAGAGGTGCCGCCGAATTTCTGAACGATCAGTCCCATAGAGATGGGTCCCTCCCAATCTTCAAATCAAACTCTTTTTGTCATTTTATGTCCGGCAGCCGCCGAACGTGCCCTCAGTCCAGCACCCGATAGAGGGCCCTGACCTCCCGGCCGGAGAGCAGCGCCTTCACCTCGCCCGGGGTCATGGAGTTCTCCGTCAGCCAGGCGCTCTCCTCCTCCGACTGCTGGGCGGTCAGGCGGCGGGCCTGAGCCACCGGCTCGATCCCGGCCACCCGGGCATACCAGCGGCTGGATACCTCCTCCACGGAGTAGACCACGTCGGGGCCGCCCTGCTCCCAGCAGTTGCTCTTGAGGTAGCACATATGCTTGGCGGCGTCCATCACATCGCCAACCACGGCGGAGGCGGTGGGCATTTTGCCTGCGCCCTGGCCGTAGAACATCACGTCGCCGATGGCGTCCCCCACCACGGAGATGGCATTGAACACCCCCTCCACATTGGCCAGAGGGGACTCGTCGGACACCAGATGGGGGGCTACGTAGGCGCACACCCGGTCGTCGCTCTCCCGGCGGATGGCCCGGCCCAGGAGCTTGATCTTCATCCCGGCGCTCCGGGCATAGTCCACGTCGGCCAGGGTGATGGAGGTGATGCCCTCGGTGGGCACCTGATCCGGAGAGATCTGGCGACCAAAGGACAGGGAGGCCAGGATGCAGATCTTCCGGCAGGCGTCCTGCCCCTCGATGTCGGCGGCGGGATTGCGCTCGGCATAGCCGTTGGCCTGGGCCTCCTTCAGGGCGTCCTCAAAGGACAGCCCCGCCCGAATCATCCGGGTGAGGATATAGTTGGTGGTGCCGTTGAGGATGCCGGTGATCTGGGTCAGCTCATTGGCCGCCAGGCAGGTGCGGATAGGCTTCAAAATGGGGATGCCTCCGCCCACGCTGGCCTCGAACAGATAGGAGACGTTCTTCTCCTTGGCCAGCTGCATCATCTCATAGCCGTGGGTGGCCACCAGCTCCTTGTTGGAGGTGACCACGCTCTTGCCCGCCATCAGCGCCCGCCGGGTGAACTCCCGGGCGATGGTGGCGCCGCCGATGGTCTCCACCACTACTCCCACTGTGGGGTCGTTCTCGATGATGGAGAAGTCGTGGATTACCCGGTCTGCAAAGGGGCTGTCCGGGAAATCCCGCACGTCCAGAATGTATTTCAGGGCGATTCGGTTGGACACCTTCTCCGAGATGTGCCGCCCGTTCTTCTCAATGACCTCTGCCACGCCGGAACCCACCGTTCCGAAGCCCAGGATCGCTACGTTTACCATGTCTCCACTCCTTCTTCCTTTGCCATCGGGCTGACTCAGCCCGCCAGAATTTCCAGCTTGACCACGCCGTTCTGTCCCTCAAGCGCCCGCACCAGCGCCTCCGGGTCGTCCTTCATACCGGAGATCTCCGCCCCCACCGTCACCGCCGCCACACCGTCTGTAGGGATGGACTGGTTGATGGTGAGAATATTTGCTCCGGATGCGGCAAAGATATTCAGGATGGCGGAGAGCACTCCCGGCTCATCCCGGAGCATCACCTGGAAGGTGACGATGTGCCCGCTGAGCATATCGTTGAAGGGCCGCACCGCATCCTTGTACTTGTAGAATGCGCTGCGGCTGATACCTGCCAGCTTTGCCGCCTCGTTGACGGTGGTAGCCTCCCGGAGCTCCAGGGCCTGCTTCGCCCTGGCCACCTTCAGATAGATCTCCGGCAATGCCTGGGCCTCCACAATAAAGTATTTCGGCGTCTTGGACATCTCTGAGGCTCCTTTCAAAAACATTTGTCCGTCTATTGCGGTCATTTCAGCGTGTTTCCTATCATATCATACCGGTCATTCCTTTTCAACCTTGTTTTTTCATTTTGTCGATTTGACAGAAAGGGCGGGGGATTGCCATGAATTCCATGTGGGACTTACCCAAAACCGTGCTGCTCCTGCTGCTGGGGCTGCTCCTGCTAGCCAGCGGCACGGTGCGGGCTATCCTGCTGCCCTTCGGGGCGGCGCTGCTGCTGGCCGCCTGGTCAGACCGTCCCGTCTCCCGCCTGGCGGAGCATCTCCCCCGATGGCTCGCCGCCCTGACGGTTTTGACCGTCAGCGCTCTGCTGGTGCTCTGTCTGGTCAGCCTGGCCGCCGTCCGTCTGTGGCAGGACGTCCCCGCCGCCCTGGGGCAGTTCTCCGGAACAGACGCCCTCTGGGACAGGCTGGAGACGCTGGCGGCACGGCTTCCTTTCTTCCTGGGAGACGCCTCCACCTGGCTCATCCGTCAGCTCCGGACACAGGGCAGCGCCCTGGAGGAACAGATGACCTCCACCCTGGCTCAGACCGCCACAGGCTGGGCCGCCGCTCTGCCGGGCGCTCTCTTTGCCCTGGGCGTCACCCTCCTGGCCGCCCTTTACGCCGCCGCCGACTGGCAGCGGGTCAAATCGGCTCTGGTGCGCCTGCTGCCCCAGGGCTGGCTCCCCGCCGTCCGGAGGCTCGTCAGCCAGGGCAGGGAGGGCGTGCTGGGCTGGCTCCGGGTACAGGGACGGCTCATGGCAGTCACCTGGCTGGTGCTGGCGGCAGGGCTGTGGCTGTTGGGGGTGTCCGGTGCCTGGCTGGTGGCCCTGTTCATCGCCCTGGCGGACGCCCTGCCCGTGCTGGGGACCGGGCTGTTTCTCCTGCCCTGGGCGGGGTTCTCCCTGATGCAGGGAGACGTGAAAGCAGGCGTCGGGCTGGCCGTCCTGTGGCTCGCCGTCTCCCTGTGCCGCTCGGTGCTGGAGCCCCGGCTGCTGGGGCGGCAGTCCGGGGTCTCTCCCCTGCTCTCCCTGTTGGCCCTCTACGCCGGGTTCAAGCTGTTCGGGGCGGCAGGGCTGCTCCTGGGGCCGGTTTTGTTGGCGGTGGGGGTGGCGGCGGTGAAGCCGGGGACATCCCGGCCACGTTAGCGCAAAAAGGACAGCGGCTCAGTCGGCCGCTGTCCCTCTAGACACCGTTTTACATCTCGTCGATCACCCGAAACAGCTCGTCCACCAGCCGATCCTCGGGGATCTGTTTCCCGATGATCTCCCCATGACGGAACAGGAAGCCCATGCCGTCGCCTCCGGCGATGCCCACATCGGCGGCGGAGGCCTCTCCCGGCCCGTTGACCACGCAGCCCATGACCGCCACGGTGATGGGCTTGTTCACCGTTTTCAGCCGCTCCTCCACCTGGTTTGCCAGGGGGATGAGGTCGATGCGGGTGCGTCCGCAGGTGGGGCAGGAGATCAGGTTGGGGCCGTCCTGCCGGAGACCGGCGGCCTGCAAAATGCGCTTGGCGGCCACCACCTCCTCGCAGGGGTCAGCCGTCAACGTCACCCGGAGGGTGTCGCCGATGCCCATAGCCAGCAGGCCGCCGATGCCCATGGCGGACTTGATGACCCCCATGGTGGGCGTTCCCGCCTCGGTGACGCCCAGGTGGAGAGGATAGTCGCTCCGCTCGCTCATCAGCCGGTAGGCGGCCATGGTGACGGGGACGCTGGAGGATTTCAGAGAGACGCAGATGTCGTCAAAGTCGCACTCGTTGAGCAGGCGGATGTGTCCAAAGGCGGACTCCACCAGGGCCTCCGGGCAGACCTTGCCGTACTTGGCCAGCAGCGGCTTTTCCAGGCTGCCCCCGTTGACCCCAATGCGGATGGGGATGCCCTTCTGACGGCAGGCGTCCGCCACCGCCTTCACCCGCTCCTTATCGCCGATGTTCCCCGGGTTGATGCGCACCTTGTCCGCACCGGCGGCGATACACTCCAGGGCCAGACGGTAGTTGAAATGGATATCCACCACCAGAGGGATGGAGATGCGCTCTTTAATGGCGCCGATGGCATGGGCCGACGCCATATCGGGCACCGCCACCCGGACGATCTCGCAGCCTGCGGCCTCCAGCCGATGAATCTGGGCCACCGTCGCCTCCACGTCGTCGGTATGGGTGGAGCACATGGACTGGACCGCTACCGGCGCGCCGCCCCCTACCGGGACATTGCCCACCATGATCTGTTTCGTCATTTTTCTCTCGCCCCTTCTCGTCTTAGCGTCTAAGACTTATGTGATGATTTTATACACGTCGTTGATGGCCACGGCCCCCGCCAAAATCAGCAGCAGCACCAGGCCCACAAAGTGGACGGCTCCCTCAAACCGCTCGGGGATCTGCCGCCGGAACAGCAGGGTACAAAGCCCGTTGAGCACCAGGAAGAACACCCGGCCTCCGTCCAGGGCGGGCAGAGGGAGCAGGTTCATCACCGCCAGGTTGACAGCGATGAAGGCGCAGAAGTAGAGGATGTTCTCTATGGCCGCCGCTGTGGTGGCGGAGGCCTCTCCCACCTCGCTCATGGTCTGGACGATGCCCACCGGCCCGGACAGGTCGCTGAATCCCGCCTGTCCCGTCAGCAGCATCTCCAGGCTCCAGAACACGTTGCGGACAAAGTCCACCGTGGTATACCAGGCTAGCTGGAGCCGGTCGGCCACTCCCGCCTCCTGCGTGGTGAAGTACAGGCCGTACATCGTCACCGTCTCTCCGTCCACCACATACTCCCGGGGCACCAGGGCCAGATCCTCCTGGACGAGGATCTCCCCGTCCCGGCGGACAGTGACGTCCACCGTGTCGGCGTCCTCCAGGGTCAGGATGGTGGAGATATCGCTGGTGAGCAGCACCTGTCTGCCGTTGATGGCCACGATCTCGTCTCCCACCATCAGGCCGTCCTCCCCCTCCAGGGGGAAGCCGTCCACAAAGTCGGAGAGCACCGGGGCGACATAGGAAGTCACAGAGGCGTACAGGCAGATGACGATGACAAGGCCCGTGAGAAAGTTGAACGCCGCTCCCGCCACCAGGATGAGGAATCGCTTCCAGCCCGCCGCCCGGCTGAACGCCCGTTCGTCGTCGCTGTCTCCGTCCTCTCCCTCCATGGCGCAGAAGCCGCCGATGGGGAGCAGCCGCAGGCTGTACTGGGTCTCCTTCCCCTGCCGTTTCCAGATGAGAGGCCCCATGCCGATGGAGAACTCGTTCACCTTTACATTGCACGCTTTGGCGACGATAAAGTGTCCGAACTCGTGTACGGCGATGAGCAGTCCGAACAGGATGATACAGATAATGACATAGACGATATACATATGCGCTGGTTCCTCCAAATGGGGTATGTGCTGCTGTTACAGGGCCTGCCGCCGGGAGAAGCCCTCCGCCACGGCGTCCCGGGCGGCGGCGTCCGCCTCCAGAATTTGCTCCAGGGTGTCCGCCGGGCCCACGGGGACGCTGTCCATGGCGTACTCCACCAGGTCGGCGATCTCCAGGAAGCGGATACGGTCCTGGAGAAACAGGGCCACCGCCGCCTCGTTTGCGCCGTTGAGGATGGCGCAGGCGTTCCCCGGCTGACGGGCGGCCCGGAGCGCCAGGGGGAGACAGCGGAAGGTGTCATAGTCCGGCTCGGCAAAGGTCAGGGGCGGACAGTGGAGCAGATTCAGCTCCCCCGCCACCGCCGGACAGCGCCGGGGATAGGTCAATGCGTACTCGATGGGCAGGCGCATATCCGGCACCCCCATCTGGGCCAGCACCGCATTGTCACAATATTCCACCATGGAGTGGATGATGCTCTGCCGGTGGACGGTGATGGCGATCTTTTCCGGCGGCATATCATACAGCCGCATGGCCTCGATAAACTCCAGGCCCTTGTTCATCAGGGTGGCGGAGTCAGTGGTGATCTTCGCCCCCATAGACCAGTTGGGGTGCTTCAAGGCGTCGGCCCGGGTGACGTGCTCCAGCTCTGCCCGGCTCCTGCCGAAGAAGGGCCCGCCGGAGGCGGTCAGGATGAGCCGCTTCACCTCGCCCCTGTCCCGGTTGCACTCCAGGCATTGGAACAGAGCGGAGTGCTCCGAGTCCACCGGCACGATCTCCGCCCCGCTCTCCCGGGCGGAGCGCATGACCAGCTCTCCGGCACAGACCAGCGTCTCCTTGTTGGCCAGGGCGATCCGCTTTTTCTCCCCGATGGCGGCCAGGGTGGGCCGCAGGCCGATCATCCCCACCACCGAGGTGATGACGGTGTCCGCCTCCGGCAGAGTGGCCGCCTCGATGAGGCCCTCCATACCGGAGGCCACCCGGACGGAGGTATCCGCCAGGCGGAGCCTCAGCTCCTTCGCCGCCTCCTCGTCATAGGCCACCGCCAGCTGAGGGCGGAACCTTCTCGCCTGCTCCTCCAGCAGGGCCACGCTGGAATTGGCCGCAATTGCACCCACAGACATTCCACAGGCGGCAATCACATCCAGAGACTGCCGCCCGATGGAGCCTGTGGAGCCCAGCAGAGAAATTGTCGCCATTGGTTCCACTTCCTTATTTTTTGAGTTGTCTGATACGATGACAGAAAAATACCGCTCCGTCAACCGGTTTTCTGTAAATCTTTGGTGAACGTTCAGCCAAACTGGAAGAAGGGCAGGATCTGCACCATTGCCGCCGTCAGCGGAGCGCAAAAGAGGACGCTGTCAAACCGATCCAGCACGCCGCCGTGGGCCAAAAACAGCTTCCCGTAGTCCTTGATGTCGAACTGCCGCTTGATATAGGAGAAGGCCAGATCTCCGAACTGGCTCACCACGCTGCCCAGCAGACCGTACAGGACGAACACCCACAGGTTGGGCATCACCCCCGTGGCCACACGCACCACAATGCCGTCGATCATACAGGCCAGCACCGAGCCCAGCACCCCGCCGATGGCGCCCTCCACCGTCTTTTTCGGGGAGAGCACCGGGGCCAGCTTCCGCTTGCCGAAGAACATCCCCACAAACAGCGCCGCTCCGTCGCTGCAAAAGGCGGAGACGAAGGGCAGGAGGATATAGCAGCGGTAATGCTCCAGATCCGCCAGCAGGAGGAAGGCGGAGAGCATGGCGGGCAGGATCACCGCACCCATGAGGCAGGCCCCGATGTGTCCCAGAGTCACCGTCTCATTGGTCTTGAAGGCCACCGAGAACAGGATGATGAGATAGACCAGCAGCCCGCCCATCCCGGCGGCGCTGTTGCAGTCAAAATAGAACCAGAGGGGCACCAGAAAGGCCATCACCATGGAGGCGTACAGCATGGAGCGGTACTTGATATAGCCCGTGGCTCCCAGCAGCTCATAGGCGCCGATGGCGGCCAGGATACTCAGCGCCACCGCCAGGCAGATCACCGGGCAGGCCAGCATAATGACCAGAATCAGCGGCACACCCACACAGGCGACCAGTAATCGGCTTGCCATTTCATACACCTCCAAATCGTCTGGATCGCTTCTGATAGGCGGAAATGGCTTTCAAAAGCTCCTCTTTGGTAAAATCGGGCCAGAGCACGTCGGTAAAGTAGTACTCGGAATAGGCGGACTGCCACAGCAGGAAGTTGGACGTGCGTATCTCGCCGCTGGGCCGGATGATGAGGTCAGGGTCGGGCACACCGGCGGAGTACAGCCGGTCGGAGATGTCCGTCTCGGTGATGGAGTCGGGGTCTCTCCCCTCCCGGACACATTCCGCAGCCAGGGCCCGGGCCGCCCGGGTGATCTCGTCCCGGCCGCCGTAGTTCAGGCAGATGTTCACCTGGCAGCCCTCGTAGTGGGTGGAGATCTCCCGGGTGCGCTGGCACAGCGCCCGCAGCTCCGGGGTCAGAGGCGTCAAATCTCCGAAGAAGGCCATCTTCACCCGATCCTGCTCCATCTCGTCGATGGCCTCCAGGAGGTACTTTTTCAGCAGGCCCATAATGGCCTCCACCTCGTTGGCGGGACGCTTCCAGTTCTCCGTGGAGAAGGCGTACACCGTCAGGTAGTCCAGCCCGATCTCCTTGGCGTAGGTGGCAATGGTACGAAAGGTCTCCGCTCCGGCGGCGTGTCCGGCGGTGCGGGGCAGGCCCCGCTGCTTTGCCCAGCGGCCGTTGCCGTCCATAATGATGGCAATGTGCCGGGGCAATGCGTCAAAATCCACCGTATCCGTCCCCTGGGGCGATTTCCAGAACAATGGCATAATGCGTTACCAATCCAATCGTAGTTATTCAGGAAAGCAAATCTCCTCCTGCTGCCGTCTGGCAGCGGAGCGATTACACGCTCATCAGTTCCTTTTCCTTCTCGGCAGTCAGGCTGTCGATCTTCTTGCAGTAGTCGTCGGTGAGCTTCTGGACATCCTTCTCCAGATCCTTCACGTCGTCCTCGGTGAGCTCGCCCTTTTTCTTCGAGCCCTTCACCTTGTCCATGGTGTCCCGGCGGATGTTGCGGACGGCCACCTTCCCCGCCTCGCCGTACTTGCGCACCTGCTTGGTCAGATCCTTCCGGCGCTCCTCGGTGAGCTGAGGGAAGGACAGGCGGATGATGCGCCCGTCGTTCTGGGGATTGATGCCCAGGTCGGAGGTGTTGATGGCCTTCTCAATGGCCTTGAGCAGGGTTCTGTCCCAGGGCTGGATGGTCAGCTGCCGGGGATCGGGGGAGGCGATGGTGGCCACCTGGCTCAGGGG
>JAJPWY010000031.1 GCA_021205725.1 Clostridiales bacterium
AATCCAATAATGCTTAGCCATAAATGTTACAAAAACGCTTGACCAGAACACTCCTCCTCGCCGGAGGAGGCGACTGCGCCCACCTTGTACAGGTTGAAGGTGTAGACAGCTGTGCTGGAGCTGGCGGACTTACCGTAGGTGGTGAAGCCGTAGTAGTACTCCAGGTACTGGTTGTAGCTGCCGTTGTAGTTGGCTCCCACATTGTGGATGAAGTAGCCGCCGTCGGCCTCCTCAAACTCCCAGCAGCCCAGGGTGCTCAGCTCTTCCACGAAGGTCAGGCTGTTGCCGGAGGAGCCGGAGGTCAGATACCCCTCGCTGGTGGAGAAGGTGTAATAGCCGTCCTCGGTGATGCCCACGGTGAAGATCACGGCGTTGTCCTCGGGAACGACCACGCTGCCGCCGCTCTCAGTGGCCACCAGGGTGGCGTTCACTGCGGAGAGCTTGCTGCCGCTGGCAACTCCCAGAACGGTGCCGCCGCTGGGATAGTAGATCACCAGGTTGTCGCCGTCGGCCAGGTCAGCCGGGTCAACGGACACGCCGGAGGTCTGGACGGTGTAGAAGCTGACCTCAAAGGCGGTGCCGCCGGAGGAGCCGCCACCGTAGGTGGTGAACTTGCTGTAGTAGTACTCCAGATACTGAGCGCTGTAGCCGCCATAGATGGCGTTGACGTTCTTGACGGAGTAGACGCCCTCAGAGACTTCTACCAGCGTCCACAGGCTGTACTCGGTGGCCTCATCGGTGTAGCCCAGACCGCTGCCGGTGGCGTTGGAGGTGAGATAGCCCTGGTCGGTCAGGAAGGTGTAGTAGCCCTCCTCGGTGACGCCCACGGTGAAGACAGCGGCGCCGTCCTCCACATAGACGTTGGAGCCGACCACTGTGCCGGAGGTCACGGCCAGGGTGGGCGTGCTCTCGCTGTAGTAGTTGCTGCTGACCGCCACGTCGTTGGCCAGGTTGTAGATCATGACCTGGTCGCCGTCAGACAGGGTGGTGGTCAGGGTGCCCACATAGGTGGTGCTGTCGGAGACGGTGGACTCGGTGGGCGCCTCGCCGGAGTAGGTGATAGACCAGGTGCAGGAGCTCTCGCCGTTCTTGTCCGCCTCGTCGGTGCCGTAGACGCCGCCGTAGAGCTCGGTCATCTCGGTGACATAGTCGGCGATCAGATCCTGGACATAGCCGCCGCCCAGGTCATCGGTCTGAGACCAGATGGCGTCGGAGGTGCTGTACTTGCCCAGGCAGTCGTTGTAGCTGTTGCCCAGATGATAGTTGTTGATGGCGACGATGTACAGGCCGTCCTCGCTGAACTCCTTCCCGTTGGAGAAGCCCTCGATGATGACCCGGCTGCCCTCGTCCTGGGCCATGTCGATGGTGTAGTTCAGGCCGTAGAAGACGGGGAAGGTGTAGTTGGCGTTATAATCGCCGGTGTCGGATATCACGGCCTCGCCGTTCTTGAAGGTGACGGTGATACGCTCAGAGGCGTTGTACTCCAGCAGATCCTTGATCTCGGAGCCGGTGAGGGCCAGGAGATACAGGGAGTTGTCGTACTTGTAGAAGCCGTAGATGTCCTTCATGCTCAGCTCGCTGTCCCCGGCAGAGGGAGAGGAGGTGGTGACGATGGAGGTGCTGGACAGATCCACCACCAGCTCGCCGTTGACCAGGTCGTCCTCGGTGAACTGCTTGGTGGTGTCAGAGCCATACATCTCCTGGAGCTTCTCGTTGAGGGCCTCCACAGAGCTGTACTTGGCGTTCAGCCCGTCGCTGCCCTCGGCGATCTGGGCCCGGTTGATCAGATCCACCGTGTCCGTCTGCTCCAGATAGTAACGGTTGTTGGAGTTGGAGAGGCCGTCCCAGTTGAGCAGCATGCCCACGGAGGTGTTGACATACTCCTCTGCGCCCTCAGCGTAGGGCTCCACCATGGCCTTCAGCGTCTCGTCCTTGGCATAGCTGCTCAGGGTCAGGTTCTCGCTGGAGGCCTTCTCGATGGTGACGGTGGTCTCGGTCTCGGCCTCGGTCTCGTCGGCGGTCTCCTCGACCTCGGCGGTCTCCTCGACCTCGGCGGTCTCCTCGACCTCGGCGGTCTCCTCGGTCTCGTCGTCGGAGACGTCCAGAGCGGTGGTCTCGTCCACGGAGACGGAGGTCTCGCCGGTGACGGTGTCCACGGTGACGTTCCAGACGGAGGCGGTCAGGGTGGTGCCGCCGCCGTTGACCACCAGCACGTCCTCACCGTCAGCGTTCTGATAGCTGTTGTTGGAGTAGGAGGTGGAGTGGTCGTGGCCGGAGATGACCATGTCGATGCCGGTGGTGTTCTGGATGATGTGGAGCACCTGGTTCTCGGTGGTCTCGGCATAGGTCACGGTGTCGCCGCCGTCGCCCAGTGCGCCGTGGTAGCAGACGATGACGAAGTCAGGGTCGATGCCGGCCGCTGCCCACTCGTCCTGCACGCTCTGCACCTCAACGGCCAGGTCGAGGCTGGGGTTGTCGGGAGCGGAGAAGATCATGCCGGGATAGTTGTCCTCTACATCCCAACGGGTGCAGTCGGTGTTCTCCAGGCCGATGATGCCGATGGTGACCTCCTGGCCGCCCACCTCGACGGTCTTGAGCAGATAGGGCTGGAACACCCGCTCACCGGTGGACTCATAATAGAGGTTGGCCACGATGATGGGCACCCCGTTGCTCTCCAGGTAATCGTAGATGTCGCTCATGGTGTTCCAGGAGTAGTTGAACTCGTGGTTGCCCAGGATGAGCGCGTCATACCCGATGTAGACCATAGACATGGCGGTGGGGTTGATGAGATACATGGACTCGATGTTCTCCGTGGCCCCGTTGATGTACTGGGTGTACACAGAGATCTGATAGGTGGAGACAGGAGTGCCCTGGTACAGGTCGCCTGCGTCCAGCAGAATGACGTTCTCCTCGCCGTAGGTCTCCCGATACTCGGTGACGGCGGTGGAGACGTTGAGCAGACTGTTGTTTACGCTGGTGTCGTTGAGCAGGTTGGTGTCCCAGATCTTGCCATGCACGTCGGTGGTGGACATGATGACAAACTGGCCTGTCTCGGTGGTGGAGGTGGTCTCCTCCTCGGTCTCGGCGGTCTCCTCAGCGACCTCCTCGGCCTCGTCGGCGACCTCGTCCGCCTCGGCGGTGTCGTCAGTGACCTCCTCGGCGTCGGCGGTGTCGTCAGCGACCTCCTCCGCCTCGGCGGTGTCGTCGGCGACCTCCTCAGCGTCGGCGGTGTCGTCAGCGACCTCGTCCGCCTCGGCGGTGTCGTCGGCGACCTCCTCGGCCTCGTCGGTCTCGTCGATGACTTCCTCGACAACGGCTTCGCCGTTGTCTGCTTCAACCTCTGCTGCAAATGCGGTCAGAGACAATGTGGAGAGACACATCATCAGCGCCAGCAGCAGCGAGAGAAGCCGCTTACCCATTGCTTTCTTCAATGAAATTCCTCCTTAGAGCTGATACTTGTTTTTGATTAGGGACAGCTTTACGGAACGGGAGCGCAGAACCTCCTTTCTGTGAGTGAGAGCACCACTGGAAACGGTGCGGTGCTTGCCTGAGAACAGGACAGGCACTTCAAACGATCCTGAACAGCCCGGTTCGTTTTCAGAAGTGCCTTCCATAGCATGCGTATCACCCTGAAATCAGGCGACAGATGCCGCCGCTTTGTAGAATGATACCATTGTCATTTTAACCCTTTTTCCCCCTTTCGTCAATAGATTTTGAAAAAGCTTTACACCAAAAGGACAGAAAGTTGACAATCGGCAATCCCTGGAGAGAAGCCGTTTGCAAAACAAAGACAGAACCGCACCGGCGTACCGGTGCGGCCCTGCTTTGAGAGAGAAAAGAAAGAGATTGGGGAGAAAGCTATTTTAGGAGATAGGAGGATAAAAGGAAAGAAAATGTTTGCTGCTTACGGTGTTATCTTACCCCTGCAGGCGGGAAAAAGGGTGAAGGAATTGGAAACGAATTTTGAATAAGTTGTGAACGGATGGACGCTCACACCAGGGCGGCGTTTTCAATGGCGGCGGAGAGGGGCTGCACCATCTGCTTTTTCCGGCTGACCACCCCGGGGAGGGTGATGGAGTTGGCCTCGCACTCCGTATGGAAGGCGGCCCGCACCACGTCGTCCGCTCCCTTGCCCACAAAGAGCAGCTCGGTGCTCTCCTCGATGATGTTGGTCAGCATGAGGAACAGCATATCCAGCCCGGAGGAGGGGAGGACGGATTTCAGATAGGGGATCATCTCCTCCTTGAGCCGGGCCAGCTCGGTGTGGCTGACGCTGGTGACCTGGGAGACGGCCAGGGTGGTGTCCTCCACGGTGAAGCGCTTGTAGTCGATGTGGAAGATCTCGTCCGCCGTCTTGCCCCCCAGGGAGGAACCGGCGTTGAACATGGCGGTGGCGTGCTCGGTGATGTCGATGTCTGCGATGCCCGCCAGCATTTGGGCGATCTGCTTGTCCACAAAGGTGCAGGTGGGGGAGCGGAACATGAGGGTATCCGACAGGATGGCGGAGCAGAGCAGCCCGGCGATGGTGGGGGTGATCTCCACGTTGTTCTCCTGGTACATGAGGGCGATGATGGTGGCGGTGCAGCCCAGGGGCTGGTTGCGGAAGTAAATGGGGCTGGAGGTCTCCACGGCGTCGATGCGGTGGTGGTCGATAATCTCGATGACCTCGGCGGAGCGGATGCCGTCCACCGCCTGATCCTTCTCGTTGTGATCCACCAGCACCACCTGCTGCTTTTCCATGTCCAGCAGGTTCCGCTGGGACAGCAGGCCCACATAGTTGCCGTCGGCGTCCAGGATGGGGAAATAGCGGATGCGCTTTTTGGAGACGGCGGTCTTGACCTCGCTGACCAGGTCGTCGGTGCGGAAGGTGACCAGGCCCTTGGTGCGCATGATGTGGCGCACGGGGACTGCCTGGTTGATGAGCTTGGAGCAGGTGTAGGTGTCCAGGGGCGAGGCGATGACGGAGCAGCCGCCCTCCCGGGCCAGCTTTTGGATGGTCTTGGACACCTTGGCCCCCAGGCCCACCACGATGCAGCCCGCCTTCATCTCGATGGAGCAGAGCTGGGACTCATAGCGGTTGCCCAGGATGACCATGTCGTGCTCGTGGATGTAATCCTCCATCACGTCCGGATTGGCGGCGGCCACCACCACGTTGCCCTGGGTGAAGTGGCTCTCCGGGTCGCCCACCACCAGCTCGCCGGAGAGGGCGTCCACGATGTTGTGATAGCTGGTCTCCGCCTCTGCCAGGGCGTTGGCCCCCTGATCCTGCATGTAGAACCGGGCCACGTCTCCCAGGGTCAGGATGCCCCGGAGCTGGTTGTAGCTGTTGACCACCGGCAGGGTCTGGACGTTGTTGTCCCGCATATACTCCCAGGCCCGTTTCAGGGACAGGTGGGCGCTGATGCCGTCCACATGGCGGTATTGCACGTCGGAGATGCGGGGCTCCAGAGACTCCACATATTTCGGCGGGTCTACCCCGAAGCGCTCTAAGACGAAATGGGTCTCGCTGTTGACCTGTCCCGCCCGGCAGGGGATGTACTCGTTGCCGGTGATGGTCTGCTTGAGATGGGCGTAGCAGATGGCGGAACAGATGGAATCGGTATCCGGGTTCTTGTGCCCGATGACGATGACAGGCTTCATGGTCGATACACGGCCCCTTTCCTGAATTCCCATCCCTCCGGGGGATGAGTTGTTTTTCTTTTGTAAGGATATCATAAAAAGAGCGCTCTTTCAAGAGGGGGCGAAGGAAAGAAGCGGAGCGGCGGCGAGGTTCTCCCTTGCGGGAGAGCAGGGGGTGTGCTATGCTTGGAATGAGGTGAAACAACATGAAAAACAAGGCGGAAAAGACCAACGTCATGCGTATCTTAGACCGGAGCAAAATCCCCTACCGGGTGCAGACCTACCCCCACGGGGACGAGGCGGTGGACGGGGCTGAGGTGGCCCGGCTGCTGGGACAGGATCCCGAGACGGTCTACAAGACGCTGGTGACCCGGGGGGCCAGCGGTCAGTACTATGTGTTCGACATCCCGGTAGAGGCGGAGCTCGACCTGAAAAAGGCGGCCCGGGCGGTAGGGGAGAAGTCCGTGGCCATGCTCCATGTGAAGGAGCTGCTGCCCCTGACCGGCTACGTCCGGGGCGGATGCAGTCCGGTGGGCATGAAGAAGGCGTTTTTTACCACCTTCCACGCCCGGGCGGAGGAGCTGGAGGAGATCGCCGTCTCCGCCGGGAAAATCGGCGTCCAGGTGATCCTGTCCCCCGGAGATCTGGCGGCGCTGGTGGGAGGGCAGTTCGCAGATGTGGTGAAGGACGGCGGCCCACAGTGAGGGGAGAGGGGACAAGAAATAACTTTTGACAAAATCAAAGGGATTATCCTTGTTTTTTCATTCGAACTGTGTTATAATGGTGACAATGTCAGAAAATGGGAGGCATATCTGCATCAGGGAGGGTGCCGGATTGGACTCGCCTCCCGCTTTTCTGCCTGCGCCAACCCATCTCTTTATTTAAAGGAGGAACCCCTGTGAACGAGGAAAAAGCAAAAAAGAAAGCGCTGAAAAAGGCCTATAAAAAGGCCAAGCGCAGATCCATCCGCCCCTTTAAGGGCCTGAGCATCCTCTGTATCGTCCTTGCTGTCATCATGGGCCCGGTCTACATCGTCCTCTCCATCTTCGACAACACGGTGGCGGCCTATGTGGGCGGCACCTTCTGGGAGCTGGAGAACGAGGACGACAGCGCCGTCTACTTCACCAGCGACTTCGACTCCGTGGAGGAGATGACGGACTACGGCGAGGAGCTGTGCCAGCTGGTAGAGGCTGAGGGCGCGGCCCTGCTGATGAACGAGAACAACGCCCTGCCTCTGGACTCCGGGGCGGCGGTGAGCTGCTTCTCCACCTCGTCGGTGAACCTGGTCTACGGCGGCACCGGCTCCGGCAACATCGACGCCTCCAGCGCCGACACCCTGAAAACCGCTCTGGAGAAGGCGGGCTTCTCGGTGAACGATACCCTTTGGAGCTTCTACACCGAGGGAGCCGGTGCGGAGTACGCCCGGCCGTCCACCAGCATGGTCAGCACCGCCAGCGCCTCCATCTATGAGGCCCCCTGGAGCGCCTACACCGACGAGGTCATCGACTCGGTGTCCAGCTACGGCGACGCCGCTATCGTGGTCCTCTCCCGGATTGGCGGCGAGGGCGCGGACCTGGAGTATGAGAGCACCAACTACCTGGCGCTGGACGACAACGAGAAAGAGATGATGTCCCAGATCGCCGCCATGAAGGAGGCGGGGACCATCGACAAGATCATCGTCCTCATCAACTCCGCCAACGCCCTCCAGGTGGACTTCCTGAAGGACAACGAGTACGGCGTGGACGCCTGTCTGTGGATCGGCGACGTGGGCATCACCGGCATCAACGCCGTGGCCGAGATTTTGTCCGGCGACGTGAACCCCTCCGGCAGCCTGGTGGACACCTACTGCTACGACAACTACTCCTCCCCTGCCATGGCCAACTTCACCCCTGTGACCTACAGCGGCGACACCAGCGCCATCCCCGACAGCGCAGATACCTATACGATCTATCAGGAGGGTATCTACGTGGGTTACAAGTACTACGAGACCCGCTATGAGGACGCGGTCATGGGCACCGGCAACACGGAGGGGTATGTCTACTCCGACGACGTGGCCTTCCCCTTTGGCTACGGCCTGAGCTACACCACCTTCCAGTATAGCGATATGTCCGTCACCTATGACGAGGGTGAGGACACCTACACCCTCTCCGTCACCGTCACCAACACCGGGGACACCTACTCCGGCAAGGAGACCGTCCAGGTCTACGTCCAGTCCCCCTACACCGACTACGACGTGGCAAACGGCGTGGAGAAGTCCTCCGTCTCCCTGGTGGGCTTCGGCAAGACGGAGATTCTGGCCCCCGGCGCGTCCGAGTCGCTGGAGATCACCGTCAATAAGAGCGACATCGCCTCCTTCGACACCTACGGGGCGGGCACCTACATCCTGGACGCTGGCGACTACTACCTGACCGCCGCCACCGACGCCCATGACGCCGTGAACAACATCCTGGCTGCCAAGGGCTACACTGTAGCCGACGGCATGACCGCCGACGGGGACGCCTCCCTGGTCTACGGCTGGACGGAGGACGCTCTGGACACCACCACCTATTCCGTCTCCGCCAACGGCACCGAGATCACCAACCAGCTCTCCTGCGCCGACCCCAACCTGTACGAGGGCATCGACACGGAGGTCACCTGGCTCTCCCGGAGCGACTGGACGGGCACCTGGCCCTCTGAGACGATTCAGTTCACCCTGAACGACACCCTCATCGCCGACCTCCAGGACGTGCAGTACGACGCCTCCGACTACGACAGCGTGGAGATGCCCACCCTGAACGCCGACAACGGCGTGACCCTGTACGACATGATCGGTCTGGACTACGACGACCCCCTGTGGGACGACCTGCTGGACGAGATGAGCTTTGACGAAATGGTCAGCCTCATCGGCGACGCCTTCCACTGGACCATGCCGGTGGAGTCCATCCAGGCCCCGGGCACCCGGGACGAGAACGGCCCCCAGGGCCTGACCGCCAGCCTGCTGGGCTCCGACGCCACCCAGCTGGCCGCCACCGCCTTCACCTCTGAGGACGTGATGGCCGCCACCTTCAACGTGGACATCATGACCGAGATCGGCAATGTCATCGGCAACAACTGCCTGGAGGCGGACATCGCCTGTCTCTACGGCCCCGGCAACAACATCCACCGCACCCCCTACGGCGGGCGCAACTTCGAGTACTACTCCGAGGACGGCTTCCTGTCCGGCAAGATGAGCCAGTATGAGGTGGCCGCCATCCAGGCCAAGGGCGTCCATGTGGTGATGAAGCACTTCGCCCTGAACGACTGTGAGCAGGACCGTCTGGGCCTGGGCGTCTGGGTCAACGAGCAGGCCGCCCGTGAGGTCTATCTGAAAGCCTATCAGGCCCCCATCGAGGAGGGCAACGGCAACGGCGTCATGGTGGCCTACACCCGCTGGGGCTGCACCTGGTCCGGCGGCAACTACGGCCTCATCACCGGCATCCTCCGGGAGGAGTGGGGCTGTGACGGCATGGTCATCACCGACAACGTCCTGGTCAACTACGTCAACGGCGTGGACGGTGTTCTGGCAGGCGTCTCCATCTACGACGCCATGCTGCCCTACGTCACCGACCAGCTGCCGGATTACGAGGACGACCCCGTGGTGGTCACCGCCATGCGGGAGGCCGTCCACCACGACCTGTACGCCATCGCCAACTCCGTAGGCATGAACGGCGTGGGCGAGGACACCACCATCACCGTCACCATGCCCACCGTGATCTACATAACCCTGATTATCACCTGTGGCGCCACCTTCTTCGCCATCGTGTTCATCGTGCTGTGGATTCGCGGCGTCGGCAAGTTCCGCAAGACGGAGGAGTACGCCGCCTACAAGGGCTACCTGGCCGACCGCAAGAAAAAGAAGTAACGGCTGAGACGGCTCAGCCGACAGACAAGAACCGACAAGAACCGACAGGAACAGACAACGACAGACAACAACAGACAAGAATCGACAAGAGCAGACAATAATAGACAAGAGCAGACAAGAATCGACAAGAACAGACAATAACAAAGGTCAGGCTGCCCATGACGGACAGCCTGACCTCTCTTTCTCTGTGTATCTTTTGCGTGATTTGGATTTTTGGCCTCTGTACCTTTTGCAAGCGTCAGAAGAAGGGAGGCGCTTACCCCTCCACCAGCCATCCGGCTACCCGGTTCAGCTCGCCTGCTCCCACGGTGAGCACCAGGTCGCCCGGCTGGGCCAGAGAGCGGAGGGCCTGCTCCGTCTCCTCCAGGGTGGCGCAGTAGATTGCCCCGGGGATGCGCTCTGCCAGGTCACGGGAGGAGATGCCGGTGGTGTTGGTCTCCCGGGCGGGGAAAATCTCCATCAGCACCGTCCGGTCGGGCCGGGACAGCTCCTCCACGAAGCCGTCGAAGAAGGCGATCGTCCGGGAGTAGGTGTGGGGCTGGAAGGCGCAGAGGATGCGCTTGTGGGGCAGGGTCTCCGCCATGGAGAACAGGGTGTGCAGCTCCCCGGGGTGGTGGGCGTAGTCATCGTAGACCTTCGCCCCGTTCACCTGGCCCCGGTACTGGAACCGGCGCTCGGCTCCCTGGTAGGCGTGGAGCCCTGCGGCGATGGCGGCTCCGCTGACCCCCATGAACCAGCAGGCGGCGGCAGCGGCCAGGGCGTTCATGACGTTGTGCCGTCCGGGGACGGACAGCTCCACATGGCACAGGAAGGCCCCGTCACAGATGACGTCGAACTGGGGCAGACCCTCCTCAAAGAGCAGGTTCCGGGCAGTGACCCGGGCGGGCTGCTCCAGACCGAAGGTGATGAGATTCCGCTCCAGGCCGTACAGGGTGGCCATGGTGGTGGGGTGGTCGGCGTTGGCCACCACACAGCCGTCCTCCGGCACCAGCTCGGCGAAGGTGCGGAAGGAGGTCTGGATCTCCTCCAGGCTGTGGAAGAAGTCCATGTGATCCTCCTCCACGTTGAGGATGACCGCCACCGTGGGCCGGAAGGAGAGGAAGGAGTTGCAGTACTCACAGGCCTCCAGGACGAAGGTGTCCCGTCCGCCGATGCGGTAGCCGCTGCCCAGGATGGGGAGGTTGCCGCCGATCATGATGGAGGGATCCAGCCGGGCCTCCAGAGCGATGTGGGCGCACATGGAGGTGGTGGTGGTCTTGCCGTGAGTTCCGGCGACGCAGAGGGCGTGGTCATAGTCGCTCATGAGAGCGCCCAACGCCTCCGCCCGCTCAAAGACGGGGATACCGGCAGACCGGGCGGCGGCGATCTCCGGGTTGTCGTCGTGGACGGCGGCGGTGCGGATGACCAGATCGGCACCCTGCACCGACTGCGGCAGATGGCCGATGGTGACGGCCACCCCCTGGGCCCGGAGCTGGGTCACGTGGTCGGACTCTCTGGCATCCGAGCCGGTGACGACGACGCCACGGTGGAGCAGCATCTCCGCCAGAGGGAACATGGACACGCCGCCCACGCCCACCAGATGGGCATGGCAGCCGGGACGGAGCATCCCTTTCAGTTGAGCAACAGACATAAAAACCGGCCTCCCGGAAAATCAGTGATGTAGGGCCGCAGGGTGCGGCGAGGATGGGGAGAGACTGTCTCCCGGCCCCATTATAATACGCTTTTTCTCCGGTGACAAGCGGGAAAAGCGGGGCGGGGGGACGGCTCCAGTATACCCACCCTTTGGGCAGGACAGACGAAAATCGGCTTCCAGAACCTTTTGCATTGTTGCGTCCCCCTGCAAAAAGCCCTCCAAAAGCGGCGAAAAAAGAGGCTCTTTTTGGGAAGTTGCATTGTCTCCCCGGCGGGGATGAGGTATAATGGGGACAGCCCGGAAAGGCTGTGGGGGCGAGCCGGAACGGGAAAATCACCGGAACGGACAAAACACCGGTACGGTCAAATCACCACAACGGCAGAACACCGGATGCGGCAGCCGCCGAATGCGGGAAAGGGACACACTAAGAAATAACAAAGAGTAAGAAATACCAAAGAGAGAGTATAACGCTCTCATCCCGGGGCAGGAGGGAGACGAGACGGGGAAACCCTGTGCGGGGAAAGTCCTGTACAGGCATCCCACCGGGATGGTCAAACCACCACACAGGTAAAAAACCAGCGCAGGGAAACGCCTGCGCAGGCGGAATTGACACACTATAAAATACCAATAGAGTAATAAATACCAAGAGAGAGGGCGTAGCCCCCCTCACGCTCCTGTTCCCGGAGGGGAGAGACGGGACGGAGGGCAAAAAGGGGGACAGGCTCCGAAAAGCCTGCCCCAGGGGGATGCCGGTGACCGGACTCGAACCGGTACGCTGTCGCCAGCGGTGGATTTTGAGTCCACTACGTCTACCAATTCCATCACACCGGCAAATGCGCCGCTCGCAGAGCTTATTATATCCAAAGGCGTTGGAAATTGCAAGAGCCGGGGAGAGGGAAAATTGAAAATTGGGATAGGAATTTCCCATGGTTTGTGCTAAAATACAGGTTGAATACAGTTTTTGACGGGAGGTGACGGCATGAGGCGAAGAAGGGGTCTGGCGGCGCTGCTGGCGGCGGTGCTGGTGCTGCTGAGCGGGTGCAGCCTGAAATCCGGGGACGAGCTGTATTCCCTCCCCAAGATGTCCTCGGAGTACGAGAGCCTCCAGCAGGCCATCCAGTCTCTGCTGGACAGCGGCCTGGAGTACGCCGCACCCCTGTCCGGCTCCAACACCCAGGCGGTGCAGGACGTTGACCTGAACGGAGACGGGGTCAGCGAGGTGGTGGCCTTTCTCCGGGACACGGAGGAGTCCGCCCTGATGGTCTATCTGTTCCAGCAGAACGACGAGGGCGAGTACGAGGTCATGACCACCATCACCGGCCAGGGCAGCGCCGTCAACTCCGTGACCTACGCCCAGCTGGACGGGGAGGAAAACCTGGAGATCGTCCTCACCTGGCAGGTGTCCACCGGGGTCTACGCCCTGTCCGCCTACAGCGTGTGGGCGGGGGGCAATGTGGAGCTGATGGCTGCCCAGAGCTACACCCGCTACAGCCTGGTGGACTTGAACGAGGACGGCACGGACGAGCTGCTGCTGCTCTACCTGGACACCTCGGACACCAGCCTGAACCGGGCGGAATATTACACCTACTCCGACGGGGGCCTGACGCTGACGGGCACGGCCCGGCTGTCCTACGACCTGGCCAGCATTGACCGGGTGCGCAGCGCAGACCTGTACGGGGGAGAGAGCGCCCTGTACGTGACCGGCTACGTGGTGGACGCAGAGACGGGCGCCGCCAGCTCCAGCATCCAGCTCACCGACATCCTGGCCCTGCGCAACGGGGAGCTGGTCAACGTCACCCTGGACGAGAGCGGCAGCACCAGCGCCACCACCCGCCGCCGTACCTACGTGGCCGACCAGGACTTGAACGACGACGGCGTGTGGGAGATCCCCACCCTGTCCAGCATTTACGAGCGGCTGGACGACGGCTCCGTCACCGTGTCGGAGAACTTCTACCTGGTCTCCTGGGTGCAGTACGACATCAGCGGGGAGTCCCATGTGGCGTGCAGCACCTACTACAACAGCAGCGACGGATGGTATCTGGTGCTGCCGGAGGAGTGGAACGGGAACATCGCCCTGCGGCGCAGCGACTACAGCGCCGGGGAGACGGTGGAGCGGTGCATCCAGTTCTATGCCCTGACCAAAGCCGACGAGGAGGCGGGGGTCTGGCTCCAGGAGGACGAGAGCACCGGGGTCACGGTGCTCAACAACGTGAACGCAGAGCTGTTTATGACGATCTGCAAGAACACCGGAGACGACCGGGAGGAGCGGGCGGCGCTGGGAGAGCGGATTTTGCTGGACACCGGCAGCGAGGACGCCACCTACTCGGTGGAGCTCTACGAGACGGAAAACGAATTTTGCGACTGGACGGCGGAGGATGTGCTGGAGCAGCTGCACATCATCACCACCGACTGGTCTGGAGACTGATATTTTTTGACGGGAGGCGCAGCATGAGAAAGGTACTGGTGCTGGAGGATGAGGACAACATCCGCAGCTTTGTGGTCATCAATCTGAAACGGGCGGGCTACGACACCCTGGAGGCCTCCAGCGGGGAGGAGGCCCTGGAGGTGGTCAAGCGGAACCCGGACATCCGGGTGGCGCTGCTGGACGTGATGCTGCCGGGGATGGACGGGTTCGAGGTCTGCCGCCGTCTCCGGGCGGACAACGGGAAGATCGGCATTATCATGCTCACCGCCCGCACCCAGGAGATGGACAAGGTCACGGGCCTGATGACCGGGGCGGACGACTATGTGACCAAGCCCTTCTCTCCGGCGGAGCTCACCGCCCGGGTGGACGCCCTCTACCGCCGCACCGGGGGAGAGGTGCCCATCGACGACGGGATCATCCGTCAGCCCCCCTTCCAGCTCAACACCCGGAACCGGACGCTGGAGAAAAACGGCCAGCGGGTGAAGCTGACCCAGGTGGAGTACACCGTCATGAAGCTGCTGATGGAAAATCCCGGCA